>DKAS01000067.1 GCA_002448875.1 Proteobacteria bacterium UBA6920 | reverse complement strand
TCCTGGCACCATGTGCAGAAGGAGCACGGGCACCTGCTGAGCGATATCAGCAATTTCGCCGATTTCATCCGCGTCAAGCTCGATCCGCAGCGCCCTTACAACTACATCTTCGATACCTCGATTCAGCTGCAGGCGGATTTCGTCAAGGATCTGCACGGCAAGGTGCTGGTGGACTTCATCGGCCACTACGAGAATCTGCAGGAGGATTTCGCTGAAGTATGCCGGCGCATCGGTATCCGGCAGCGCGCTTTGCCGCATCGCCGCAAAGCCGAAGGACGCAGCGACTATCGCCGCTACTACGATGACGTCACCCGCGAGCGGGTAGCGGACTATTTTCGCGACGATATCGCCACCTTCGGCTACACCTTCGAATGAATCCGCCAGGCCAGGCCGGGGGCGACTGGGTATGATCAGCCAGGACAATGCGATGAGCGACAGCAACGGCCTGCTGGCCGATCTGCTGGCGCGCACGGCCCTGCGGGATACCCAGGCTTTTCACCGGCTCTATGAGTTGACCGCGCCCGCTCTGTACGCGGTTTTGCTGCCGCTGGTGCGGGGCTCGGCGGTGGCGGAAGCGATTCTGCAGGAATGTTATATCGCCGTCTGGCTGCATGCCGGTTCGTACGTGCCGGCCATCAGTCGTCCCGCCACCTGGCTGCTCAGCATCGCGCGCCATCGTGCATTTGATTATCTGCGCTCCGCCGTCGCTCCGCCGGCGCCGGCACCGGCGGAAGCTGGCCTGGCCGGTCTGCCGGCGCGTCTGGAACAGGTGCAGCCACCGGCGCTGCGCACCGGTCTGGCCGCCATGGATGCCAATGTCCGCGCCAGTCTGGTGGCGGCTTATTTTACCGGCGCCACGGCCCAGCAGCTGGCGGCGCAGCGGACCTTGCCGTCGGCCACGGTCACCGGCTGGCTGCGGCGCGGCCTGCAACAGCTGCGCCAGGCCGTCGATGGCGCGGCCGAGACCCGGACGCCCCGGCCATGAGTCAGCTGGATCCCCTGGTGCTCGATCAGCTGGCCGGTGACTACGTGCTGGGCAGTCTCGGCGCCGACGAGCGGGCCTACGTCAACAAGCTCCTGCGTGCCAACGTGGAGATGCAGCAACGGGTGCGCGCCTGGGAAAACCGCCTCAACCCCCTGGCGCTGGTATTGCCGCCGGTCACGCCGCCGCCGCACGTGTGGCAGGCCATAGAGCAACGCATTGCGCCCGCCCGTCCGGCAGGCGCGGTTCCTGGCCGCTGGTTTGCCGGTGATTGCCGGCGTACCGTGGTACTGGCCGCCGGTGGCCTGCTGCTGGCGCTGAGTGCGCTGCTGCCGTTTGTCGGCGGTGGTGCGCCGCAGGGCTATGTGGGCATCCTGGCCGCCGCCAAAGACGCCAGGCCGGCGTTGCAGGCCAGCGCACCGCGCCGTGGTCACAAGCTCAGGGTGCGGGTGCTGCAGGCGCCGGCGCTGGTGGAAAACCGGGTGCTGATTCTGTGGGCCTTGCCGGACAGCGGACCGCCGCGGCGCATCGCCGTCATCGACGCGGCGCAGGACGGTGAAGTTAATTCCGAACAGCCGGTGGAGACGGTGCTGGATGGCGTAAGCATGCTGGCGGTATCCGCTGAACCAACCTATGCCGCGGCAACGTCGCTGCCCCACGGCGACTACGTCCTCAAGGGGCCCTGCGTGCGTCTGGATGACTGACGCGCCTAGGGTGCGTCAGTCGGATGCTGGATGTCGCTGCCGGCCACGCGTTTGGCTTCCTCGGGCGGGAAATCCTGCGCCGCGGGCAGCGCCGGCGGAATGATGGGCGCGATCGGCGCAAGGATGATGGGCGCGGTGCCGGACACCGGGCTGACCACGCGCTCGCTGATGAGCGTCGCCGGCAGGGAGGAAAAACCGCTGAGCAGGGCAACGACCACGGCGGCGAAATAGGGTATGGACTGGGTCAGCAGCACTGTGACCCAGAACATGAGGTCCGCGCCGCCCGCGCCCGGTTGACTGGTCACGCCGTAAACGGCGCCCCACAAGGCCAGCATCAGCAGAGCTTCCTGGCGCGCCGACAGCAGGGCTTTGCGCAGCGGATCCGCATAGGCCAGCTTGGGGGTGCGGAAAAACGGCTTGTTACTGGTGATAAACCCCAGGAGGATGGCCTGCGCGATAGTGTGCGACAGGGCCAGTCCGGCGAGGGCGGCGGCGATGGTCTGGCGATGGCTGGAGACGACGCTGGTGCGATAGAGGTAGATCAGTTTGCCCATCTTGAAGCCGAACAGCATCAGCGGCAGGATGGAAAACAGCACCAGGGGTGGATCAAACGATTTCGGCCAGAGGATCATGGCAGCCGACCAGCACAGGGCGGCCAGGGTGAACAGCAGATTGAAGCCGTCGGCGATCCAGGGCAGCCAGCCGGCGAGAAAATGATAGCGCTGGCCGGTGGTCAGTTTGTTGGATTTGAAATCCAGGAGTATTCCCAGGTGGCGGCGCAGGATCTGCACCGCGCCGTAGGCCCAGCGATAGCGCTGCTTCTTGAAGTCCAGGAAGGTATCGGGCATCAGGCCTTTGCCGTAGCTGCGCGAGTCGTAGACCGCTTCATAACCGTGTTCGAACACCCGCAGGCCCAGTTCGGCGTCCTCGGTGATGCACCATTCGCTCCAGCCACCCACTTCCTGCAGCACCGATTTGCGGATCATGGTCATGGTGCCGTGCTGGATGATGGCGTTGCGATCGTTGCGCGTCACCATGCCAATGAAGAAAAAACCGCGGTATTCGGCGTGGCACATCGCCTTGAAGGCGTTGTCATCGTGGTCGCGGTAATCCTGCGGTGCCTGCACGATACCGGTTTTTGGGTTGGAAAACTGCGGTACCAGGTCACGCAACCAGGTGCGGTCGACGATGTAATCGCTATCGATGACGGCGATGATCTGCGCCGCCGCTGCCGTCTGCTGCAGGGCGAAATTCAGCGCGCCGGCCTTGAATCCCGCCAGCGGGTCGACGTGAAAGAAGCGGAAGCGCGGGCCTAGCTGGGCGCAATGGGCTTCCACCGGCTGCCACACTTCCGGGTCCCGGGTGTTGTTGTCGATGACCAGGACTTCATAATTGGGATAGTCGAGCCGCTGCAGGGCGTTGAGGGTGGCGATCAGCATCGCCGGCGGTTCGTTGTAGGCCGGTACATGAATAGAGACCATGGGTAGCTTCTGTTCAGCCAGCGGTATGGGCTTGAACGCGCGGCGACGTTCCTTGATCCAGCGCGCTTCCGCCCACTCGTGGGCTTCGGCCAGCAGCACCATGATGATGCCCACCATGCCGAAGGCCAGCAGGATGCCGACGATGATGCTGCCCAGTGTCATGTAGCGGTTGAGATAATCGTAAATAATCCAGACGGCGGCGGTGGCGGCGGTGAAAGCCACCACCGCGAGAAAGCTGCGACCGCTGTTGCGCAGGGCAGTGCCGTCCAGCAGCAGCAGGGCGAATTTGATCGCCGCGATCAGCACCGATAGTCCGGCCAGGATCTGCCAGTTCGGCACCGGGACGATGGGCTCGCTGAACGGGAATTTCGCCCGCCGCTCCACGTCATAGACGCCCCAGTAGGCGCCGACGGTGCCTTCATTTTCCTGTTTCCACGGCTGGTCGAACGCTTCCATCACGTAGTAGGTGTATTTTTCCTGGGTGGCGCGCACCAGGAAACGGCGGAGAAACTTCGCTTCATTGGCGTCGCTGGCGACCGCATCCTGGCGTGTGCGGCCGTTGCTGGGCCAGCCGACTTCGGCGATGACGATGGGCTTGTCGGGAAACGCCGCCCGCAGCCGCTCGACCTTGTCGACCGCGAAATCGACGGCATTGTCGACGCTGATGCCTTCCCAGTAGGGCAGCAGGTGGACGGCGAGATAATCCACATGTTGCGCCAGTTCCGGATATTTCAGCCAGATGTGCCAGGGTTCGGCGGCGCTGACCGGGACTTGCAGCTGATCGCGAGCCCGGTCCAGATAGTCGAGCAGCTGTTCCAGCGGAATATCGTTGCGCAGAATGACTTCGTTGCCCACCACCGCGCGGATCACGTTGCGGTTGGCGCGGGCAAGAGTGATCAGCTGCGTCAGTTCGGTTTCATTCTTTTCCAGACGATTGTCTATCCAGGCGCCGAGGGCGACATTGATATCGTACCTGGCGGCCAGCACCGGCACCTGGGCCATGGTTTTTTCCACGGTATACGTGCGCACAGCACGGACTTTGCCGGCCAACAACGCGAGGTCGGCGGCAATCTGCTCCTCGCTTGGATAGCTGCCGGCCATGGGACTCTGGTCGGCATGCAACGGGGAGAAAGTTAAGCCCTGTATATGATCTGGCCAGGCGGGCTCCTGATAGGGTTGATTTACCAGGGCCCAAAGACTGAACGTCACTGCCGCGATCACTACGGCAATAAAAACATTTGCTTTGGTCACACAACTCTCGACAGCTACCACAGTTATGCCGCGTATTGTAATTGACGCTGTTGATCAGGGTAAATACGGGTTCCACACGATACTTTACCGGTTGCCGCAGCCGGCTACCCAATGTCTCGCTGGCGCGCCTTGGTAAATGCCAGGGATTGAGAAAATAGCCAAGTAAAACATGGTGATAGAATATGTGCGTAATGTATACCGAAAGCCCGCGGTTGGTTGGCGTCGATATAGCGAAATACTTGGGATAGGCGTTGTCTGGAAAACGCCGACCGTCGCAGGCTTTGACCGTGATATCTTCATGGTCAATTCGCTAGTAGCGCCACAGCAGGCCGAGGCTGGAATTGTTGCTGGTATAGGTATAGGTGGCGATATTGGAATCGTTTTTCAGATGCCGATAACGGGCGCTGAGCCAAACCTGGTGGGACAAAGGGTAGGCCAGTTCCATCTGCATCACCAGGCGCTCGTCATTGCGTTTGATGGTTATGCTGCGTTCGGTGTTCTTGTCCTTATATTCGCTGAGCTGAAACTGCAGATCGAAATTCACCGTGGCGCCGTGGAACCAGAGGGCGGTGCCGCCCAGACCCAGCTGGTAACGGCGCGGCGAGTAGCTGGTGAGCAGCTGGCCGGTGACATCATGGTCGTCCTTGCTGTTGCTGTCCTCCAGGCCGGCGGTGATCTGCAGGCTTTGCCCGTGATCGCGCAGGCCGGCGCGCGCCTGCAATTGCCACAGATTGCCGGCGAGGAACGAATAGCGCGGGTCGTACTGCTGGATCTTGGCATATTTAAAATCGAAGCCGAGCAACGAGTCGTAAAACGGGTTCTTGCCGATATTGAAATTCACGGTGGAGATATTCTGAAAATTTCTGCCGCCGAATATATTGCGTTCCAGGGAGTAAGCGCTGCGCAGTGCCCAGGCGTCATAGAGGGTGGTGTAGCTGATGCCCAGATCGACCTTGCCGAATTCGTATTCAGCGATGCGATTGTACAACAGCTGGTAGGCGCTGCCCGCCAGGGAGAGTTGATCGGTCAGCGCCTTGTTGGTATCCATGGCCACGGCCAGATACTGGTCCTGCTCGCCGACCGGATCGATGGTGTAGTTGGCATTCTCGAGAATGACGTTATCGTTGTAGCCGATTTCCGAACGCACCGCGCCGTAGAGGCGCGAGCGTTGCGCGCGCAGCCGGGCGGCGCTCAGGTCGGTCAGCATGTTTTCGGCAAGTTCCAGTTCGGCATCGGTGATGGCGTAGAAGCGCGCCAGTTTGAACTGGCGCTGCGCCAGCTCGATTTCGCCCAGTCTGGCCGCGGCCAGGCCCATGTTGATGTGGGCCAGGCAGCTGAATTCGCGGTCGCGCGAGGCCAGCTGCAGCGATTGATAGGCTTTTTCGTATTGCTCCAGCTTGTAGTAGGTGACTCCCAGATTGTAGTTCAGTCGGGCATCGTCCATGCCGCGCTTGGCGGCCAGGGTGTAAAGCTGCAAAGCCAATTCGAAATCATTGAGTTTGAAGGCGCGGGTGGCGGCGGTGAACAGCGATTCGCTGCTTTCCTCGGCGCCGGTAACGGCGCTGCAGGCGCAAAGAGCAATGACGATCAACAATGTATGACGGCGAACTGGTAATGACATCCGGCTTCTCTGGGACGGCTGAACCCGCGGCATATTATGGGGCTTGGCACCGACTCAAGGATTCCTGCCGGTGCCGGCATGCTCCGCTTCCGCAGGCAACTTCCCTGGCAGCGGGGTTTTGTCTATGGCGCCGGCCGGCGGCAGTGTCGGCGGGGTTTTAACGGCGTTACCGATGAGTGCCGCCGGTGCGGTTTTGTCCAGCCGCAGCTCCGGGGGCGGCGGCGGTTGCGCGTTGATCTGCGCGGCGCGGTCCTGCCACAGCCGTGGTTCGCCGATGAACAGGGCGGGATCACGGGCTGGCGCGGTGCTGGTCGCGCCGACGGCGGCGCGCGGCAGCGGCGCGACCCGCAGCGGGTCGGCGGCAACGCCGCTGACGGCGTCGGTGTTACCTGCCGGCGCGGCGCCGGGCACGACGATGACCTGGGCGAACTCCTGCGGCGACTGCTCCAGTTCTATGACCTGCAGGGTGACGGCGTCCAGCGGGCTGCCGGCCCAGACGGCCGGTGTAACACAGAGATACGCGGTCAGCGTCAGTAAGGTTCGCCTAGACGTGATCATCGCTGTCACCGTTGATCTGTACCGCAAATCGCTTGTGTTCGTTGCCATGACTGATTTCCATGATGATTTTCCCCGCGCTATCGCCGACGGCGACGATGGGCAGGGAGACCAGATTGCGGCCCTTCTTCAATTGTCCGGTCCACTCGACCCGGTGGGTGGAAGCGAAACCCTCTAGCGCCAGATTGTCGGGGGTGATCACCACGAATGTTACCTGCTGCAATTCGTCGGTCGAATTCAGCACCAGATGCAGGCTGTGATCGGCGGCCAGCCGGGCGCTGATCTGGTCGCCGCCGGCGGCGGGTTGTCCCCAGGGCAGGAGAGCGGTCACGGCCAGGTAGGCGATGCCGGCGGCCAGCATCGCGGCCACCATGGTGAAGCGTGCCGCAGTTCGTGATGTTGGCAGCGAGCGTTCGTTGCGTTGCGCCAGGATACGCGCGGCCAGGCCGGCGTCGGGTGGTGGCGCGGGCATGGCGCGCAGCAGACGTTTCATCTGCAGGTAGTGTTGCAGATGAGTGCTGCAGGCGCCGCAGGTCTTGAGATGGTGCAGCAACGCCATTTCCTGCGCCGCATCCGCGTCGCCATCGAGGATGGCGCTGCAGTGCTGCTGAAACTGCTGGCAATTCATTTTACCGCCCTGGGATAACATTGTGTGTCATCCCGTTCGAAGAAATTCATGTTTTCCAACAAAGCCTGCAGGCGGTTGCGCGCGCGATGCAGACGTGATTTCAGGGTACCCACCGGCACCGCCATAATGGTCTCCAGCTCCGGGAAGGAATAGCCTTCAACATCATGCAGCAGAAGAATATCCCGGTGTTCACCGCTCAACTGATCCAGCGCCACCTGTAACAGCGCCTGGCGCGCGGCGTTTTCCACCTGGGTTTCCGGGCCGGGATCATCGCTGATCAGGTGATCGCAGGCCGCAAAGTCCGGCATATCATCCATGGAATCGCCGGCGCCGGTATCCGCCAGGTGCACGGGCGAGCGATTTTCCCGGCGCCAATGCTCGACGAAGCGACAGTACAGAATCCTGCTCAACCAGGCGCGCGGGTTGCGCACCGTTTCCGGATCCACGCTGCGCAGATCCAGACTGACGAACAGATCCTGCACCAGGTCTTCGGCGGTTTCCTTGTGGCGGGTCAGGCGCCAGGCAAAACGGTACAGGTCGCCCAGATGCGAAGTCAGTAAGACCGCAAAATCGTCGCCATTTTTCATTATTTACTACCATCAGAGCTCCGGCAAGAACTCTGATTTCCCCCTCTGTCCCTGCGCCCCGCCGGTGGCGGTGTTCGTCTGTCTGGCAATAGTACAGTCCGGCGTGCCACGGTGCCATTAACATAATGCAGTCACTGGCGCCCTGATATTTCCAGCCTTTACCAATTAGAAGTACGCCGAATTGCTGCCAAGGGTTCCCGCCGTTGGGCGCCAAGGTGAAATTTTTTATTGCTGGAAAAACACGCAATTGCGTTGTTGCGCGCGCAACCCTTTGCGCGCGGCCGGCGTACAGATCACTACCGGTGGCAGTAGCAGCCGGCTATGCAGCCTTGCCAGGGAGGGCGAGTGCCCGCATAGCGCAGGCAGTGGCGCGATTACCGGACCATGCACGATTTGTTTTCGCCAGTTCACAAGGGGGCAGGCTTATGGGTAACAGGATCAGTTATTTTAGAGGTTCCGCGGCCGGGGCATTGCTGCTGGCGCTGGCGGTCGCGGCGGGCGGTTGCGCGCAGAGCAATGCCGACAGCAGCGGTGAGCCGGGGGACGGCAGCCGGCAGACACAGAGCAGTCCGGGGCGTTCCACCAAGTTCAAACACAAGGATGTCGCCGGCCTGTGCGCTGATTGCCACGACGGTATTCAGGCCAGCGGCAAACCGGCGGAACATATCGCCAGCACCGCCAGCTGCGACGCCTGCCATTCCACCAAAACCTGGTTGCAGGTGGAGGATGTAGATCACGCCCAGGTGCTGGGTGAATGCAGCCGCTGTCATGACGGGGTGCTGGCCACCGGCAAGAGTGCCACCCACCCGGCGACCTCTGGTGCCTGTGATCAATGCCATGGCACGCGCAGCTGGTCCGATCTGCTGACCGCCGGTGGACTCAGCGGCAAGCCCGCCACCCATATCGCCAGCAGCGACAACTGCGCCGCCTGCCATACCGCGGGTACAGACAGTCCGCCCACCGTTATTGCTCACACCGAAGTATTGGGCACCTGCGACAGCTGTCATAACGGCGTCATTGCCTCGGGCAAGACGGTCACTCATGTGCTTACCACCCGCCAGTGCAACGTCTGTCATACCACGGATGCCTGGATCCCGGCGTTTTCGCCGCCGCAGGTAGTGGAGAAGCCGGCAACCCATATCGCGACGAGCAACGTCTGCGACGCCTGTCACGATCCCGCGGTGTGGTTGCCGGTGTTGCGCGTGGATCACACCCAGGTTCTTGGGACGTGCGCCAGTTGTCACAATGGTACGGTGGCCAGCGGCAAATCCGCGACCCATATTGCGAGCACCAATGCCTGCGACGCGTGTCACGGGGTGACAGCCTGGACGCCGGTGGCGGCCAATCGCGTCGATCATACCCAGGTCATCGGCGTCTGCTCCGCGTGTCATAGCCTGCCCGGGGGCCACAGCCCGACCGACGGCCAGGAATGCGATGCTTGCCATAATACGTCGAGCTGGCCGGGCGGCTTGTTGCCGCCGCCACCACCCGCAACGGGCGGTGGTAACGGTGGCGTGCCGGATCATACGACCCTGGTGGGTAACTGCATAAGCTGCCACAACGGCGTCGTCGCCAGCGGCAAGTCAGTCAATCACATGAATACTACCGATGCATGCGAAGCCTGCCATGACAAGTTTCCCGCGCCCTGGCTGCCGGTGGCGGCCAACCGGGTCGATCATACCCAGGTGCTGGGAACCTGCTCCAGCTGTCACAACGGCGTGACGGCCACCGGCAAAACCGTGACTCACGTGGTTACCAGCGCGGAGTGCGACGTTTGCCATACGACGCTGGTGTGGCTGGGGGCGGTGGTGGTTTCACCCCCGCAGCCGCCGGTGGTTGGTGGCAATCCGGTAGATCACAGTACTTTCATCGGCAATTGCGTCTCCTGTCACAATGGCGTGGCGGCCAGCGGCAAGTCCGCCACTCACATCGCCAGCAGCAACGCCTGTGACAACTGCCACGACAAGTTTCCCCTGCACTGGACACCGGTGCCGGCCAACCGCGTCGACCATACCCAGGTTATTGGCGTTTGTTCCACCTGTCACACCCTGCCCGGAGGGCACAGCGCGACTGGTGGCCAGGAATGCAATGTTTGCCATATCACTACCAACTGGTTGACTATCTGAATGGTTGTAATGTACTTCCCTTGCTGTTCATAGCCCCAGAGCGCTCTTCGGAGCGCTCTTTTTTTACATAAAACATCGAAGCGGCCGGTAACAGCGGGTATTGCCGATTGCGTGCGCAATCAACGGCCGGTGCCAGCGGAACCGGCAACCTTTTTTCCATCGCCGGCGTACGGCATGATAGTGCCTGGCAAGGCAGTAGGATGGAGCGGGGGGGTATGGATTGGCGGATCCCGGTGATGATCGGAAGAGTGGAGCTGCGCCACGGGCTGGCGGGCTGGTTGCTGCTGTTTCTCGCCGGTTGCTGGCACGGCGAAAATTACTTGCCGGTAGCGCAGGCCGGTGAAGATAAGAAGGTGAGCGTCGGTGAGCAGGTGTTTCTCGATGGCAGCGACTCATTTGATGTCGATGGCGACACCATGACCTACCACTGGGAGATGAATGTGCAGCCGGATGGCAGTAAAAGCGCGCTGCAATTCGCCGAAACCCTGACGCCGTTTTTCCTGGCCGATACTGCCGGTACCTATATCATTTCGCTGGTGGTCAATGACGGTACCGGTAACAGCAAGCCGGACACGGTGCGCATCGAGGCGGAGAACAATACCGCGGGTGCCGATGCGAAAGATTTTGTGCACCCCAAGGTCGTTGCGGTCTGCGTCGCCTGCCACGACGGCATGGTTGCCACCGGTAAACCCGCCGATCACTACAGCAGCAGCGATGATTGCGCCGCCTGTCACGACGCCAATTTCTGGTCGCCGCGTATCGCCGTCGATCACGGTCAGGTGCTGGGCGAATGCGGCAGTTGCCACAAGGGTGGGCCGCTTGCGCAGGGCAAAGGCAGCGGTCATCTGGTCACCAGCGCGCCCTGCAATACCTGTCACCTCAGCGCCAGTTGGGCGGAAGTCCTGGGCGCTGGCAGCAGCGCTGGCAGCAACAGCGGTAAAACGGCTGCTCACATCCCGTCCAGCAACCGTTGTGAGGTCTGTCATACCGCCGGTACCGGTGCTGCGGTAACGCGGGTGGATCACAATGAAGTGATCGGTGTCTGCGAGGCTTGCCACAATGGCACCATTGCCCATGGTAAAACCGTTGTTCATCTGGCTACCAACCGGCAGTGCAATGTTTGCCACCTGACCAGCGCCTGGGTACCGGCGCTGACGCCGGCCCAGATCGTGGAAAAACCGGCAAATCATCTTCTCACCAGCAATGTCTGTGACGCTTGCCACGATGCCGCCAGCTGGTCACCGGTGGCGCGGGTGGATCACACCCAGGTCATGGGCACTTGTCTGAGTTGTCACAATGATGTCGTCGCGACCGGCAAGTCCGCCACCCATCTACCGACCACTGACGTCTGCGATGCCTGTCACGGAGTCAGTGTCTGGAATCCGGTGCTCCGGGTCGATCATGCCCAGGTCATCGGCACCTGTTCCGTGTGCCACAGCTTGCCGGGGGGGCACCTGGTGATCAGTGAGGAATGCGATGTCTGCCATACCACGCAGTCCTGGCCAGGCGGCCTGGTAGTGGATCACAGCAGCTTCAGCGGCAATTGCGTTACCTGTCACGACGGCACCATGGCCAGCGGCAAGTCCGCCAGTCACATCCACAGCAGCGACGCCTGCGATGCCTGTCACGACAAGTTTCCCGGGCGCTGGACGCCAGTGCCGATCAACCGCGTCGACCATACGCAGGTGGTGGGTGTGTGCTCCAGCTGTCATAACGGCGTTGTGGCCGCGGGCAAATCCGTGGCCCACGTGGCGACCACCGAGGAGTGCAACGTCTGCCATCTGACGACCACCTGGTTGACTCGCTGAGTCACCGCCCGCGGTCTATCATCCCGGCCCTGTCCCCGTAGGCAGGGGCGGGCGCCTGGTTTTTTACATAACGGCGCCACAGACCGTGCAATGGCCGTTTGCCGCCTGTTTTTCACCCTCTATTCTTGTTTTCCAAGCAGGGAATCCCTGTGCATGGTTGTTCGCCACATGCCTGTGCTAACATGCATGGGTCATATAACAAGAAGTCTCAGCAAAGGGGCCGGACACTCTTAATAAATGCGTGGGAAAAAATAATCAAACACAACCCATGAGAGGTCGCGGCCGGGAGGAGAGGGGTAATGGGTAAAGCACCATTCTTGCTGCTGCTGTCCCTGGGTCTTGTCGCGTGCAGTTCCATTCCGTCCAATGTGCCGGCGGATTACCAGGTGCAGGCGGGCGACGACAAAGGGCTGGTGGTGATGTCGTTGACGTATTCGGGGACCTGCGGTTTTTCGCATTTTCTGCGCATGCATGCCCAGGGGCGACACGTCGGTTTATTGATACCGTTCGATGGTCATGCCGACTGGACTGCCGGGGATGACGTCTGTCCCATAGCCAAAGAGCGCTACACGGGCCGCCTGGTGGTGCTGGAGCTGCCGGCGGGCCGCTATGATATCGACGGGTATTTCAGTCTTACCTTGAAACGCAAGTTTTATCCCGACGAGAATCCGCCGATCACCGTCACGGTGCGAGCGGGGCAGGCGGTGTATGTCGGTAATTTTCATGTGCATATAGGCGACACGCATTACGTCCGGCTTACCGGCGAGCAAACCAATCGTGATCTGGAATTACTGCAAAAACGCTATCCGCGCATCGATCAGCGTCTGGTGAAGGAAGATTCCCGGCCCATGCAGCAGCAGGCCAGGCGCTGGCGCATGGTGCCCAAGGACGAGAATTCGGAACGTGATCGGGTGCCGGATATCGAGCCCGGCGGCGAAAAGGTGGACGCCCACAAGGTGTTGTAGGGTTAGTTTTCCAGCGCTTCGCACAGGATGTGCAGAATCAGGATGTGCGCTTCCTGGATGCGAGCGGTGTGACTGGCGTGCACCACCAGCGGCAGATCCACCAGGGAACGCAGTTTGCCGCCATCCTTGCCCAGCAGGCCGACGCTGTAAATTCCCCGTTCCCGGGCCAGTTCCACCGCCTTGATCACATTGCGCGATTCGCCGGAGGTGCTGATGGCGATCAGCAGATCCCCCTGCCTGCCCAGCGCTTCCAGCTGCCGGCGGAATACCAGATCGTAGCCATAGTCGTTGCTGATGGAAGTCAGCGCCGAGGTGTCGGTGGTCAGGGCAATGGCGGGATAACCGCGGCGATCCGCCTGGTAGCGGCCGGTGAGTTCGGCGGCGAAATGCTGGGCGTCGGCGGCGGAGCCGCCGTTGCCGCAGGCCAGGAGTTTGCCGCCCAGCTGCAGGGTAAGGCGTATCTTGTCGATGCAGCGATGGAGGTCGGCGCTGAGGGCGGCGACGCTTTGCACCGCCGTATTGTGCGCGGTGATGATGTGGGCGATATCCAGGGACATGATGGTTTGTCGTCAGCAACGGTGCCGCAGCGCCGTCGCGGCGCTCAGTCGACCAGCTGGTAATCCGTGCCGCAATAGGGGCAACGCGCCTTGCCCGTCGTTTCTATCGGCAGATAGACGCGGGGGTGGGAATTCCACAGCAGTGTTTTGTCGGTGGGGCAGTGCAAGGGCAGATCGCTGCGCTTGACGGCCACCGGCTGGCGATTGCCAGCGGTCTCGGTTTTGTTCACGTTTTGTTCCGCCATAATAGCCTCTGATGCGGTTGCTGGGTGGCGTTGTGTCTGTCGTTGCAGCATGGCTGATTTCCCCCGGGGGCGCGTTATTTGCTATTCTCGCGGGCCTTGTCCGTGTATGTCAACCAGTGGCTGTGCAGGCTGCGCCGGCCGTGCACCAGGTCGAAATACGCCTGCTGCAGCTTCTCGGTGATCGGCCCGCGGCCGCCATTGCCGATGACGCGGCTGTCCAGTTCGCGTATCGGGGTGACTTCCGCCGCCGTGCCGGTGAAGAACGCTTCGTCGCAGATATAGACTTCGTCGCGGGTAATGCGTTTTTCGTAGACCGGAATGTTTTCCTTGGCCGCCAGCTGCAGCAGCGTGTTGCGGGTGATGCCGTCCAGCGCCGAGGTCAGTTCCGGGGTATAAATGGCGCCGTTCTTGACGATGAAGATATTCTCGCCGCTGCCCTCGGTTACGTAGCCGTCGACATCCAGCAGCAGCGCCTCGTCGTAGCCGTCACGCAGCGCTTCCTGCAGCGCCAGCATGCTGTTCATGTAATTGCCGTTGGCTTTGGCCTTGCACATGGTGATGTTGACGTGGTGCCGGGTATAGGAAGAGGTGCGCACCCGTATGCCTTTCTCCAGCCCGTCCTTGCCCAGGTAGCTGCCCCAGTGCCAGGCGGCGATCATGACGTGCACCTTCAGGTTGTCGGCGCGCAGGCCCATGCCTTCGGAGCCGTAAAAGCACATGGGGCGGATATAGGCGGAATCCAGTTTGTTTTCGCTGACCGCCAGGCAGGTGGCCTGGTTGATCGTTTCCCGGTCGTAGGGCATGCGCATGCCGAGAATATGGGCGGAATTGAACAGGCGGTTGGTATGGTCCTGCAGGCGGAAGATGGCGGTGCCGCGCTCCGCCTTGTAGGCGCGCACGCCTTCGAACACCCCCATGCCATAGTGCAGGGTGTGGGTCAGCACATGAATCTGCGCTTCCCGCCATGGAACCAGGCGACCGTCCAGCCAGATGACGCCGTCGCGATCTTCCATACCCATACTGCTCACTCCTGTTGTGGAAAGGCGCTTATTATCTATGTTCCGAGTAGCGCTTGCCAGACCCGGCGGACCTCGGCGGCGATTTTTGTGAATTCCTCGGTCGCCACCAGGGTGGGTTGATCCAGCAGTACCAGCTTGTGGGCGCGGTCGCGCAGGCTGCGGTAGGCGTCACAGAGCAGGTCGGCGTCGGCCGCGCTCAGGATCCCCAGCTGCCCCATGGTTTCCAGGATGCGGATGTTATCCGTCCAGCGGGTCAGTTCCGGCTGCTGTTCGGCGTGCGCCAAGACACCGTATTGCGCCAGGAATTCGATATCCACCATGCCGCCAGGGCTTTGTTTTATATCGAATTGACCCGCGGCGGGCACGCGGGACGCGGTCCGCATTTTTTCCCGCATCTCGCTCACTTCCCGGCGCAGTGCCTCTCTTTCCCGCGGGCGGCGCAGGACAGCCTGGCGGGCCTGTTGAAAGGCGTCACCCAGCACGGGGTCACCGGCGATGACCCGGGCGCGGACCAGGGCCTGGTGTTCCCAGGTCCAGGCCTTGCTGTTCTGGTAATTGACATAAGATTGAAAATTGCTCACCAGCAGGCCGGAGGCGCCGCTGGGGCGCAGGCGCATATCCACATCATAGAGAATGCCGGCGGAGGTCAGGGTGCTGATAATATGAATAATGCGCTGACCCAGCCGGGTATAGAACACCGATGTGGTCAGTGGTTTGCGCCCGTCGGTGAGGGCGTCGCTCTGCTCATGGGCGTAGAGAAAAACCAGGTCCAGGTCGGAGCCGTAGCCCAACTCGATACCGCCCAGTTTGCCATAGCCGATGATGACGAAGCCGTGGTCGGCGCTCAGCGGCGTGGCGGGCGGAACGCCGTGGCGCAGAGCCAGTTCCTGCCAGGCCAGGCCCAGGGTGGCATCGAGTACCACCTCCGCGATCCAGGTGAGGTGGTCACTGACTTTCATCAGCGGCAGGGTGTCCATCAAATCCGCCGCCGCCACCCGCAGCACCTGCGCCTGCTTGAACTGGCGCAGGACGTCCATCTGCTGTTCCAAATCGTCACCGGGCAGCGCCAGCAGGCGCTGCTGCAGTTCCCGACCCAGAACCTCGCGGGTGGCGGGGCTGTACAGGGAGCGCGGGTCCAGTAATTCGTCCAGCAGGATGGGGTGGCGGGTGAGCAGATCGGCGATCCAGGGGCTGCCGGCGCATAACTTGATCAATTGCGACAAGGCCAGGGGGTGCTCGACCAGCAGGGCCAGGTACACCGTGCGCCGGGCGACGGCGGCCACCAGTTTCAGCACCCGGTCGAGGGTGACGTCCGGCTGCGGCGTGGCCGTGGCGGCGCGGATCAGAAACGGCAGTAGACTGTCCATGCGCGCCTTGGCTTCGTTGGACAGGGTGCGGTACCGGGAATGGCGCAGCTGCCGCAGGTTTTCCAGGGTATCGGCGGCGCGCTGATAACCCAGGGTGGTCAATTCACTGATCGCCGCCGGCGCATCGGTCCGTTCGTACCACAGCGCCAGCAGGCTGTCGGGAGCACTGCCGCTATCGGTTTGCGGCGTCGCCACCACCTGATCGAAATGCTCGCGCACGACGCGGCGGTAGCGATCCAGCGTTTTTTGCATCGGTTCCCAGGTGTCGAAACCCATGGCCACCGCCAGCCGCAACCGGCCGTCGGCGTCACGTGGCAGGGTGTGGGTTTGCTGGTCCTGCCAGGCTTGCAGCCGGTGTTCGGTGTTGCGCAGGAAGACATAGGCGTTGTGCAGTTCGCGGCAGACATAGGCCGGCAGCAGCTCCTTTTCCTGCAGCAGCGCCAGTACCTGCAGAATTTCCCGCACCCGCAGCCGCGGTTCGCGCCCGCCGCGAATCAGCTGGAACACCTGGCCGATGAACTCGATTTCGCGGATGCCGCCGGCGCCCAGTTTGACATTGTGGTGCAGGTCCTTGCGCGCCACTTCCTGGATGATCAGCTGTTTCATTTCGCGCAGCCCCTTGAACACGCCGTAGTCCAGGTAGCGGCGATAACTGAACGCCTGCAACAGCGCCATGATCGCCTGCCGGTCGGCATCGCCGCCGGTGATCGGCCGGGCCTTGATCATGGCGTAGCGTTCCCATTCGCGGCCATGAATCTGGTAGTAGTTTTCCAGGGCGTCCAGGCTGACCGCCAGCGGTCCACTGTCGCCAAAGGGGCGCAGGCGCATATCGACGCGGTAGACGAAGCCTTCGCCGGTGGTTTGCTGCAGCAGGCTGATCAGGCGCTGCCCCAGGCGGGTGAAAAACTGCGAGTTGGCCAGGGGGCGCGCCACGCCGCGAGTCTCGCCTTCTTCGCGAAAGACGAAAATGAGGTCGACGTCGGAGGAAAAATTCAACTCATGGGCGCCGAGTTTGCCCATCGCCAGCACCACCAGCGACAGGGTCTCGCCATTGCTGTCCACCGGCACGCCGAACTCCGCCTCCTGCCACTGCTGCAGGCGCTGCAGGGCCTGATTGATAATGGTGTCGGCCAGATCCGACAGGTCGCGCACCGTGGTCTGCAGACTGGCGTCGCCGCTGATGTCGCGCCAGGCGATGGCCGCCATCTCCCGGTTGCGGTAGCGGCGCAGGGCCGTCGCCAGCGCCGGCTCGTCGGCGGCCGCGGCACAATCGGCGGCCACTTCCCGCTGCCAGCGGCTCAGGCGTTGTTCGCTGGTTTCCGCCACCGTACCCGGGGCCAGCAGGGTCGTTAAAAGATCGGGAAAGCGCCGCAGCTGCTCGCTGACGAAGTCGCTGCAGACCAGCACCCGTACCGTGTTGCGCCATCGGATGGGGCTCAGTTGCAGACGCTGGCCGTTGAGGATTTCGTTGAGCTGGGCCAGTTTGGTTTGCGCCGCCGCCTGCAGTGGGGCGGGCAGAAAGTCGCTGTCGGCGGCACAGACAGCATGGGGGATTTCTATGGTTAATCCGGTCATGGACTCAGCCTCGTTCCGGGGTCAATGACACGACTGCCCGGCAAGCGGTGGTGAGCGCTCCCCGGCCGTTTGGCCCCCCGGTTGAAGCCAGGGAGGCGCTGGCAAAAGGTGGCTTGCTCGCTGTAGTAGTTTTTAACATGTTGATATACCACCCTTTATTAGTCGATGTATCGGTCCTCGGCGGCGCCGGCCGGCGTGTCGGTTCGCGTTAAAGAATAAGGGAGGTGATCCGATACTCAAAGAGTACAAAACCTGTTGCCTTTACATCCCTGGATGCGTTATGGAATTTAAAGATTACCTCAAGCTGATGGTCAATTATGAGGCCTCGGACCTGTACTTGACCACCGGTGCGCCGGCCAGCGCCCGCGTGCAGGGATTGATCAAGCCACTGGAAAACTCCACCTTGCCCGCCGGCCGGGTGCGGGCGATTGCCTATGAAGTCATGAATGAGTCGCAGCGGGCGGAATTCGATCTGAAGCCGGAAATGAACCTGGCCATCGGTTTGAAAGGCGTGGGCCGTTTCCGCGTCAATATATTCCAGCAGCGCAACGAAGTGGGCATGGTAGTGCGCCACATCAAGACCGATATTCCCAAGTCCGAAGATCTGGGTTTGCCGCCGATCCTGAAGAAAATCATCATGCAGAAGCGCGGCCTGATCCTGTTCGTCGGCGGCACCGGGTCCGGTAAGTCGACCTCGCTGGCCTCGCTGATCGATTATCGCAACGCCAATTCCCAGGGGCATATCATCACCGTCGAGGACCCCATCGAATTCATTCACCCGCACAAGAAATCCATCGTCAACCAGCGCGAGGTGGGGGTGGACACCGATTCCTATGAGGATGCGCTGAAGAACACCCTGCGGCAGGCGCCCGATGTCATTCTGATCGGCGAAATACGCGACCGGGAAACCATGGAGCATGCCATCACGTTCGCGGAAACCGGCCACCTGGCGATATCCACCCTGCACGCCAACAACGCCNNCAACGCCAACCAGGCGCTGGACCGCATTATCAACTTTTTCCCGGAAGAACGCCGCAACCAGTTGCTGATGGACCTGTCACTGAACGTGCGCGCCATCATCTCTCAACGTCTGGTGCGCACCGTGGACGAAAAGCGCACCGTGGCGGTCGAAGTCCTGCTGGGCACGCCGCTGATCTGCGACCTGATCCTCAAAGGCGATATTCACGCCATCAAGGAGATCATGGAGAAATCCGAAAACATCGGCATGCAGACCTTCGATGGCGCCTTGTACAAATTGTACAAAGAAGGCAAGATACCGCTGGAAGAAGCGCTGCGTAACGCCGATTCGCAGAATAACCTGCGTTTGCGCATCAGTCTTTCCGAAGGCACCGCCGGCGAAGTCAACTCAGAGTTGTCGATCGCGCCGGTGGCGGACAAGAACAGCAACCCGCTGGGGTCGCGCGCCAAGAAGAAATCTTCCGGGCTGTCCATGGATCCAAAATAGTCACGCAATGTACTGACGGGGGCTTATGGCAGAAAAGATCCACGCCATCGCCTGGTATACCTTGCTGGAAAATCTGCGCAGCCGCACCTTGTACGGTGTGGCGCTGCTGTTGCTGCTGGCGCTGTGCGGCGCGCAGTTTCTCTCCGCCCTGGCCATCATCGAGACCCGCGAATTTCAAACCGCCTTCCTTGGCGTGCTGCTGCGCGGCAGCGCCGTGGTGCTGCTGAGTTTGGCGGTGGTCACCGGCATGGCGCGCGAACTGACGGAAAAACGCCTGGAACTGGTGCTGGCCTGCGCCCTCGGTCGTGGTCACTACCTGGCGGGCAAATTTCTCGGCTATGGGTGGCTGGCGCTGCTGGTGGCCGGGCTGCTGGCCCTGCCCCTGTGGTTTTACGCGCCGTCGCTGCAAGTGTCGATCTGGCTGCTTTCCCTGTGCTGTGAACTACTGCTGGTCGTCGGCCTGGCCCTGGTCTGCGTGCTGAGTCTGGGGCACACGGTGATGGCCATGCTGGCGGTGTTTGCCTGTTATGTACTGGCGCGCAGCATGCACGCCCTGCAGCTGCTGGGGCAGGCGCTGCCGGCGGATGGGGACGCTGCGTCGCCGGCGTTGTTGTCCAGCCTGCTGGACCTCATCGCTTTTTTCCTGCCGGGGCTGGATTATTTCGCCGTCACCGACTGGCTGGTGTACCACACCGCCGGCGCCGCCAGCCTGACGCCGGTGCTGCTGCAAACACTGATATACATTCCGCTGCTGGCGGCGGCGGCCCTGTTTGACTTGCATCGCAGGAACTTCTGAGCATGCAGCAGCGACCCTGGCGGCAAGTGCCGGCGTGGCTGCGCTGGACCTTGCCCTTGCTGTTGCTGGCGCAGTTGACCTGGCACGGGCTGGCGTCGTCGCCGGCGGCCGGGTCCGCGCCGCTGGCATCGGCGCCGCCGGCGGCCGGTCTGCGGGCGGTGGACCTGGGCGAGCACACGGCGCTGTCCAAATTATTGATGCTCTGGCTGCAGGCCCGGGACGGGAACGCTGCCTGGGGCGCTCTGGACTATGGTCGCCTGCTGACCTGGCTGCAGACCATTCTGGACCTGGATCCGCGCGCGCAGTATTCCCTGATGGCGGCGGCGCGTATTTACACCTTTGTGCCCGATAGCTCGCGCCAGCGGTTGATGCTGGACTGGATCTACCAGGAATTTCCCAGGGACCCGGCGCGGCGCTGGCCGTGGATGGTTCACGCCGCCATTGTGGCCAAACACCGCCTGGGAGACCTGCCTCTTGCGCTAAAGTATTCCCAGACAATTTCCGATATTTCAGGCAAATGGGCCATTCCCGGCTGGGCACGGCAGATGCATATATTTCTGCTGCAAGACGCAGGGGATAACGCCGGCGCGGCAGTGGCGCTGCGGGCGTTGCTGGAAAGCGGCACGGTTTCCAACCCGGTGGAGAAGCGGTTTCTCGAGGACGAGTTAGGGAAGATGCGGGAGCGCAATACCGGCGACGCCGGTTCGTAGTTCCCAGTCATGGCAGCGAGGAAGTGGAACATGAAAAAACAGTCTGGTTTTACTTTGATTGAAATCGCCATCGTGATGGTGATTATCGGTTTGCTGCTGGGCGGCATTCTGAAAGGCCAGGAAATGATAAAGTCCGGCAAGGTAAAAAATATCGTCAACAATATGCAGGGGACCGTCGCCGCGATCTATGCCTATCAGGACCGGTTCAAGGTGCTGCCCGGTGACGATCCGCAGGCCAACGCCCATCATGGCGGCACCAATTGCGTCAGTTCCGGCAGCCAGGCCTGCGGCAACGGTATCATTCAGGGAAATTGGGATTCGGCCACCTTGACCGATGAATCGGTGCTGCTGTGGGCGCATCTGCGCAACGCGGGTTTTATCAACGGCAGCGGTCAGATCCAGCCCAATCACGCGCTGGGCGGCATGCTGGGGGTCACCGGCGGCCAGGCTCTGTATACCATCGCCAACAGCAACCGACTGGTGCTGGGCAACGTCATGGGCGAATACGCGTCGGTGATCGATCTGCAGGTGGATGACGGTTACATGGATGCCGGCAGCATGCTGGGCGCCAATCCCGGCGGTCCCACGGCCTATAGTCTGACGACCAACTACACGGCGCTGACCTGGCGGTTCTGAGCCGGCGGCGCATTCAGGGGCCGGTTCGGCGTTACAGGCTTTTACTTTCTCCTGCACCTGGTTTACGCTCAATGGCTGGCGGTTATCGCCTCCGGCAGATGAATATTTTTCCATGACTCAGACTCCCGCCCTGCTTCGTTTCACCGGTGTCAGCAAGAGCTATGGCGGGCAGCCGGCGCTGCAGGATGTCTCGCTGACCATTGCCGGCGGCGCCAGTGTCGCCCTGGTGGGTGGCAACGGGGCGGGCAAAACCACGCTGCTCAAGTGTCTTCTGGATTTCGTGCGCCCCGACCGGGGCAATATCCTCATTGACGATATTCCTGCCACCGAACTGCGGGCGCGGCGTGATATCGCCTACCTGCCGGAAAGTTTTCTGCCGCCCGACTATTTGCGTGGCACGGATTTTCTGCGCTACATGCAGCGCCTGCATGGCGCGGTGCGCAGCGACGCGGCCACTGACGAGGTGCTGCGCCAGCTCGATATGGATCCGCGGGATTTGCCGCGCAACGTCCGGCATTACTCCAAGGGCATGGCGCAGAAACTCGGTCTGGCCGCCTGTATTCTCAGCGGTAAGCGCCTGTTGCTGCTGGATGAGCCCATGACCGGGCTGGATCCGCGCGCGCGTCTGGGTTGCAAAGCGCTGCTGCGTGCTTTGCATCGTCGGGGAACCACGCTGTTTTTCAGCACCCATCTGCTGGCCGATGTCGACGAATTATGCGATCGGATGCTGATTCTGCATGAGCATCGCCTGCACTTCGATGGTACCCCCGCCGCTTGCCGGCGGACTTATGGCGGGGAAACGCTGGAGCAGACATATATAAATTGTGTGGTCGGCCAGGCCGGGGGTTTGCCGGCCTAATTCTGGAAATTCTTCCGTGTTGCGGTGCAGTGCAGCGGATTCAGCGTTTTCCCGATTTTCAGTCTCTTTGTTTCGTGGCTAGAGTGGTCTGTCCAGTGCTGGGCTGTCGATGCGCGACGGATGTCGTGCCGGGGCCGCGCCACATTTTTTTACGTGGCAGCAGGTGCCTGCTCCGGAGGCGCGACTGGCAAAAACCATTCGGATCTATTCTCGGAAATCTATTCAGGAGAGGTGTCATGCAAAAATTTTTTGCGGTGGTGCTGGCGATGATGGTGGCGTCGGTAGTGCAGGCGGACGCGGGAAAAAACGCGGCTAAGCAGGATGCGGCGGCAATGAAGGCCACGCAGCAGCAACAGCAGCAGGCGGGGCAGCAGCAGATGACGCAGCAGCAACTGACCAATCGGGAGATGATGCGCAATATGTCGCAGATCATGGAGAACATGAACAACATGATGCAGAACATGACGCGTACCACCGCCCAGGAGCAGGCCATGAACCGCACCCAGGCGCAGGAGATGGCGCGGATCATGGATCGCATGGCGGAGGGGCTGCAGACCATGTCGCGGCAAATGCAGCAGGAGCGGGTCAGCAAGGAGGATGTCGACAAGCTGCAGCTGCAGGTGCGGGAAATGACCCAGATGCTGGAGCAGGCACAGGCCAAAGCCGGTCCTAATTGACGTCCTGGCCGCAGTGGATGCGGTGCCAGGATGATCACGGTGCAGCCGCTGCGTTTATTCCGTTATGTCCGCCCGGCAGGATGCCGGGTGGGCGGCGGCCTGCTGGTCGCCGTCGCCCTGTTCGGCGGCGATTCGGTCGCGGCCGCCGACAATGCATATTGTGAACTCGCGGTTAATTATGACACCGGGAGCTTCGGCGGCAGTGTGCGCAGCGAACTGCAGAGCACGGGATTGAGCTGCGGCCTGCTGGGGCGGAAGTTTGATGGCGGCATCAGCATTTCCTACCTCTCCCTGTCGGTGGCGGGCGCCGGCAGCGAATCCGGCGCGGGCGATGTGCTGCTGCGCGGCGGTTATCGACTGAGCGAGCAGGCGTCAGCGGGGCTGGCGACGACTGTGTCCCTGTCGGTGAAACTGCCGGTGGCGGACGAGCGCAAGGGCCTGGGCACCGGACAGACGGATGTGGGCTTGTATGCCGGGTTCAGCCGGCAGTTCTCCGGGGCGCAGGGCAATGTGCATCTGGGGTATGTCAGGGTGGGCGATGCGCCGACGGTGGACTATGAGGATTCCCGGCAATTCGGCTTCGCACTGTTCAAGGGCGTGGGTCGCGCCGGGGTGTCGGTGTCGCTGGAGGGGCGCACCGCCACGGTGCGCGACGCCGAGGACCCCCTGGAGCTGCATGTGCTGGCTTTCTTTCTTCTCAACCGCGACTATGCCCTGGGTGGGGGCATGTTCGCCGGTTTAAATGACGGTGCCGCCGATTATGGCGGGTCGGTCGGCGTGACCCTCTGGTTCTAAAGCAGGCGAGATTGCCTTCCGAGCGGGGCTGGCAGCGCCGTAACCATCGCGGTAGTATACCCGGGTGGCGCTGGAGTACGGGACTATGTCAACGAGGATGTACCGCTGGGTCGCGGGTCTGGCGCTGGTCGTGGCTATGTCGGCGCTGGCACAGGCCGGCACGGCGACCGAGATACGGCTGGCGGTGGCCAGCAATTTCGCGCCGGCGGCCCGTGCAATCGCCGATCTTTACGCGCGCCAGGGTGGTCACCAGGTAACGATCAGCAGCGGTTCCACCGGCAAGCTGTACGCCCAGATCGTGCAGGGCGCACCCTTCGATATGCTGCTGGCGGCGGATGAGGAAACTCCCGCCCGTCTGGAAAACGAGGGCAAGGTCGCTGCGGGCGGTCGTTTCACCTATGCCCTGGGTCAGCTGGCATTGTGGAGCAGTGATGCGCAGGCGATACATGGCGACGGCCTGGCCCTGCTGCGTGCGGCGGCGTTCAATCGTCTGGCTATCGCCAATCCGCGCATCGCTCCCTATGGCAGGGCGGCGTTACAGTTTCTGCAGAGCACCGGGCTTGCCGACCAGCTGCAGGCCAAACTGCTGATCGCGGAAAACATCACCCAGGCTTATCAGTACGTGGCCACCGGCAATGCTGCGCTGGGGCTGGTTGCCTACGCGCAAATCGCCGGCACCGGCGGTGGCAGTTACTGGTTGCCGCCGGCGGACAGCTATGCCCCGCTGGTGCAGCAGGCGGTGGTTTTGCGCCCGGCGGCGCAACGGGACGAAGTGCGGGATTTTGCCCGTTTTCTGCAAAGCGCCACGGTACGCGAGTACCTCGGACAGCATTATGGCTACCGGTTTCCCTAGGACAGTGGCCGGGTTCACATGCTGATCTCCTATCTCACCTCCGTCTGGGTAACCCTGCAGCTGGCTGCCCTGACCACCGTGCTGCTGCTGCTCTGCGGTCTGCCGCTGGCCTGGTGGCTGACGCGTACCCGCAGTGCCTTGAAACCTCTGCTCGAAACCATTACCGCGCTGCCCCTGGTGCTGCCGCCGACGGTGCTGGGTTTTTACCTGCTGGTGCTATTCGGCGCCAACGGGCCGGTGGGCGAGTGGTGGCAGCGCCTGTTCGGACATCCGCTGGCGTTTACTTTTTCCGGCATCGTCGTCGCCTCCTGCATCTACTCCCTGCCGTTCGTGGTGCAGCCGTTACAGACCGCGTTTGCCGCGGTCAATCCCCGCACCGTGGAGGCGGCCTGGACCCTGGGGGCGTCACGCAGCCGCACCTTTTTTCGCGTGGTGCTGCCGCAGGCCGGGCGTGGTGTGCTGGTGGCGTCGGTGCTGGGTTTCGCGCACACCGTCGGCGAATTCGGGGTGGTGTTGATGGTGGGCGGAAACATTCCGGGGCAGACGCAGGTCGTGGCTATCAGCATCTATGACATGGTAGAGGCGATGGACTATGCCAGCGCCCACGCCTATGCCTTCGCGCTGTTGATGTTCTCCCTGGTGGTATTGTTCACGGTGTACAGCATCCAGCATCGGCGCGGCGCGGGCGGTGCCGGGTGAACCGGCTGCAGGTGCGTTTGTTTGCGCGGCGCGGCCAGTTCAGTCTGGATGTGGATTTCACCCTGTCCGGTTGCCACAGCGTCGTGGTGCTGGGACCCTCCGGCAGCGGTAAGACCTCGTTGCTGCGCTATATCGCCGGACTTGATGCGCCGCAGCGCGCCTGCATCGTCAATGATCAGCAGGTATTGTGCGACAGCGAGCGCGGCTTGCATCTGCCGCCGCAGCGCCGGCATATCGGCTACGTGTTTCAGGATTACGCCCTGTTCGAGCACCTCAGCGTCTGGCGCAATATCATCTTCGGGGTGAAGAGCGCGGACGACGTGGCCCATGCCGAGCAATGGCTGCAGCGCCTCGATATTGCCGCTTTGCGCGACCGCTTCCCCGCCCGTCTGTCGGGCGGGCAGCGGCAGAGGGTCGCGCTGGCGCGCGCCCTGGTTACCCGGCCGCAACTGCTGCTGCTGGACGAGCCGTTTTCTGCCATCGACCCCACGCTGCGCGATCAGATACGCAGCAGCGTCGCGGACCTGATACGCGAGATCACCATTCCGGCGCTGGTGGTCAGTCATGACCTCAGCGATGCCATCGCTCTGGGTGATTATCTGCTGGTGATGGCCGGCGGCAGGGTGTTGCAATTCGGTCCGCGCGAACCGGTGATGGCGGCGCCGGTCAGTGCCCAGGTAGCGCGCATTCTCGGCTGGAGAAATGTTCTGCCGCTGGAGATCTTCCAGCGCGACGGCTGGTCGGCATCGCTACCCCTGCCGGCGGGCGGCGAAATAGCGCTGCAGGCCCATCATCTGAGTTTTTGCCCGCCGCAAGCGGCGGCCCTGCGGGTATGGGTGCACGCAGTGCGGGACCGGGGCGCGGTGCGTGAAGTGCAGTGCATCGAAACGGTGTCCGGGCAGTGTGTCACGGTGGATGTGCCGTGGACCCAGCCGGTGCCGGCGGCCGGCGAGAGCGCCGGCCTGAGTCTGCGGCCGGAATATGCCAGGGTCTATCCCCGGTCCGACGCGGCGGCCGCGGCATCGGTGCTGGAACAAACGGCGGTCATCGATTCCGTGGCAAACACCGCGCATCGCCCGTGAGCGTCATTCTTTACGCGCCAGCACGTAGCCCAGCGCGCTGTAGCCCAGCGGTCCCGTGGCCAGCGTTTTCAAGCCGGCGCCGTTCGCTCGCTGTACGGCTTCATCGAGCATACTCTGAGCGCGCCGGCCGTGCAGCAAGGTTACCGGCGCCAGCTCGTTGCCCGGGCGGCGGTTACCGCCGATTTCCACGATCAGCAGCCGGCCGCCGGGTTTAAGTACCCGGTGGATTTCGCGCAATGCCTGGGCGCGGTTATCGTCCGGCAGATGATGCAGCGCCAGAGTAAGCAGCACGACGCTGAAGCTGGCATCGGCGAAGGGCAGTTCCTGGGCGGCCGCGGTCTGGAAACTGACCGGCAGCTTGAGACGCTGGGCCTTGCGTTGCGCGCGTTTGATCATCGCTGGCGCGGCATCGATGCCGCTGACCGCGCCGCTGCCGCCCACGCGGCGCACGGCGGCCAGCGCCAGGGTACCGGTACCGCAACCGACGTCCAGGACTTTGTCGTTCCTGCCGACCTTGGCCAGATCCAGCATGTGTTCGCGCGCCGCTTTTTCCCGTCCGAGGAACAGCACGTTGACCAGCATATCGTAAAGGCGTGCCCAGTTCAGAATGACACCGGGATGCTTGTGATGATGAGAGTGGTGATCCTGCGGGGTGGGTTTCATGCTCGCTCCATGGCTTTGGTTAACGGAGAAACGCTTTGACGATTTTCATCAACTCGTCTACGGCCTCATCCTGGTGCGTGCTTGGCGGGCTGCTTGCGTCGAGGATATGCAGGCGCACGTGTCCCTCGATGATTTCCAGCATCAGGCCGTTGAGCGCGCCGCGGCAGGCGGCGACCGTCTGCAGGATGGAATACGGCTCTTTTTCCTCCACCAGGGCCCGCTCCACACCCTCGATCTGGCCGCGAATCCGACGTGTCCGGTTGAGCAGTTTTTCCTTGTCGCGCAATGTGTGGCTCATTGTCCGAAAATAGGATACTGGGGTATAGTATGTCAAGTCCTGTCAACCTGGAGCTTGAGCGTGATGCATGCGGATGAGCTTGCCCCCTGGCGGCATTCCCACGATTTCGGCAGTGACCCCCGGCAGGCGGAAAAGAGCACGGCCCGGGTCATGGCCCTGACCGCGGCCATGATGGTGGTGGAAGTGGCTGCCGGCCTGGCGCTGGGGTCGATGGCGCTGCTGGCCGATGGCTGGCATATGGCGACGCACGTGGCGGCGTTCGGTATTGCCGTCTTTGCCTACCGTTACGCGCGGCGTCACGCCAGCAGCCCGCGCTATAGCTTCGGCACCGGCAAGGTCAGCGTGCTGGGAGGATTTGCCAGCGCGGTGGCGCTGGCGGTGGTGGCGCTGGTGATGGCCCTGGAGTCGGTATCCCGTGTGCTCAGTCCGCAGGTGATATTGTTTAATGAAGCCATCGTCGTAGCCTGTGTGGGTCTGGCGGTCAATATCCTCAGTGGCATCCTGCTGCACCATCATGGAGACCATGACCATGACCATGACCATGA
>DKAS01000076.1 GCA_002448875.1 Proteobacteria bacterium UBA6920 | reverse complement strand
CAGTCGTGGCTGCCGCACAGATTGGGTGCGCCCCAGCCGATGACGGTCTTGCAGCAAATCAGACTGGGTTTGTTGTTGACTGACTTGGCCTCGTGAATCGCCTTGTTGATGGCGTCGGCATCATGGCCGTCGACACCGCGCACCACGTGCCAGCCGTAGGCTTCGAAGCGCTTGGCAGTATCATCGGTAAACCAGCCTTCGACATGGCCGTCGATGGAAATGCCGTTGTCATCCCAGAACGCAACCAGCTTACCCAGGCCCAGAGTGCCGGCCAGGGAGCAGGCTTCATGGGAAATACCTTCCATCATGCAGCCGTCACCCATGAATACGTAGGTATAGTGATCGACGACATGGTGGCCGTCACGATTGAACTGGCCGGCCAGCATTTTTTCCGCGATCGCCATGCCCACGGCATTGGTGATGCCCTGACCCAGCGGACCGGTGGTGGTTTCCACGCCGGGAGCGTAACCGTACTCGGGATGACCCGGGGTCTTGGAGTGCAACTGGCGAAACTTCTTCAGCTCATCCATCGGCAGATCGTAGCCGGCCAGATGCAGCAGAGAATAGATCAGCATGGAGCCATGGCCGTTGGACAATACGAAACGGTCGCGGTTGGACCATTTGGGATTGGCCGGATTGTGGTGCAGATGATCATTCCACAGTACTTCGGCGATATCCGCCATCCCCATGGGCGCGCCGGGATGGCCGGATTTGGCTTTCTGCACCGCATCCATACTCAAAGCACGTATGGCATTCGCTAGTTCACGTCGAGAAGGCATGTAACTCTCCTATTGGTTCTTGTCTGAATTCTTCCACGGCGCCGCCGCTCGCCCGTGTGCCCCGCCGGAGAAAACAGCAGTGTTCGTTTTATCGCGTCGGGCCGGCGGTACTCACGCTCAGTAACGTATTGTAAATTGGGGATCAGGACATGAAAACGCGGAGCCGGGAAATTGTTGTCATTGTAATTAGTCCGCATTCCCAAGCGAAACGCATTGAATCTCCTGCTAAATACAGTACAGCGCTGATTTATGGAACCGGCAATTTTCCCCTATCTGGCTGTATTCAGCAATACCGGGGCGTCACGGGACCAACACTGTGACACCCGGATCAACCCCAGCAACCCTGGTGCCTTACCCGATCCGGCTACTCGCCACCCTCGGATACGCTCACTAAGCCTTTGTATTAACGAGAGTTAGTTCCACGATCCCAGAAAGGAGCAACGCCGGTATAGCGCAGCCTTGCTGCACGGGAGGGAAAGGAAAAACACACAGAATTACTAAAGTTTGGGCATTCGTTCGACGCTAAATAAATATGGGATTCCCTGTGCTTATCCAGTGAATATGAGGTTAAAGCAAAAAGGACCGCCGCCATGTACCCCGATCAAACGAACCGCGCAAGACCAGCCACCCGCCACCGCCTGGCCTGCCTGCTATTGGTGTGCGCGCCCGCATGTACCTGGGCCGAGACGTACAATTTCGTCGTGCAGCCGATACTGCCGCCGGCGCAAACCATCGCCGCATACACCCCCCTGACCGACTATCTCAGCGAAAAAACCGGCGATACCATCAAGCTGGTCGCCGCGGCCAATTTTCTCGTCTACTGGGAAACCATGAAACGCGACAACGACTACGACATCATCATGGACGCTTCCCATTTCACGGATTTTCGCGTGCAGAAACTCGGCTACCAGGTGATCGCCAAGATTCCGGACAAGGTCAGCTACACCCTGGTAACCAATGAAAACCAATTTATTCTGGACCCCAGTGAACTGGTCGGCAGAAAAGTCGCCACCATGGCCTCGCCCAGCCTGGGAGCCATACGCCTGGAACAGCTCTACCCCAACATCATGCGCCAGCCGGTGATCGTCGAAACTGCCAACTCCACCGATGCGGTGGAGAAAGTGCGTTCGGGTGAAGTGGCCGGCGCCATCATCCCTACCCCCATGGTAGGCCAGTACTCGTTCCTCAACACCGTCGTCACCACCGAACAGGTACCGCACATGGGAATTTCGGTGTCCAAACGCGTCAGCGCCGCGGCTGCGGCCAGACTTAAACAAGCCATGCTCGACGCGGCTAATACGCCGGAGGGGCAAAAGATGCTGGCAAAAATTGCCCTGCCTGGTTTCATCACCGCCAACAACAATACCTACGTGGGTGAAGCAAAACTGCTGGACGGCGTCTGGGGATACGAAAAACGCTGAGAGAATACGCCGTCCCGGGCCGGCGCTCAGAGCCCGGCTTCCGCGACCGGCAACGCGGGTAGCGACGACGATAGACGCAGACAGCGGCTCAGCGCCTGCTGCAGCGCGGCCAGGGCCAGCGGTTTGCGCAGATAGGCCGCAAACTCGTGCCCGTGCTGGCGCAACAATTGCTCCTGCCGCCCATCGGCCACCAGGGCAAGGAGGGGAATGCCGGCGGTGTTGTGCCCGGCACGCAGACTGGCGCGCAAACCGGCGGCATCGAAATCCGGCAAATTGACGTCCGCCACGATCACATCCGGTTGCAGACTAACGGCCATTTGCACTGCCAGCGCCTGCGTGTCGGCCACCAGCAGCTGCAGGTCGCCGCAGCGCTGCAACAACATGCCGAACAGGCGGATGGCGGCGGGATCCCGCTCCAGACAGAGCACGGACAGGCGCCGGGCTTGCTCGGCAACCGGCACCGCCGACGGCGTAGCGCTGGCGGCCGGCAGGATGATGCGAAATTCGCTGCCCTCGCCGCGACGACTGTCGACCTCGATGCTGCCCTGCATCAGTTCCACCAGATGCTGGCTGATTACCAGACCGATGCCCGATCCCTGAATATTGCTGTTCTTGTAACGCAAGCGCTCGAACGGCTGAAACAACCTGGCCTGTTCCTCTGTGCTGAGTCCGGCGCCGGTGTCCGCCACGACGATTTCCAGGCGCGCGTCGGCACGCGCTCTGGTAGTAATGGTCACGCTGCCGCCGCGACGATTGTACTTGATGGCATTGGACACGATATTGAGCAGTACCTGCTGCAGGCGGAAGCTGTCGGCGCGCACCCGTGACCCGGCCGCGTCCGCGGCGACTGCCCGCAACTCGACCGCCATGGCCTGCGCCTGCGGCCGCAGCAGGGTGAGGGCGGTGGCGACGGCTTCCGCCACATCCACCTCCTCCACCTTCACTTCCATGCGCCGGGCTTCGATTTTCTCCAGATCCAGCACATCCTCGATCAAACTCAGCAGGTGCTTGCCCGAAATCTCGATATTGTGGGCGAATTCCCGTAGTTCATGCTCCGCCAGCGAACCCGCTTCCGCCGCCAGCAACTGCGCATAACCCAGCACCGCGTTCAACGGCGTGCGCAGCTCGTGACTCATGCTGCTCAAGAATTCGGATTTCGCCCGGCTGGCATGCTCCACTTCCGCCTTGGCATGGGCCAGGTCTTCACGGGCGACGGTGATGCTAGCAATACTGTCCAGCATGTGATTGATACCGGCGCTCAATTGGCCGATCTCATCCTTGCCGCCATGTTCGATACGCTGCGCTCCGCCGGCGGGATGCCTGCCATAAGCGCTGACGAACTGCGCCACCCGCGCCAGGGGCCGCGACAGACTGCGGTTGATCACCAGCATGATCAACAGCGTCACTGCGATGATAAAAGCAACGGCGGCATACATGGCATAGCGCGCGGCCGCCAGGGTCTGCGCCATGACGCTCACATCCTGCGCCACCAGCTTCTGAATCTGATCGAGGATAACGTCGAACTGGTCGTTGAACTCCCGATCCTGAGCCTGCAGCCTGGCATACTGTGCGTCGTCGAATACGAGCCCTTCGATGTGATCGGCCGCCGTCACCAGCACGCCGCGCAGATAAGTGGAAAAATCTTCGTGCACGGCATCCAGGTTGACCATCAGCACCGTGTGCAGGCTGTGCTCTGCACGGCGCGCCTGCAGACCGTAGCCGTAATACTCGTGCATCAACTCGACATTTTCGCGCACCAGTCCCGCCATCTCCGCCAGCAGCGCGTAAAAGCGGTTGGCGTTACTGACCGTCTGGTACAACAGCGACTGATCCTGCAGCACCATGCTGTCCGCCGCCAGGCGCCGGGTGTCGGCGACGATCACCCGCAATTCACCGGCTTTGCTTTGCAGCTCGGCGGCGCGCAGCGCCACCACCTCGGCGGCGTGCTCGATCCTGTGGATCAGCACCTCATTGACGGCGGTACTGATCAGGGATGCGGCGACGATCAGCAGAAAAGCGGCGTAAAGCTTGCCGCGAATCGTCCAGTGGGCAGCCTCCCGCATCACGCCGCCTAGGGCCTTTCCGGCACATAGTCAAAGCGCGCGACCAGTGCCTGGCCCGGCGGACTGAGCATATAGTCCAGCAGCCGGCGGATCTGCGGGCGCTGGTCAGCGCGGCGCACCACGAGATTGAGTTCGCGCCGCAGGGGGAACTCGCCGGAGGCGACACTGGCCGGCGACGGCACCACGCCGCGCAGCGGCAGGGCTTGCACCGGCACCTGCTGCTGCCGCGCCAGCGTCACCGCGCCGATCGACACATAGCCCAGAGCATGGATATCGGTGGCCACCATGACGATGGTTTCCGCATTGGAACCGGTGACGACGGCGGCGTGCGGCTCACTGTCGACGGCGAAGAAATGATCAAACAGCTTACGAGTGGAACGCTGGGCCCGTTTGGCGATCAACCGGATCGGCGCATCGCTCCCTCCGAGGCGGGACCAGTTGTCTATGCGCCCCTGATAAATCGCCTGCACCTGCGTCTCATCCAGCGTCGGTACCGGATTGGCCGCGTTGACGATCACCGCCACTCCGTCCCAGCCGATGCGGCAGGCCCGGAACTCCCCGGCATATTCCGCCGGCAGCGCCATCGATACCGCCGCCACGTCCGCCCGTCCAGCCCGCAGCTCGGCTAGCCCGGTCAGGCTGCCACCGCCGCGCACGATCAGCTCTCCCGCCACGGCGGCGGGCAAACGGCCGCGCAAGGATTTCAGAATCGGCAGTATCGTGCTGGAACCGGCAATGACCACGTCCGCCCTGGCCGCGGAGGTCAGAACACACCATACAATGAGAACGGGAAGAAGGTACCGTGAACGCCGCATCAGTCTGCAGTAACAAAATTATTATGTTACGCATATCGGCGGGAAAAACGCCGAATCCAGACCGAGTCTAAATATTTTGCTGTTGCCCGCGGCGGTACCGCTTATCAACAATGCGGACAGGAAGGGAATCAGAGGACGGCCCCCCCCCAAACCCGGGGTGGCCGCCTCCGCTTCGATCATTGGTTCAACCGGCGGTTGCCCACCGGCAAACCGTTCTTACTTGCCGTGCATGTCGTGACCGTCACCCAGCGGAATGGTGTAAGTGAGCATGATCAGCATATCGCTTTCCACCTGCCCTTCCTTGTTGCCCACGGCATTGCCGAAGGCATTGCTCAGGGTGAGCACCACGTCCTTGGTCAGGCCGTAAGTGACGGCGATATCATTGTAGTTGTCGTCGCTGACGCTGGTGGAAGTAATGCCGTAGTGCACGCCGAACTTGCCGCCATCGTAGTCCAGACTCAGATAGGTGTAGTCGTTTTCACTGTCGGTGTTGATATAGTAAGCCACATTGTAGTTCTCGTAGCCTACACCGATCTTGAATTCGGTCTCGGCGGTATCATCGATCGGAGTCGAGCGGTCCGCGGTGTAGGGATCATCGTCGTGGTCGCTCTTGGCCATCGGGAACAGATAGTGGACAAATCCGGCATCGACCTTGATCTTATTGAACTCCTTGGCAAACCCGTAGGTGATATCCCATTCCACGCCCCCGCCATGCTCCGCGGTATTGACTATTTCGGTGCCGACATAGACCCCGCTGTCATGGCTGTATTCGATCTCGCCATGAAACGCCGGCGCACCGCCGCTCTCATCCTGACCGCGGAACATATTTATGGTATGTACGTGCAGCGTGGTTTCCACTTCGGCAAAACTGATGGCGGGCACCCCCATGGCGCCAAAGCTCAGACCGGCGAAAAGCACAGTTGATGAAAGGGTATTTTTTGTCAATTTCATTGTTGATCTCCGTTGTTCTTGTGAGGCGCACCCCTTAGCCGCGGGCGCACACCTAAGCGTAGCCGACAAGTAGCATTTCCGTTAAGGATATCGTTCAGAAAATCAGCCTCGTAAACACTAGCGTCTCTTTTTTACAACGAAAATTGCTCACTCCGCAGCCAACACCAGGTGGCACCCTTCCGGTGCCCCCGCCGAGCATCGCCGACGGCCGCCACCGGGTTTTTTGCGTATAATCCCCTGCCTGACGTGAATTTGATCAATACAATGAAAAAATCTACCGAACTGCTGGCGCCGGCCGGCACCTTGAACAATATGCGCTACGCCCTGGCCTACGGCGCCGACGCCGTCTATGCCGGCATGCCCCGCTACAGCCTGCGGGTGCGCAACAACGATTTCGACCTGAACCACCTGCGCCTGGGCATCGCCGAGGCGCAGCGGCAGGGCAGGCGATTTTATGTCGCGGCCAATATCCTGCCGCACAACCGCAAGGTCAACACCTTCGTCGCCGACATGGCGCCGGTGATCGCCTGCGGTCCCGACGCCCTCATCATGTCCGACCCCGGCCTGATCAGCCTGGTGCGCGAACACTGGCCGGCCGTGCCCATCCACCTGTCGGTACAGGCCAACACCATGAACTACGCGGCCGTGCGCTTCTGGCAGCAACTGGGTATCCGCCGCATCATTCTGTCGCGCGAACTGTCGCTGGATGAAATCGCGGAAATCCGCCAGCGCTGCCCGGACATGGAGCTGGAAGTGTTTGTCCACGGCGCTTTGTGCATCGCCTATTCCGGCCGCTGCCTGCTGTCCGGCTATTTTAATCATCGCGACCCCAACCAGGGCACC
>DKAS01000104.1 GCA_002448875.1 Proteobacteria bacterium UBA6920 | reverse complement strand
TGCTGCACCTGCTGGGCGGGCTGGATCGTCCCAGCAGCGGCGAGGTGTATGTGCGCGATAAGGCGTTTTCCAGTCTGGGAGAATCGGAGCGCGGCCGGGTGCGCAATCAGGTGATCGGTTTTGTGTACCAGTTTCACCATTTGCTGCCGGAGTTCACCGCCCTGGAGAATGTCGCTCTGCCGCTGCTGATTCGCGGCACGGCGCCGGCGCAGGCCGCCGCGGCTGCCCGGGAAATGCTGGCGCAGGTGAAGCTGGATCACCGCCTGCAGCACAAGCCGGGGGAGTTGTCGGGAGGGGAACGTCAGCGCACCGCCATCGCCCGCGCCCTGGTCACCGGCCCGCAAGTGGTGCTGGCCGATGAGCCCACGGGCAATCTGGACCACAAAACCGCGGAGCGGGTTTTCGATCTGATGCTGGAGCTGCACCAAGCGCGCAATACCAGCATTATCGTCGTCACCCACGACCCCAATATCGCCGCCCGCATGACCACCACTCTCACCATCGAAGACGGCAGAATCCGGCGCGACTGAGCGTTCAGGCGCCGTTGGTCGGTTTCAGACCGACCTGGCGCCGGCGCTTCGACCGCGCCTGCCAGGTGCGCGCCACCGCCAGCCGCCAGATCAGGCGGATAAGCAGATTGGCGGTGACGGCGCAGACCGCGCCGGTCACCAGGGAGCCGAACAGCAGGGGCGCGCCCACGGCTTCGATTTCACTGATCAGCCAGGTCAGGGACACTTCAAATTTCACGGCATGGGCCGGCATGCCCAGCAGCCAGGTTCCCAGCTTATAGCAGAAATAGAATACCGGCGGCATGGTCACCGGATTGGTCAGCCACACCAGGCCAACGGAGATCGGCAGGTTCACCCGGCTCCAGATGGCGAGGACGGCGGCGATGGCCATTTGAAATGGCACCGGAATAAAGGCACAGAACAGGCCGATGGAAAAGGCGCCGGGTACGGATTTGCGATTGAGGTGAAACAGGTTAGGATCGTGTAACAGGGTACCGAGGAACTGCAGCGATTTGTGGTTCCGCACCGTTTCATGGTTCGGCATCCATCGCTTGAAAAATTTCTTGGGCATGTGTTGACCTGGAGAGGACGGCTGCAACAGGACGTTAGCGTCGATCCGTCATTATCCACATTTCTATCTAGGAAGAAAGAATGCGGAAAGGGATTTTCTGTTTTCTTATCGGTATCCTGTGTTGTCAGTTGATACCGGTTCTACCCCCTGTCACCAGTTTTTACTTAACCCCTTTCTTATTAGTGGGTATGGTGCGCTGGCCGGCCAGCCGACCTTTGGCGAGTTTACTGCTGGGATTTCTCTGGGCGATGTGGCGGGCGCAGCTCATTCTGGCGTCACCGACCGTCGAGCCATCGTGGATGGGACAGGATCTGGTTGCCATCGGCTGGGTGGAGTCGCTGCCGGAAGCCCGCGGCGACGGTCTGCGCTTTGTGTTTCGCCCGCAGGCGCTGTGGCGGGGGGATCAGCCATTGCCGCCGCCGCCACGCGTGCTGTTGCGATGGTACCAGGCGCGGGACGTGGCGCTGCGGCCGGGGCAATGGCTGGCGCTGCGGGTGCGGTTGAAACCGCCTGGCGGTTATGCCAATCCTGGCGGTTTCGATTTTCCCCGCTGGCTGTTGCAGCATCGCATCCGCGCCACGGGGTATGTGCGCGGTCCGCTGCCGGACAGTCAGCAGCAACACTATCTTGCCCAGGATTCCGCCCTGGCCCGACAGTGGCAACGACCGCCGGCGGCGGCCTGGGTCAATCAACTGCGCGCCGTACTGCTGGATCGCCTGCATCCCGGGGCTGAACCGCTGGCCCCGGGCGAAGCCATGGTGCTGGCCCTGGCCCTGGGGGTGACCCACGGCATCAGCCGCGAGCAATGGCAGACTCTGCGCGCCACGGGCACCACCCATCTGGTCGCCATCTCAGGACTGCACATCGGATTGCTGGCGGGCTTCGGATTTTTTCTGCTGCGCTGGGGCTGGTCACGCCGTCCCGGCCTGCTGCTGCGGTGTCCCGCCCCGGTGGCCGGCGCCGTCTGCGCCATCGTCTTTGCCGCCGGCTACAGCGCCCTGGCGGGATTCAGCGTCCCCACCCAGCGTGCGCTGGTGATGGTGGTCACCAGCATGCTGCTGCTGATCGTGCAGGCGCGTCTGCTGCCCAGTCAGGTGCTGGCGCTGGCCGGGCTGGCGGTGCTGGTACTGGATCCCCTGGCGGTGCTGGCTCCGGGAACCTGGTTGTCGTTCGCCGCGGTGGCCTTGATCCTGTACACCCACAGCGGTCGCCTGCGCTGGCAATCGCCGTGGTTCAACACCCGTATTCACGGCGTCGTGGCGTTGGGACTGGCGCCCCTGCTGCTGCTGTATTTTCAGCAATTGTCGCTGATCTCGCCCGTGGCCAATATCGTGGCCGTGCCCTGGGTGAGTTTCATCGCCGTGCCCCTGTCTTTGCTGGCGACCGCCGGCAGCATGATCTCCATCCCGCTGGGGCAGGCGGTGTTGCGCCTGGCACGGCTCAGTATCGAGGGTTTGCAGGGCTATCTGGGTTGGCTGGCGACGCTGCCCTTTGCCGAAGTGCATTTGCCGTCCCCCTCCTGGCTGAGCCTGCCGCTGGCGGTCTTGGCTCTGGTCTGGCTGCTGGCCCCCCGGGGCTGGCCGGCGCGCTGGCTGGGGGGGGTGATGTTGCTGCCGCTTTGTTTCCCCAGCGGCCAGGGACCGGCCGCTGGGGAGGCGCAATTTACCTTGCTGGACGTCGGTCAGGGCCTGGCGGCGGTGGTGCGTACGGCGCGTCATACCCTGGTGTTCGATACCGGTCCGCGCTTCGGGCCGGACTTCGATACCGGCGCCGCGGTGCTGGTGCCGTTTCTGCGCCAGGCCGGCGTGGACCAGGTGGACACGCTGGTGATCAGTCATGGCGACAATGATCACGTGGGTGGGGTGGAATCGCTGCTGGCGGCCTTGCCCACGTACCAGCTGATCAGCGGCACAGACCAGCGCCCCTGGCGACAGCCGGCCCTGTCCTGTGAACAGGAACGGCAGTGGACCTGGGACGGAGTGCGGTTCACGTTGTTTTCCCCGCCGGGCATGACCGGCCGTCGGCGCGAAAACAACGGCTCCTGCGTTATGCAAGTCCGCGTCGCCTCGGGTCCCGGCGTGCTGCTGACGGGGGACATCGAGGCGGAGGGCGAAGCGGCCTTGCTGCGGCAACGGGGGCGCGATCTGAGCAGCGAGGTGCTGGTGGTGCCGCACCATGGCAGCGCCACCTCGTCGACCGCCGATTTTATCGATGCGGTGCAACCCCGTTACGCCCTGTTCCCGGTGGGCGCCGGCAACCGTTTCGGTTTTCCCAAGCCCGTGGTGCGCGAACGTTACCAGCAGCGGCAGATCACCCTGCTGGACACGGCCAGCGCCGGCGCCATTCGTTTCGACCTGGTGCCGGGACGGAATCTCGAACCACCGGGGTGTTACCGGCAGGAGGTGCGTCATTACTGGTCACCTTAACGCAGCGGGGCGGGGTAGAATCTCCCCATCTCGGGACGGCGTTGGGGGAAAACCTTACTCTAAAAGAATAAATTCTCTCCCGCGGGCCGGGGCACGCTGCCTTTCCAAGCTATGCGGGGAGGCGTGCTTCTGTTAAATTATGCACTTTTATCAAGCCATTGAATAAGGAAGCGCAGCAGTGTTTGAAATCGTCAAAGCCGGCGGCATCATCATGATCCCGATCATTTTGTGTTCCGTACTGGCCATTGCCATCATCGCCGAACGTTTCTGGACGTTGCAGCGGAAAAGGATTACTCCCAAGAACCTGGTGCCGCAGATCTGGCACTGGCACAAGAATCACCAATTGAACAGTGACAACGTCAAAGCGCTGCGTGACGGATCGCCCCTGGGGCAGATCCTGGCGGCCGGCTTGATGAATCGCCACCACAGCCGCGAAATCATGAAGGAAAGCATCGAGGACACGGGCCGGCACGTGGTGGTGGAGCTGGAAAAATTCCTCAACAGCCTGGGCACCATCGCCGCGGTCACCCCCTTGCTCGGCCTGCTGGGCACGGTACTGGGCATGATTACCGTCTTCACCGCCATCTCCACCCAGGGCGTGGGTAATCCCAGCGTGCTGGCCGGAGGCATATCCCAGGCGCTGATCACGACCGTCGCCGGTCTGTCGGTGGCCATTCCCAGTCTGATGTTTTATCGCTATTTTCGCGGTAAAGTCGATGAGCTGGTCGTGGATATGGAAAAGGAAGCCCTGAAGATGGTAGAGATTATGCAGGGCGAACGGGAACGCGACGGCGGAGCCTGATCATGAACCTGAAACCGCAACGGCGGGAAGATGTGTCCATCGATCTGACGCCTTTGATAGACGTGGTGTTCCTGCTGCTGATTTTTTTCATGGTGTCGACCACCTTCAAGCAGGAGTCGGAAATCACCATCAATTTGCCGGAAGCGTCCAACGAGAAGCCGGTAAAGCAGGACAATATTATAGAGATTACCATTGACGAGCAGGGTCGCTACTTCATCAACCAGGCGCAGGTGGTCAATACCCGGCTGGCCACGGTGAAGCGCGCGCTGGAGAAGGTTGCCGCCGGGCGCAAGAATCTCACGGTAATCATCAGCGCCGACGCGCAAACGCCGCATCAGGCGGTGGTGACGGCCATGGATGCGGCACGTCAGGTGGGTCTGCTTAATTTGAGTATAGCCACCCGCCGCGCGCAGAATTCGGCGGGACAATGAGCCGTGGCGGCCAGGCGCGAGTGGGCGGCGGGGGAGTGGAGATACAGTGATGCGTGTTGACCGTCTCTGGTACAGCAAGAATCCGCTGTCCCTGCTGCTTTGGCCGCTGAGTCAGGTGTTCCGGGTGCTGGCCATGCTGCGCCGCCTGGCGTATGCGCTGGGCATTCTGCGCACGCACAAGCTGCGCGTGCCCGTGGTGGTGGTGGGCAATATCACCGTCGGCGGCACTGGCAAGACTCCCCTGGTCATCTGGCTGGCGAACTATCTCAAGAGCATGGGCTACCAGCCCGGCATCGTCAGCCGCGGTTATGGCGGCAAGGCCAGCCAGTGGCCACAGCAGGTGCGCCCCGACAGCGATCCCAAGGTGGTAGGTGACGAGGCCATTATTATTGCGCGCCACACCCGTTGTCCGATGGCCGCCGGACCGGACCGGGTGGCGGCGGCGCAGGCGCTGCTGACCTACGCGCAGTGCGATATCATCATCTCCGATGACGGGCTGCAGCATTACGCGCTGGCGCGGGACATCGAGATCGCCGTGATCGACGGTGTGCGCCGTTTTGGCAACGGTTTTTTCCTGCCCGCCGGTCCGCTGCGCGAAGCGCCGCGGCGCCTGAAGAAGGTGGATTTCGTGGTGGCCAACGGGGTCAAGGCCGGGGGGGAAATACTGATGCGCATGCAAGTGGGCAAATTGCGCAATATCAATTTTCCCAACGAGGTGCGTGATCTCGAACAGCTGCGCGGGCGGGTAGTGCACGCGGTGGCCGCTATCGGCAACCCGGAACGCTTCTACCGCATGCTGGCGCAGGCGGGCGTGCGTGGCACCAAGCATGAATTTGCCGACCACTATTTTTTCAAACCGGCGGACATTACCTTCAATGATAATCTGCCGGTGATCATGACGGAGAAAGATGCGGTAAAATGCCAGCCGGCGCCCGGTAACAACTACTGGTACCTGATGGTGCGGGCGGTGCTGGAAGAGCGCCTGGGTTACGCCCTGGTGGACAAACTGCAGAAAATCTCCGGCGTAAGACGCCAAGCCGTCAATCAGCAAACAACCATGAAGAGGTCAGGAAATGGACAAGAAACTGCTGGACATTCTGGTGTGCCCAATATGCAAAGGCCCACTGGCACTGAAAAAAGACGCAGCGGAACTGGTATGCAAGGCCGACCGTCTGGCGTATCCGATACGCGACGACATCCCGGTCATGCTGGAACAGGAAGCGCGCTCCCTGGCGGCGGAAGAGGTGGCGTGAGATCGTGAGTTACCGGGTAGTTATTCCCGCCCGCTACGCTTCCTCCCGCCTGCCTGGCAAACCGCTGGCGGATATTGCCGGCAAACCCATGATCCAGCACGTTTACGAGCGCGCGGTGGCCAGCGGCGCGCGGCTGGTGATCGTGGCCACCGATGATGATCGAGTGTACCGGGCGGCCCGCGAATTCACCGACGATGTGTTGATGACCGGCAGCCAGCACCAGTCGGGCACCGACCGGGTGACGGAAGTGGTGCAGCACTACGGCTTCGATGATGACGAAATCATTGTCTCGCTGCAGGGCGACGAGCCGCTGATGCCGCCACCGCTGATCGATCAGGTAGCGGCGGATCTTGCCCGCTTCGATGATGCCAGCGTGGCCACCCTGGCGGTTCCTGTGCACGATGCGGCGGAAATCTTCGATCCCAACGCGGTCAAGGTGGTCTGCGACCAGCAGGGTTACGCCCTGTATTTCAGCCGCGCCGTCATTCCCTGGCACCGGGACGGATTCAACCGCGAACCCAGGCAGTTGCCGGCCGGCGACGTGTATTACCGACACCTGGGAATCTACAGTTATCGCTGCGGATTCCTCCGGCGCTATGTAACCTGGCCGCAGGCGCCACTGGAAAAAATCGAGGCGCTGGAGCAATTGCGCGTGCTCTATCACGGCGAGCGCATTCATGTATCGATCACGCCGCAGGCCCCCGAACCTGGCGTGGATACGCCCGCCGATCTGGAGCGGGTGCGCCAGCGTTTGCAACAGGCAAGCTAGAATTTACGCGCCGGCGGAGCCGCGGCTCCGCCGGCCATGATTTGCTGTGCGGACTAGCCAGGTAACAGGCATGACTACAAACTGCAAGTTTACGCTGCCGCTGTTCTGCGCCTGGCTGGCGCTGCTGCCGGCGGCCGCCGGTGCCGCGGATACGGTGCATCACACCCTGATGCTGCAACTGCAGCCGCGCAGTGCGGCCTTGAAGGTGAGCGATACCATCACCCTGCCCGAAGCGCTGCGCAACCGGGAAAACCTGCGTTTTCGCCTGCACGGCGATCTGCAGATCGACGGCGGCGACCTGCGGGTGACTCGACTGGATGCCGCGGCGGATACAGCGCCGGGGGCGGTTCCCATTGCCGAGTATGAAGTGCGTCTGCCCGCCGGGGCCGGCAGTTTTACCCTCAACTATCATGGCAAGATCCAGCATCAGATCGCTCGCACCCAGCAGGAAGCGGAGCGCAGTTTTTCCGAATCCCCGGGCCTGATCGACGAGCAGGGGGTTTTTCTCGCCGCCTCGTCTTACTGGTTCCCGCAGTTCGCCGACAGCCTGCTCGCCTTCAAACTCACCGTGGCGTTGCCGGGTGGTTGGGACGCCGTCAGCCAGGGCGTGCGGGTGCAGCACACGGTCAAGACCGGGCACACGCTGGTGGTCTGGCAGGAAACCGCGCCGCAGGATGACTTGTATGTGGTGGCGGCCAAATTCCGCGAGTACAGCCAGCCGGCGGGCGATGTTACCGCGATGGTGTTTCTGCGCCAGCGGGACGATGCGCTGGCCGCCAATTACCTGGATGCCACGGCGCAGTATCTGGCCATGTACGAGAAACTGCTGGGGCCGTATCCCTACCGCAAGTTCGCCCTGGTGGAAAACTTCTGGGAGACGGGCTATGGCATGCCTTCGTTCACCCTGCTGGGGTCCAAGGTCATACGCTTTCCCTTCATTATCGTTTCCTCTTATCCCCATGAAATTTTGCACAACTGGTGGGGCAACGGCGTCTATGTGGATTATGCCAAAGGCAACTGGTCCGAGGGTCTGACCGCGTACCTGGCGGACCACCTGCTCAAGGAGCAGCGCGGCCAGGGCGTCGAGCACCGGCGCGACACACTGCAGAAATACACCGACTTCGTGTCGGCGGGCAAAGATTTTCCCCTCACCGAATTCGTCAGCCGCCACAGCTCGGTCACCGAAGCGGTAGGTTACGGCAAGACGCTGATGCTGTTTCACATGCTGCGCCTGCAGATGGGAGACCAGGCGTTCAGCGAGGCGCTGGCCCGTTTCTATCAGGAAATGAAATTCCAGCATGCCAGCTTCGATGATGTGGCGCGGGTGTTCGCCGCCAGCAGCGGTCAGGACTACAGTGAATTTTTCGCTCAGTGGGTGCAGCGTACCGGCGCGCCGCAGATCAGCCTGCACAGCGCGGCCAGTCGCGCCGTTGCTGACGGCTACGAGCTGGAGCTGGAGTTACAGCAGACGCAGCCCGAACCGGTCTATCGGCTGTCGGTGCCGGTGGCCGTGACCCTGGAAGCAACGGAGCAAGCCTACCAGACCCGGCTGGAGTTCAACGCACAAGCACAGAAGTTCAAGCTCAAGCTGCCGGCGCGGCCGGCGCTGGTGCGCGTCGATCCGGAATTCGATGTGTTTCGGCGTCTGCACCCGGCGGAAATCCCCGCCGCCATGTCCCAGGGCTTCGGCGCTGGCGAAGTGGTGGCGGTATTGCCCGCCAAGGCCGACACGGCGGTGCGCGATGCGCTGCAGGCGCTGCTGCGCCAGTGGCAGGACGAAGCGCAAATCGAGTTTCAGGTCAAACTCGACTCGGACCTGAGCGACTTGCCCGATGCGCAGGCGGTGTGGCTGCTGGGCTGGGACAACACCCTGCTGCCGCAACTGGCGCCGGTGCTGCGCGAGCAGCAGGTCGAAATCCAGACAGACGCGGTGCAGCTGGCCGGCCAGTCCTACGCGCGCGCCGCCCAGCAGGTGGTGCTGGCGGCGCGCCATCCGCGCCATGCCGCCCATACCGTGTTGTGGCTGGCGGCGGACGATACCACGGCCATCGCCAACCTGGGGCGCAAACTGCCACATTACCGCAAGTACAGTTACCTGGCCTTCGCCGGGGCCAATGCCGACAACGTCGCCAAGGGCCAATGGCAGCTGGATAACACCCCGCTGGTGGCCCGGGTGCAGCAAGCGGATGGCCGCGAAGCGGTGGCGGGGCGCGGAACGCTGGCTCCCCGGCCGCCGTTGATCGAGTTGCCGCCCGCATTTTCCGCCCAGCGCCTGCGCCAGGATGTGCAGTATCTTGCCGCCCGTGAACGCCAGGGGCGCGGGGCGGGTACCCGCGGGCTGCAACAGGCGGGTGACTACATCGCCGCGGCCTTCAAGCAGGCGGGGCTGCGGCCCGGCGGTGACGACGGCGGCTATTTCCAAAACTGGCGCCAGGATCTGGGCGCTCCCGTGGGCGCGACGGAACTGCGCAATGTGATCGGCATCCTGCCCGGCAGCGATCCGCGCTTCGCCGGCCAGAGCGTGGTGGTGGCGGCCCATTACGATCACCTGGGCAGCAACTGGCCACAGGCGCGCAAGCCGGACGCGGGCAAGTTGCATCCCGGCGCCGATGACAACGCCTCCGGCGTGGCGGTGCTGCTGGAATACCTACGCGCCCACGGCGCGAAAGCGGCGCCGCGGCGTACGGTCATCTATATCGCCTTTAGCGGCGAGGAATGGCAGCGGGCGGGTTCCCGCTACTATGTAGAACACGCCGGCGACTATCCCATGGACAAGGTTATGGGCATCGTCAATCTGGATACCGTCGGCCGCCTGGGTAAGAACCCGGTGACGGTATTCGGCACGGCTACGGCCAGCGAGTGGATTCATATCTTCCAGGGCGCGAGTTTTGTCACCGGTGTGCCCATCACCCCCGTGGCCAGCGAGTGGGGATTCAGCGATCAGCGTTCGTTCTATGACAAAGGTGTGTCCGGGGTGCAGTTGTTCGCCGGCGTCAACCACGATTTTCACCGGCCTACGGACACGGCCGACAAGTTGGACTATGATGGCATGGTGAAAATCGCCGGCCTGCTCAAGGAGGCCGTGGACTACCTGGCGCAGCGCGCCGATCCCCTGAGCGTCAGCCTGCCGACCGCGGAGGCCGCACAGAGCGAAGGCAGCGCGCCGCCGCCGGTACGCAAGTCCGGACTGGGCACGGTGCCGGACTATGCCTGGCAGGGCGGTGGAGTACGCATCAGCGACGTCAACCCCGGTTCGCCGGCGCAGCAGGCCGGATTGCAGGCACAGGACGTGATCATCGCCATCGACGACGCCAAGATCGATAACCTGCGGGACTACGCCCAGCGCCTGCGCGCCTATACCCCCGGGGCGCAGATCCGCATCAGGATCCGGCGCGGCGATCAGGAACTGGAAAAAACCGCGACCCTGGGCGAAAGGTGACCGGCCGGCCCGCGGCGATGTGTAATCGGTTTGAATACCATAACAGAGGCAAGCGTGAACATATCTTTCGAACTCGTCGCCCGCGATCAGGCGGCGATAGACAAACAGCTGGCGTTCATCCGTGAACAGCTGCCCTTCGTATCTGCGATTAACATTCCCGATCTGCTGCGCTTTCCCATTCGCAGCTGGGACGTGGCGCCGCAGATTCCGGCGCGGGAGTACCGCTTCATTCCGCATTTTCGCGCCATCGATTTCGATCTGCGCTCGACCCGCCTGCAGGATATCATCGCCCGTCACGGCTTGCGCGAAGTGCTGCTGGTCAGCGGCGATCCGCCGCCGGACATGTCGTTCAAGATCTATGATACCCGGGTGCTGGATCTGATCGCCCGTATCCGCCAGGATTGCCCGGGGGTGAAAATCTACGCCGGGTTCGACTCCTATCGCAGCAGCGTGCGCGATGAAATCCAGTATATGAACGACAAACTGGCGGCCGGCGCCGACGCTTTGTTCTCGCAGCCGTTTTTCGACATGCGGTTGCTGGAGATCTATGGCGAACACATCAGCGGTGAGCGTGTTTACTGGGGCGTCAGTCCGGTGGTCACCGAACAGAGTCAGCGCTACTGGGAAACGATGAACAACGTGGTGTTCCCCGCGGATTTTCGGCCCGACTACGATTGGAACATCGCCTTTGCCGGGCGTGTCGTCGACTATTGCCGGCGGACCGGAGCCAACCTGTATTTCATGCCCATCCGGATCAACCTGGAAAAATATTTTTCCGGGGTGCGCCAGGCCATCGACGCGTGAGCCTCCCGGCCGTGTTCAGCGTCGGCTCGGGTGGCGCAATATCCACCCATACATACCGATATTAACGACGACGACGACAATGCTGAGATAAACGGCGATTTCGTCGGACAGTCCCTTAGGATAGAGCAGGGGAAGCAGATAATGCTCGATGAATCCATCCGCATAGCCTTGCATGCCGGCGATACGTCGCCAGTGGTTTTCCAGGGGTGTCAGCGGGCAGCCCCAGCCACTGTGGTTGACCAGCACCGCCCAGAGCGCGGCGACCAGATGCGGGCCCAGCAGCCAGCGCCGGTAACGCACCAGCAGCGCGCCGAACACGACATAGGCGATAAACAGCAGATGGACTATGACCGTCAAATCAGCCAGAGCGCGCGCGATCATTGCGTGGCTGCGGGCGTCGCCCGATGAAGAAAAGCACCCGTACCGGTCTGCATTTTGGCCTGACCTCCGGCGTGATCACCACGCTGGGATTGATCGTTGGTCTGCACGCCGGAACCCATTCCATTCCGGCGGTGGTAGGCGGCGTGGTGACCATTGCCGTTGCCGACAGTCTGTCCGATGCGCTGGGCATCCATCTGGCCATGGAAGCCGAGCCGGACACCAGTTCGACGGATGTCTGGCGCGCCACCTTAGTGACTATGTTAACCAAAATGCTCATGGCCGGAAGCTTTCTTGTACCGATTCTGCTCCTTGAACTCGGCACGGCCATTCTCGCCGGCGTCGCCTGGGGTTTGTGCGTTCTCGTCGTGCTCAGTTTCCGCATGGCCAGGGCGCAGGGGGGGAATCCCTGGGGGGCGGTTGCCGAACATGTGAGCATCACGGCACTGGTAATTGTCACCACCCATTTACTGGGTGAATGGATTGCGGCAACGTTTACATGAAATGAGATTGTACGCGCCGTGATCAATCCGCTGAGGACCGGGCGCGAGGCTTTGCTCCGGCGGTAAAATGCTCCGGGGCGGGTTTCTGCAAACGACAATTTTGGGTGAAATAGCGGCGAAATAAATACCATGAGAAAGGCGTAAGCCTTATAATCGTCCCCAGTTCTTTGTAATACAGCCAGTTGGGGAAATTTTCAATACCGTATACAATGTACCTGTATACGGATCACCGCCGGCTCCTGGTTACCAAGAGACTATGCAGGGGGGCAAAGACGGGCGATGGGCGCAACCATTTAATCGGTTTTTTACCTGCTGGGTATGAAGATTGCTAACGATTGAGACAATAATTATTCACTAGGGTGGGAAATCAATGATAAAGCATGATATCCAGTCAAGGGTAATCAAGGCTCTGGCGGAGGCATCCGACGTCGATATCGCCCCGGAATCCGTAAAACCGGACATGAGTTTGCGCGATGACCTGCAACTGGACTCCCTGGGGGCGTTAACCTTGATCATGGATATGGAAGACGAATTCGGCATCAGTGTAGCCGAAGAGGAAATCGTCAAATTTCTCACCGTATCCGACATTATTGCCGCCATCGAATCACGCCTGCCGCAAGAAATCAAAGTCGGATGACCCTCGGCAATAAACCGCGCCGTCGTGTCGCTATTACCGGGGTAGGAATCATCTCCAGCCTGGGGCATCAATTCGCCGCGGTCAGCGACAGTTTGCGTGCCGGCCGCTCCGGCATCCGCTTTGCGCCCGCCTGGAAGGAAACCGGACTGAACAGCCATATCGCCGGTGATCTGGGTGATGTGGAAGCGCTGGTGGAGGCCGCGGGTTTCAAAAAGAGCAGGCTGCGCTGCATGAATGACGCGGCCCAGTACTGCACCCTGGCGGCCAGAGACGCGATAGACGACGCGGCCTTCGACAACTGGCCGGAAATCCGCGAACAGACTTCATGCATCGTCGGCACCGGCCTGAGCGGCTTGAGTGTCATGTATGCCAACGCTGTGCGCTTCTACAAGGGCGAGATCAGCCGTATCGATCCTTACACCGTGGTGCGCACCATGGGCAGTTCCAGCAGCGCCAGCATCGCCAACACCTTCGGCTTGAACGGGCGCAGCTATTCCATCAGTTCCGCCTGCGCGACCTCCTCTCACAATATCGGGCATGCCTACGAGATGATCCGGGACGGCAACATGGATTTCGCGCTGGCCGGCGGTGGCGAGGAAATCAATCCCTTGATCGGTTCCGCGTTCAACGCCATGCGTACCGTATTATCCACCAAGTACAATGATCAGCCCGAGCGCGCCTCGCGACCCTACGATCGCCAGCGCGATGGGATCGTGATGACCGGCGGCGCCGGCATGGTTATGCTCGAACCGCTGGATCACGCCCAGGCCCGGGGCGCGAAAATCTACGGTGAAATTCTCGGTTATGGCGCCACGTCCGATGGTTTTGACATGATCCTGCCCGAGCCGGAGGGCAAACAGGCGGCGCTGTGCATGCGCACCGCGCTGCAGGACGCGGCTTTGCCGCCGGACGCGGTGCAGTACATCAATGCCCATGCCACCGGCACGGTGGCGGGGGATCTGGCGGAAATGCACGGTATCCGCACCCTGTTCAAGGATAGGCTGCCGATGATATCGTCGACCAAATCCATTGGCGGTCACGCCATCGGCGCTGCCGGGGTGCATGAATTGATACACTGCCTGGCGATGCTGCAGCAGGGCTTTGTTGCGCCGTCGATCAATATCGAGGAAATCGACCCGGCGTTTGCCGATGTACCCATCGTACGCGAAACGACGGCCAGCGATCTGCGGGTGGTCATGTCGAATAATTTCGGCTTCGGTGGTACCAATGCGTGCTTTGTATTGGGTAAAATAGCCTGAAATGACAGCTTAGCGAGGCATCATGGTTGCGACTATAGAAAGCCTGCCGTACGGTACGCCGCGGCATGGTAAGACGATTATCGATGGCCTGCGCAGCCACGACGGCAGTTTGTCCCGCGACGCCATCATCCGCGCCATTCCTTACAACGAATCCTTTTTGTTTATCGATCGCATCACGCATCTGGACGAAAAAAGCGTGGTTGCAGAACTGGACGTGCATGCGGATCTACCGTATCTGCGCGGCCACTTTGTCGATTTTCCGGTGATGCCGGGCGCCTTGATGGCAGAGGGCGTGGGGCAGGCGGGTTCGCTGCTGATTCGCTACAATCTGGAAAATCCCGCCACCAAGGATATTCTGATCTGCCGCATCGAAGATGCACGCTTTAAATCACACGTGGTTCCCGGCTCCACTCTGACGTATCAGGTCACCCTGGGCAGCATGAATCGGGCGCTGGCGCGCCTGTCCGGCGAGGCGAGCATAGGCGCGCGCAAGATAGCCTTGTTCAAGATGATCGTTGCCATCGTCGACAAGGAAACTTTCCGCGCATCCAATCCCGACGACCTGTAAACTCGCGTCGCTCACATGTCCATTCCCGCCCTGGATCCCCGTCTGGCGGCCGATTGCCACCTCCTCGGCCGTATGGCAAGTGGTCGCCTGTTGTTGATGAACAATGCCCTGTTTCCCTGGTTTATCCTGGTGCCGGATACCGACTGCACCGAGTTTTACCGCCTGGATCTGGATTTTCAGATAAATATAACTAGAAATATCAATGCGATATGTGAGAATATCGCAACCCATTATAGGTTCGACAAAATCAATATCGCCAGCATCGGTAATATCGTACACCAGATGCATATTCATGTGGTGGCGCGCCGCAGCGATGATTTGTGCTGGCCGGGTGTTGTCTGGGGGACGGCCCATAAACGTCCCTATGCTGCTGAAGAAGTGCAGCGCATTCAATCGCTGTTCTCCGGCATAACCCTGTCCTGATCCGCCTTTCGTGGGGAGCGCCCACCGCTCCCGGCTCGGCAATAAACTTATCAATATAGTGGTAAATAGGTGGCTGCTGGTGGATTGGCATTGCTGCGGATGTCGCTGCCCGCTGCCAGGGCGATTTCTCAGAGAAAACCGCGGGCAAAAGCCGGGATAAATTAAGCCTTTGGCGAATACAGCCGACATAAAGCAGGTAGCCACCCGGGCGCGCCGACCGTAAAAGCAATGCAAATTAAAAGGTCCCGTCATATCACAATTTCCGGTATTGCCGCCATCCTGCTCATGCTGACGGCGGTCATGGGTCTTTGGATAGTGGACACCCGGGGCAACTCCCATCGCATCGAGCATATCGCCCGCCTGCAATTACGTTCCACGCTGGTGTCGACCATGCGCGATGTGGCCATGGAGCGGGCGATCAGCCTGCATCGCATGGAGGATTTGACCGATCTTTTCGAGCGTGATGCCGAATACATGCACTTTCGCGCCATCGCCGAGGATTTTATCAAGGCCAGAGATCAACTGCTGGCGAGCAAGGATCACTGGCAACTGGAAGCCGACCTGTGGGACCGGCTCAAACCGGCGTTGAATCGGGGTGCGGAATTGCAGAACCTGGCGGCGGAAAAGATCCTGCGCACAGACGCCGCCGACAACGATAGAGAGCTGCTCCAGCAGTTACGGCCGGCACAGATTGAGGTTCGCGATCTTCTCAATGAGTTGATGGCGAGGCAGAAGCGGCACATGGAAACGGAAATTGACGAGACCCTGCAGCATCGCGTCGACAGCTACCGGCTCATCGTGTTTCTAGGCAGCGTCACACTGCTGCTGACAGCTTTCATGATCGTGCTGCAACGCCGCGGCGTGAAAACCGAGAACGCGCATCTGGAGCAAAGTCGCAAGATTCGCGCGCTGTACGAAACCTCGGCGCTGCCGGGTTCAACGGTGCAGGAAAAAATTGTCCAGATTCTGAAGCTGGGGTGCGAGTTTCTGGGCATGGCCGGCGGGAAAGTGTACCGTATCGACGCCGATCTGGGATTGTACACCGTAGGTTTTTCCTATACTCGACGTGAAACGGGCTGCGAATTGGCAAGTTTCACGCAACTTCCATTTAGACATCTGGTTGCCGATCTCGGATTGCAGCCGGGACGTCTGCTGGCGGTACACGATGTGGCGCAATCGGCATACTGTCAGGACACGGGGGCGGACGGCGCCTTTATCTGTAAACTCATCGATGTCAATCAGCAACCTGACGGCATCGTGGCGTTTGTCGATGATCAGTCCATGCGCCAGAATTTCACCGACGATGAGAAAGATCTGCTGAATCTGATAGCGACCTGGATCAGTATGAGCCTGGAGCGGCTGGTCAAGGAGCGGGAATTGGAGGACGCCAGGGATATGTCGGAGTCCGCCAATCGCACCAAATCTGCGTTTCTCGCCAATATGAGTCATGAGTTGCGCACGCCGTTGAATGCGATCATTGGTTATTCCGAACTGGTAGGCGAGATGTCGCAGGGCAAAATAGAACCTGAATATCTGGAAGACCTGCGCAAAATCACCCGTTCCGGCAAACACCTGCTGGCCTTGATCAACGATATCCTGGATGTATCGAAAATAGAATCGGGCAAGGTCGAGCTGCACCGGCAAAGCGTCGACGTCGATGCCCTGCTTGCCGAAGTCAGCAGCACGGTTGCGCCGATCATGGAAAAGAACGCCAACAGCTTCACGGTCAGCTGGAGTCACGAGTTGCGGGCTATTTACGCCGATCCGGTGCGCCTGCGACAGATCCTCATCAATCTGTTGGGGAACGCGGCCAAGTTCTGCCGGCGCGGACATGTGCACCTGAAGCTGGCGGTAGACGACGTGCTGGGGTTCAAACGGCTGATGTTTTCGGTGCAGGACAACGGCATGGGCATCGCGCCGGAAAAACTGAAAAATCTGTTCAAGCCGTTTACCCAGTTACATGATCACGCGGCGGGCGACTTCGGCGGTACCGGGCTGGGCCTGGCCATATCGAAACGCCTGGCCCTGTTGATGGATGGCAATATCGATGCGCAGAGTGAACCGGGCGTGAGCACGGTATTCACTTTGTGGATACCCCTGGTCAACGCGTACAACGAACATAATGTTTACACCGGCGAGCAGGTGCATCAATAAATGCCCACGCCCGGGTCGCCTGCTGCCTATTGATATGAACGCATCTGGCCGACGAGCACGCCCTGAATGACCACCTGATCCGGCCGAAACCGCATGGGCTGCATGCGTGCATTGGCGGGATGCAAAATGATGTGTTGCGGTGTCTGTTCGATACGCTTCAGCGTGGCTTCCTGCTGGTCCACCAAAGCGACCACGATTTCGCCGTTATCCGCCCAATCCCGCTTTTCGATAATGACCCAGTCACCGTCGAGGATGCCCTCATCGATCATGGAGTCGCCCTTGACGCGCAAAACATAGCAGGATCGGGACGAGCGCAACCAGTGTGGGATCAGCATCATCTCCGGGATGGGCACTGCCTCGATCGGGCGCCCGGCGGCGATATAGCCGAGAAAGGGGAGCTCATTCGGATCGGTGGCGTCGGCCACAGACGGCGCGGGGGTGGCCGACTTCAGCCGGATGCCGCGCTGGCGCCCATCCATGGCTTCTATCAAACCGGCTTCTATTAAAGCCTGCACATGCTTATGCATGGAGCCGCGAGAACTCACGCCCATGGCGCGACACAGCTCCTCGAGGGTTGGGGGATAAGCGAAGTCAGTGGCGTGGGCGCGAAGATAGTCGTAGAGATCCTGCTGACGTCGGGTAAGATTTTTTTTCGACACGGGCTTCCTATTTGTTCTCTATCTGTTCTATACTCTAGCACAAAGAGAACGAATAGAGAACTGCTATTTTATGGGCCAGCTGCATCCCCGCAAGCAAACACCACCCCAGGCGCCGTCGGCGGTGGAAAGCGTGATCGCGCAGCTGGCGGGGGAGTCCGCCGATTGCATCACCAGCACGCTGGAGATACCCGCCACTTCCGGGGCCTACAGTCCCTTCCCTGCAGGGCTGGATGAGCGCCTGCTGGCGGCGTTGCGGCTGCGGGGCATAGACCAGCTCTATTCTCATCAGGCGGAGGCCTGGCGCCTGGTTCATGAAGGCAGGCATGTGGTAGTAGTGACGCCGACCGCTTCGGGCAAAACCCTGTGTTATAACCTGCCGGTGATGCAGGCCGTCATCCGTGATTCCGCCAAAGCGCTCTATCTGTTTCCCACTAAAGCTCTGTCACAGGATCAGGTGGCCGAAGTGCTCGAGCTCAATCGCCTGAGCGGCCTGCAGATCAAGGCTCACACCTTCGATGGCGATACCCCGGGGGATGCGCGCAAGGCCGTGCGCCTGCACGGAGATATCGTGGTCTCCAATCCGGATATGCTGCACCAGGGGATACTGCCCCATCATACCAAGTGGGCGCAGTTTTTCCAGAGCCTGCGATATGTGGTAATCGATGAGCTGCATATTTACCGGGGCGTATTCGGTTCGCACATGGCCAATACCGTGCGGCGCCTGCTGCGGATCTGTCGCTTCTATGGCAGCAATCCCCAGTTCATTCTCTGTTCCGCCACCATCGCCAACCCGCAGGAACTGGCCAGCCGGCTGATCGGCCAGCAAGTGGCGGCGATTTCCCGCAGCGGCGCGCCTCGCGGGCGCAAGCATCTGCTGTTCTGGAATCCACCGGTGGTCAACGCCGACCTGGGCATTCGTGCCTCCGCGCGCTCGCAATCCAATCGCATCATCAAGCGCGCCATGCGCCAGGGTTTGAAGTGTATTGTTTTCGCCCAAACTCGTCTGGCCGTGGAAGTGATTACCAAATACCTCAAGGATTATTTCGACAAGGATCCGCGCAAACCCGAGCGTGTGCGTGCCTATCGCGGCGGCTATCTGCCCGGCGAGCGCCGTGGCACCGAGCAGCAGTTGCGGTCCGGTACGCTGGATTGCGTTGTCACCACCTCGGCGCTGGAATTGGGAGTGGATATCGGCGCGCTGGATGTCTGCGTGCTCAACGGCTATCCCGGGACCGTGGCCGCCACCTGGCAGCGTCTGGGGCGGGCAGGCAGGCGGCACCGGCCTTCTCTGGGGGTGCTGGTGGCAAGTTCCCAGCCGCTGGATCAATTCATCGTGCGCGCGCCGGAGTTTTTCTGCGATGCATCGCCAGAGAGCGCCCATATCGATCCCGACCAGCTGCTGATCCTGCTCGATCATGTGCGCTGCGCCGCCTTTGAATTGCCGTTTACTCGCGGCGAGTCCTTCGGCGGGGAACATCTCGAGGATTTTCTAGATTATCTGCAGGAAGAGGGCTTGCTGCACCGGGAAGGGGATACCTGGCACTGGATGGCCGATGCCTATCCGGCGAACGCGGTGAGTCTGCGCTCGGTAGCCAATGGCAATTTCGTAGTGATCGATATTTCCGGCGGCGGGCAGACGGTCATCGCCGAGGTCGATTACGGCAGTGCTGCACTGACTCTTTACGAGGGCGCGATCTATATGATTCAGGCGCAGCCCTGGCAAGTGGAGAGGCTTGATTGGGAGGGGCGCAAGGCCTTTGTCACCCGCACTCGCGCCGATTATTACACCGACGCTATCGACTACACGCGCTTGAAGATCCTCGATCGCTTCGACGCCGATAGCCAACCGGGCAGATCCACCGTCCGGGGCGAGGTGCATGTGGTGCGCAGGGTTTCCGGCTATAAGAAAATTCGCTATTACAGCCATGAAAATATCGGCTACGGAAAAGTCGAATTGCCGGATCATGAAATGCATACCACCGCGGTCTGGTGGCAGCTGGACGCACCGTTGCTGGATCAGCATTTTACGCATCGCTGGCAGGCCCTGGATGGTTTTCTCGGCGCCGCCTACGCCATGCATCATATCGCCGCGCTGTTGCTCATGTCGGAAACCCATGATCTGGGGCGTGCCGTCGGCAATGGTGATGCCACCTGGTTCGCGACGGTCGACAGCAACGGCAGGGGATCGCTGCGCTCTTTCGACGGTGATACGGCAGACAGCACGGTTACCGACAGTCATTTCGTGCCGGCGCTGTTCCTCTATGACAACTATCCCGGCGGCGTGGGTTTGTCAGCGCCCCTCTACGATTTTCGCCACCAGGTGGTGGAACGCGCGCGCCAATTGGTGCAGGGGTGCGCCTGTCTGCACGGATGTCCTGCGTGTGTCGGACCCATTCTGCACTCATCCCGCGATGCAGACCAGAATGCGAAGCAGGCCGCATTGCTCATACTTTCGCTGCTGCAACAACAGAAGGAAACAGACTATGTCATCAATTAGGAATCGTTTACACAATTTGCAGGGTAATAACACCGCCGCGACCGGTCTGGTCACCGCCGACAGCGCGGGGCTGCGGCAGCGTATCCAGCGCATCGCCCAGCGCGCGCGCCTGATCAACGGTCCGCGCGTGCGCAACAAGGCGCTGGATCAATTTCTCGGCGGGCAGTGGTTGAGCGAATATTGCCTGTTGATAGAGCGCCGCCTGCCTCTGGGGCGGCTGCACGGCGATGTACAACTCAAGGATATCCAGTCCGTGGATCTTTCCCTGTTCGCGGAAGATTTGCCGCCCGCGGCCATCGAACGTCTGGTATTCATGGATACCGAAACCAGCGGCTTGTCCGGTGGCAGCGGCACGCTGGTGTTTCTGCTGGGTTTGGGGCGGGTGGAGGCGGGGGAATTCATTCTGCGCCAGTACCTGCTGACCGGTTATGCTGGTGAAAGCACCCTGTACCAGCATGCCGCCGCCTGGCTTGACGAAGACAGCATTCTCGTGAGTTTTAACGGCAAATCCTTCGATCTTCCCTTGCTGGAAACCCGCCAGCGCTTACTGCGACTGGTGCCGACGGCCATCAAAACCCACATCGACTTGTTGCATCACACGCGGCGCGCCTATGCCCTGCGCTGGCGGGATTGTTCCCTGAAAAGTACCGAGCGCAAGCTGCTGGCTTTCAATCGGCACGATGATCTGCCAAGCGCTGAAGCGCCCAGGGTCTGGCAGGAATTTGTGCGTTTTGGCAACAGCAGTCGTTTGTCGGCATTATTGCAGCACCACTACTGGGACGTGCTCTCGCTGCTGGCGCTGCTGGTACGTCTGCATGCCGTGTTCAATGATCCGCAACGTCACAATGCCAATGCGCATGCCATTGCCCGCTATTACGTGAAAGGCAAGCGCGGCGACCTGGCGCTGGAGAAATTGCAGGGTTCCCAGGCGGTACTCGATGTCGCGGGAAAGCTGGAATTGGCGCGCCTGTATCGGGCCAGGGGCCAGTGGCCGAAAGCCATCGCCATCTGGCAGGAGCTGGCCGATACGCAAGGTTGTCAGACCAGCCTGGAAAATCTTGCGAAATACCACGAGCATGTGGCGAAGGACTATGACCGGGCGATGGAATTTACGAAGCGTATGCAACTGCAGCATAGCCCGTCGATTGGGGTGCAGCAGCGCATGCAACGTTTATCGCGAAAGAATGTCAGCAGCTGGAATGATCTAAAGCTTTTGCTCAGTGCCAGCGCCTGATGGCGGTTCTGGTGTGCGCTCGGGTCGCCGGAATTTTCGCAACAGGAGTTTTTCACCCTCCACGAGGAATAGAACACTGCTGCCAATCGTGGTCATGATTACCCAATCCTGCCAGCGCAAGGCAGTGGTGCCGAACAGGGACTGGGCCGGTGGCAGATAGGTGAGCGACCATTGAAAAATGATGAGGATGCCGATGGCCCAGAAAACATAGTGGTTGCCGGTCAAGCCGCGACGATTCAATACCGGCTCACGAATATAACGGGTATTGAACAGATAAAAGATTTCAAAGAGCACGAGCGTATTTACCGCGATGGTACGAGCATAACTGAGCTCTGCGCCCTGTTCGCGATACCAGACGAACAGGCCGAACGTGCCGGCAACGATGATCAAGGTAACAAAGGCGATGCGCCAGATCAGCAAGGGGGAAAGGATGGCCTCCCGCGGATGGCGCGGTGTACGTCGCAGGACATTGCTTTCCGGCGGTTCGAATGCCAGGGTCAGGGCGAGGGTAACGGCGGTAATCATGTTGATCCAGAGAATCTGAACCGGGGTTATCGGCAGAGCGCGACCGAGCAGGATCGCGGTCACCAGGATAAAAGCTTCGCCGCCGTTAGTCGGAAGAATGAAAAGTATGGCTTTTTTCAGATTATCAAATACTGTGCGGCCTTCCTCCACGGCGGCGATGATGGTGGCGAAATTGTCATCGATCAGCACCATCTCCGAGGCTTCTCTGCTTACCGCAGTGCCTTTACGACCCATGGCGATGCCGACATCAGCGCGTTTGAGAGCCGGAGCGTCGTTGACGCCGTCACCGGTCNNTGATCGCCAGTGATCATCTTGACCTTGATACCGGAGCGGTGGCACTGGCTGACCGCGAGTATCGCTTCTTCCCGGGGTGGATCCGCAATTCCGATAATTCCCAGCAGAGTCAGTCCGGAAGCAATATCCTGATAGTTCAGATTCGGTTGATGGGAAGCGGCGACGCGAAAAGCAATGGCCAGTACACGTTGTCCTTCGTTTGCCAGCTGTTCTATCGCCTGGTTCCAATAGACATGATCCAGCGGCAGATCCTCGCCGCGGCTGCGGTGCAGGCTGCACATTTCGATTACGCGTTCCGGTGCCCCCTTGACATAGATAAAACCATGACCGGCGTGATCATGATGCAAAGTGGCCATGAATTTGCGCTGTGCGTCAAAGGGGATGGTGTCGGTACGCGGCCATTGGCTGCGCTGCTGCTGAATATCCAGACCGGCTTTCATCGCCAGGGTCAGCAGCGCCGCTTCCGTCGGACCCCCATGGGGAAGCCACGCTCCGTCGCGGAATTCAAGCTCGGCGTCGTTGCACAGGGCGGCGGC
>DKAS01000133.1 GCA_002448875.1 Proteobacteria bacterium UBA6920 | reverse complement strand
CCGCACATGCCGACGCAATGCAGGGTACTGAAGAGGCCGATCGTAAATGCCAGAGGCAGAGTCACTTCCATGCTGGATTCGCATCGCAACAAAAAACCGGGTGCGGAAGCGGGGCGGCGACGGGCGCGGCACCACGATTACGAGCTCGAATCTTTTACTTATATGGCCGGCGGGTTTTAGAACGGAAATTTGCAATTCAGCATGACAATGTCCGCCTGCAAGCCCTGGTTCGTTTCCCGGTATCTGTCGTAATCCAGGGAAGCGGAACCGGCCGGGAGCCAACCGCGTTGCCAATCATAGATCAATTTCACACCCGAGAGTAAGGTGTCAAATTGCCGCAGGCGGGTGTCGGCGGTCATGAAANNTAAGCCTGCCGATAAAAATCCGCGGCGCCTTGCCGGTAATAGCGCCAGCGACCGCGGACGATCAGATGGGACCGCAGGTAATGCAGGGCCTTCAAATCCGCACCGTAGGCGCGGACTCCCCAGTCATCGTTATAATAGGAAAGATTCGCGTCCAGGCTGGTGCCGGTCGGAAGATATTGCTTGGCGCGCAGGAACAGCGTGTTACGCAGACGCAGTTGCGGGTGGCTTTCATCGTAGGTGTGAGATATCAAACCACCGGGCACCGCCTCATCGATGACGATTTTGCGCAAGGGTTGACTCTGGTAGCCCGTAACCCGGGCATAACTGTATCCGCCCACCAGCACCAGGGTCGGATTCACCACCTGCGTCGCCGCCAGAGTCAGGGCGTTGACGTCCTTCTGCCGGGACAAGCCCGCGCCGGCATCATTGATGGTATCGCTGGTTGCGCTCACCATGCCGGTCAGGGTCAGATTGTTGCGCAACAGCCCCTGCGCCAGCGCCAGTGACGCTCCGCGCGAAGCAAAGTCTTCCTCGTCGCTGTACACCATGCCGCCGCTGAGCTGCGTCGCGCCGAAATTGTGTGCATCGGACAATTGCCACTCGCGGCGAATCTGGGAAAAGCCGCCCCCCACTCCACCCGCCACGGTGGTGGCGCCGCTGACGGCATCGACCGCGGTATCGGGGGCCGCCTTGGCGAACCTTTCATAGGTGTATCTGGCGCCCAGTTGATTGGCTTCGCTCAACTGCTTGCTGATGCCCAGGGAGGGTGTCTGCACCGTAAGCCCGCTGTCATCGCCGTACCAGGCGTAAAACAGCTGCAGCTCATCGGCCGCCCAGAGAACGCCGGCGGCGCCCAGCAATATGCCGGCCAGCACAGCGCTGAGCATGGCACGGATAGGCATACGGCGAACAACACAGATCATGGGCAGAAAATAACTCGCTGAAAAAGGGTGTTGCCGGCCCGGGGAGGATCATCAGCCGGCAACACCACGCGGTGCTCTTTTAGTGTACGTGCTCGTGGCTGTGACCACCGCTCATGGATTCCGCGCCGGTGGCGGCGACGATACCCAGCGCCGCCGGCATGTGACCGGCGGTTTCCACGGACGCAATCACCTGGTCGGTCATGGTGTCGATGACGTTGATCACCTGGCAACCCGGACCGTGGTCGGCATGGGTGGCGCCGCAGTCACCGCCGTCGGGATAGTAGGCGTGCATGCCGTCGTCGGTCACGGCACCGTTGCGATGATCGGTGCCGGCGCCCACCGTGACGTGGCTGACGCTGGTGCCGTTCTTCTGCAAACCGGTCGCCGGATCCAGCTCCACCACCGCGATCTGGTTGTTGAGCGAATTGCCGGAGGTACGGCCGGGCACATAGACCTTGAGCATTTCGTGGCTCATCGCGCCCATCTGCATGTTCATGTAGGCGATATCGAAACTGCTGGAGCTGATGTCGCCCAGCTCGATGACCTGCGCCACGCTGTCATTGCTGGCATCGATGATGGACAGATAGCCTTTGCCCGGTTCGGTGGAACCGGCGGCGGGAGCCACATAGCCGGCGGTGTATACCATATCGCCATGGGCGTGCACGTAGCCGCCGCGCGGAATCTGATCCACGGCGCTGCCGGCGACGATATTGCGGTCCACCGGGCCCGCCGACGGCATGGCCAGAGTGGCGTCGATGATATTGACCGCGTTGTCGCCCGCCACCAGGCCGGTATAGATATGACCACTGTGTTCCGAATAACCCATGCCGTGCGGCGCACCGTTACCCAGGCTGACCGTCTGCACCACGGTCAGAAAAGTCGGCGACTGTGGGTTGTTGTCAATTATCGACACGGTTTTCGACGTCATATTGTGAGTGGCGAAATAGGGCAAGGCGTTGGCGTGACCCGCTTCGGCGTAGGAGAACGCACTCTTCTTGTGGCCGTTGCCGACGACGATTTCGCTCACATCCAGGTATTTGTCATCGGCTTTGCCGTCGCCGTCCGTGTCCGTGGTATCAGCGGGATCGACATTGACGCGAAACACCGAATCGTCCAGGGCAATGGTGGCGGCATCCAGACCGGAGCTGCTGTTGGGACCGTCATTGTTGACCCAGATATGCTGGCCATCCGGATCCATATAGGTATGCACCAGGCGGCTGATGACGCCGTTGCCCGCCGCCAGCGGCAGCAGCCGCTCTATGGACTGGGTATTGATGTCGATGATGGCCAGACCGCCGCCGATGGCCACACCATTGCCGTCCAGCATGCCGGATTGCACGGTGATGATGGCCTTGCCCTTGTTGAAATGGATTTCGCCCAGGGTCAGCGGCTCACCATTGCTGTTTTTCAATTGCACCGCGTCGGCCGCCACTTCGATGCCAGATATGCCGTCGTCAGAAAAAATATTGACGTAACCTTCGTGATCCACCGCGAATACATAATATTTCGCCGGATTGTCCACTTCCTTGGCGGAGTGCGAACTGTTGCTGGAATCATTGCAAGCGACGATGACCGCGGCCAGCACGGTGCTCACTACGGCTTTACTGGTGATGCTACGAATATTCATAAACTCCCCTTTCCTAACTGATAAACGACCACGTGATCCCGCCACATCGGGCGGCTTCATTGCTCGCAACCGCAGCCGCCGCCGCCGACCGGCGCACCGGTCAGGCCTTGTGCCAGCGCCCGCCACATGTGCTGCTCATAGGCTGTTTCTTCCCCGTCGTCGGTCAGCTGCATGATAGGATCGGCCAGGTACTGTCGCTCCCAGGGCGCGACCCCGGCGCAGCCGCTCAGCGCCAGCAGCACAGGCAGTGCCCTGCCTGCCGCCGTCAGCAGCCGGCCAACACCTGTCCGCCCGTTAGACTCACCACCTGTTTGCCGCCTTCCTGTCATTGCCGTCCGCCTGCCGTTGCGCGTTTTCCCTTCACCTTGTGGTTATTCCACAAAATTCTAGAGAAATTGATGCCTGCACATAGCAAGCATCAGGCCAAACAAGAATTATCTATTAGATCAATTAGATAGGAATTGACAGGGAAACTACGGAGCAGGGTGGATGCGTGATATCACGCAGTTCTGCGGCAAATGCCTCAGACCTTGCGGGCCACCAGACTGGCCAGACCGGCGGCGGCAGACGGGGGATAGCCCACCGCCCCCTCCTCGCGGTAGGCAAGCACGCGCAGCGGCGCCGCCAGGCGCAACAGTTCATTGGCTTGCAGCAGGTAGTCGGGATTGCTCGGGCCCGTCGCGCCCGGCGGACGTTCCACGGTATGGGTCTGGTAGATCAGCAGGCCGCCGGGCAGCAGAGCGTCGAGCAGCGAGGGAAACAGCGCGCGCTCAAGAAAATGCGCCACCAGCAGCAGGCGGCAACTGGCCGGTGGCGGTGGTTGCCGACACACATCGCGCACCTGCGCGTCCAGGGGCAGGGTGCGGCGACCGGCTTCGGCCCGCAGCCATTCTATCGCCACCGCCGATTGATCCCAGGCACTGACGTGATAACCACGGGCGGCGAGCCACAGGCTGCTGGCGCCCAGACCACAGGCCAGGTCCAGCGCCGGCGCCGGTGGCGGCGGTAACAGATGCGCGTATTGCAGCAACAGGGGCAACGGCTCCGCCCGCCGGGCGCCGGCGATCTGCGCCCGGTAGCGCGCATCCCAATTGTCTTCGCTCATGACCGGCGCCGCTTCAACGGCGCCAGAACGAAGGGGAAACAATCACCAGAATGGTGAAAATCTCCAGACGCCCCATCAGCATGGCCAGGCACAGAATCCATTTGGAGACGGCGTTGATGTTGCCGTAATGCAAGGCCACGTCCCCCAGTCCGGGCCCCATGTTATTGATGCAGGCGGCGACCGCCGAAAACGCCGTGATCTGATCCAGGCCGGTGGCCATCAGCAGCAGCATGATGACGGCGAACGATGCCACATACAGGGAAAAAAATCCCCACACCGCGCTGATGACGGTTTCCGACAAGGCTTTGCTGCCGACCTTCACCGGTATCCGGGCATTGGGATGAATGAGACGCAGGATCTCGCGCACCCCCTGTTTGTACAGCAGCAGCACCCGGATCACTTTCATGCCGCCGCCGGTGGAACCGGCGCAGCCGCCAATGAAACTGGCGAACAGCAGCAACACCGGCAGAAAACCCGGCCACAGCGAATAGTCGGCAGTGGTGAAGCCGGTGGTGGTGCCGATGGAAACCGCCTGAAATATGCCATGATGCACCGCGGACAGAAAACTCGGAAACTGGCCTTCCTCATACAGGTAGCCGCTGGCAATCATGGCCAGCAACACCAGCAGCAGCAGATAGGCGCGAAACTCCGGATCGAGAATATAGGAGCGCAGACTCAGCGAGCGCCAGGCGACGAAATGCAGGGCGAAATTCACGCCCGAGATGAACATGAACACCACCGCCACCACTTCGATAAATGCATTGTGAAAATAACCGATGCTCGCGTCGTGAGTGGAAAAACCGCCGATGGCGACAGTGGAAAAACTGTGGGCGATGGCATCGAACCAGCCCATGCCGGCCAGTTTGTAACCGAGGGCGCAGGCGATGGTCAGCCCCAGGTAGATGTACCACAGGGCCTTGGCGGTCTCGGTGATGCGCNNACGATGATCCCCATGCCGCCCAGCCACTGCAGTTGCTGCCGGTAATAGAGGATGGAGGCCGGCATGTCGTCGATACCGGTCAGCACTGTCGCGCCGGTGGTGGTCAGGCCGGAGATGGATTCAAACACCGAATCGGTGAGCGAAATTGGCAACGACTCCGCCAGAATGAAGGGCAAGGCGCCGAACAGACCCAGCACCGCCCAGAACATGACGACAATGACGAAGCCGTCGCGCAGGCGCATATCACGACGCACGGATCGCGCCGGCAGCCAGATCAGAAAGCCGGTAACCGCGGTCAGACCGAAGGCGCTGACAAAGGGCAGGCTGGTGCCGTCCTGGTAGAGCAGCGAAACCAGCAGCGGCGGCAGCATGGTGAGGCTGAACACCATCAGCAGGGAGCCGAACACCTTCTGAATGACGATAAAGCGCATGTTCGCGTCCGCTACATGAAAGTCACGCCGACCTGGAACAGGCGCTCGACCTCGGGAATGCGCTTCTTGTCTACCACGAACAGAATGACATGATCTTCCGCTTCCACCACCACGTCGTGGTGGGCGATGATGACGGCGTCGCCGCGCACCACGGCACCGATGGTGGTCCCGGGCGGCAGCTTGATTTCCCCGATCATGCGCCCAACCACCTTGGATGACTTGCTGTCGCCATGAGCGATGGCCTCGATGGCCTCGGCGGCGCCGCGCCGCAGCGAGTGCACCATGGCCACGTCACCGCGGCGGATATGCGCCAGCAGGCTGCCGATGGTGATCTGCTCCGGCGATATCGCCACGTCGATGATACCGCTTTGCACCAGATCCACGTAGGCGGCGCGGTTGATCAGCGACATGACCTTGCGCGCCCCCAGGCGTTTGGCCAGCATCGCTGACAGGATATTGGCTTCATCGTCATTGGTAACGGCGCAGAACACGTCGGCATGTTCTATACCTTCTTCCAGCAACAGATCTTCTTCCGCCGCATCACCCTGCAGCACGATGGTGCGATCCAGTTCGCGGGAAATGCTCTCGGTCCGCGCCGGGTTGTGATCGATCAGCTTGACCTGATAATCCTTCTCCAGGGATTGCGCCAGGCGTCGGCCGATATTGCCGCCACCGGCGATCATGATGCGCTTGCAGGGTTTATCCAGACGGCGCAGTTCGCTCATCACCGAGCGGATATCCTTTTTGGCGGCGACGAAAAACACTTCGTCGTCCGCCTCGATAATGGTATTGCCTTCCGGCAGTATCGCCTTGCCGCGGCGGAAGATCGCCGCCACCCGGGTATCGATGCCGGGGATATGTTCCTTGAAGGTGCGCAGATCGTGACCCACCAGCGGCCCGCCATAGTAGGCCTTGACCCCTACCAGGCGCACTTTGCCGTCGGCGAAATCCAGCACCTGCAGCGCGCCCGGGTTTTCCACCAGGCGCAGGATGTATTCGGTAATGAGCTGTTCGGGACTGATCAACACGTCCACCGGAAACACTTCCTGGGCGAACAGCCGGGTCTGCGACAGATACTCCGGCGCGCGCACGCGGGCGATTTTCGTCGGCGTGTGAAACACCGTGTAGGCGATCTGACAGGCCACCATATTGATCTCGTCGCTGTTGGTGACGGCGATGATCATATCGGCGTCTTCCGCCCCGGCCTGCTGCAGCACCACCGGATAGGAGGCATGCCCGGCGATGGTGCGAATATCCAGCCGGTCCTGCAATTCCTGCAGGCGCTGGGTATCGGTATCGATAACGGTGATATCATTGGCCTCGCTGGCCAGGTGATCCGCGACACTGGATCCGACCTGCCCGGCCCCAAGAATTATTATTTTCAAGAATCAATCCTGTCGGATGTTTTTCGGATCTATGCCCAAAGCGCGAAACTTGCGATACAGATGGGTACGCTCCATGCCCGCCTTGCGCGCCACCACGCCCACGTTGCCGTTGGCGGCCCGCAGGTGAAACTCCAGATAAGCTTTTTCGAAGCGTTCCCGCGCCTCGCGCAACGGCAGCTCGAAACCCTGCTGCAGATCGCCGCCGGCCGACGGCGCTTCGCTGCTGAAATTGTGGCCGAGCGTAGCCTTCACCTCGTCCACCTCGATGTCGCTTTCGTTGCCCAGCACCAGCAGGCTCTTGACCAGATTTTTCATTTCCAGGGCGTTGCCCGGCCAACTGTAGTTGCGCAGCCAGTTCTGGGCGGCGAAACTGAATTTGCGATAGGGCAGCTGGTTCTCGCTCATCGCCAGGTCGACGAAGTACGACAGCAGTTCGGGCACATCCTCGCGATGATCACGCAGCGGTGGAATCCACAGCGGCGTCTCGTTGAGCTTGTAGAACAGGTCGCGGCGAAACTGGCCGACGTCGACCAGTGGCCGCACATCTTCCGAGGTGGCGACGATAATGCGCGGCAGCTCGACACCGCGCCGCAGGCTGATATCGTTCTCCTCCTGGGTCAGCATCTCCACCAGCCGCGACTGCACCGACAGCTCGGCAACGCTGATATTGTTGATGAACAGGGTGCCGCCCCGCGCCTGCACGAACGCATTTTGCGGCACGTCCTCGGCGCCGGTATGGCTGCCGAACAGCAACTTGTGGATTTCTTCGGTCTCCAGACTGGCCAGATTCACCGACAGGAAAGGACCGCGCGCGCAGGCGCTCAAGTTATGAATGTAGCGCGCGAACAGGCTCTTGCCGGCACCGGGCTCGCCGTAAATCAACACCGTATCACGCTGCTCCGCCACCTTGGCGGCGCGCTCGCGCAGAGTGCGCATCAGCTCGCTGTGCCCCACCGGCTCCACCGCCGCCCGCGCGGCGCTCTCGCTCTTGGGTTTGCGCATTTCGGCGATGGCGCGCTCGACGGTGCTGAGCAGCTTGCCCATGGACAGGGGTTTTTCCACGAAATCGAAAGCGCCCAGGCGGGTGGCTTCCACCGCCGTCTCCACGGTGCCGTGACCGGAGATCATCACTACCGGCGAACTGTGCCCCGCCTTGGTGAACTCCTTGAGCAGGGTGATGCCGTCGACGTCGGGCATCCAGATGTCCAGCAGCGTCAGATCCGGTACCCGCGCCTGCACCTGCTGGCGTGCGGCGTTGCCGTTCTCCGCCACCGACACCTCGTATCCTTCATCCTCCAGAATATCCTTCACCAGGTGGCGAATATCCGGTTCATCATCCACTACCAGTATGTACGGTTTCATAGTCGCTTCCGCTCAGTCTTGATGCCTGTCCCTGATCATGCCTTGCCTGCGGCCGTCAGCCCCTGAATCTCCACATCCGGCACCGGTAATCTTATAACAATACACGCCCCCTGCTGTAGCCGATTTTCCGCCCACACCAGACCGCCGTGCTCCTCGACGATCTTCTTGACGATGGCCAGGCCCAGGCCGGAGCCCTTCGGTTTGGTGGTGACATAGGGTTCAAACAGCTTGCCTATCATGTGTTCGGGAATGCCGGTGCCGGTATCCTCGATCCGCAACTCGACGAAACTGTGTACCATGTCCTGGATCAGGCGGGTTTGCAGGGTGATGGTCGCCATCTCCCCCTCGCGTCGGGCATCCAGAGCATTGCGGATCAGATTGTGCAACAGCTGGCGCAGGCGATCACCATCCGCGGAAATTATCGGCAACTGGCTGTCCAGGGACAGCTCGAAGCGCACGTCCAGATCGGTGTCACGATACAGATCCAGCACCTCGTCTACCAGAGTGTTGAGATCCAGCGGCGCCAGCTGCATTTTGGGCATGCGCGCGTACTCGGAAAATACCTTGACCATTTCCTTCATCGCCTGCACCTGCTGGATAATGGTATAGGTGGCGCGATCGAGGATCTCCGCGCTCACCGGCTCCATCGCCGGCAGGCATTTGTGGCGCATGCGCTCGGCCGACAGCTGGATGGGGGTCAGCGGATTCTTGATTTCATGCGCCATGCGCCGCGCCACCTCGCCCCAGGCGGCGTCGCGTTCCACCTGGATCAGGGCGGTGACATCGTCGAACACCACCACGTAGCCGGTCTGCGCACCGCTGCTGCCGGTCAGAGCCTTGCCGCGAAACATCAATACCTGGCGGCCGGCCGGCCCCAGCACCGTGATTTCCTCGCGCCATTCCGAGGCGCCGGCCAGATGCGGCTTGATCATATTGACCACGCTTTCCAGGTGCGGGTAGCAATCGGCCATCGCCTCGATGCGCCGATCGAGCAATTCGCTGAGATCGGCGCCGAAAATGCGGGTCGCCGTCGGATTGACCTTGCGCAGCACATGAAAACGGTCGAGGGTGAGCACCCCGGAAGTCAGACTCTCGAGTATGCCCTGCAGATAGGCGCGTTCGTTTTCCGCCTGCATCTGGCTGTGATCGGCGGCATCGCGCGCGTAGGCGATTTTGCGCGTCATGTCGTTGAACGATTGCACCAGTGACTGCAACTCGTCGCGACTGTCAGGCAACGGCAGCTGCATGGTGTAGTCACCCTGCGCCACCGCCTGGGTGCCGGACGCCAGCACGCTGATCGGCGCCACCAGACGCTGGGCGGAGATGAACGCCGCCCAGACCGCGGCCAGCAGGGTCAACAGCAGCACCAGCGACAGGGTGAGGAGAAAACTGTTTTTCAGCGGTTCGCGCAGAAACACCACTTCCTGGTAGTGAGCGTAGGCTTCCTGCACACTGGCGGCCAGGTCATTGAGGCGCGCCTCCACCGGGTACAGCGCCTGCAGCATGTATTTATCGCGTCCCGGATCGTTGCTGATCACCGGCACCACGACGCGGATGTGCAGCCCACGGGCGCCTATAGGGTCCAGGCCGATATAGGAGCGGCCGCGGCGCAGGCCGATGATGATGGCCTCGTCGGGACGATCGGGAATGATGGCGGAGGTGTCGATACTGTCGGAGGCGATGAATTTCCCGGACAGGGTGAGCAGGGTCAGCTCGATGGCGTCGCTCTCCGCGCGATAGTCGCTGAGCACGAACGGCACCATGGGTTCGGCCACATCGGTCAGTTCGCGCGCCAGAGTTTCCGCGTCCTTCTTGTATTCACGCATACGCAGATCCAGCGCCGAGCGGCTCAGATCGAGGGCGTCATCCAGCGCCTTGTCGATCTGCACATCGAACCACTTGTCTATGCCCTGGCTGAGAAACTGGATGGAAAAATAGAACACCGCGGATACCGGCGCCACCGTCAGCACCACGAACACCACCACCAGCCGCGCCGCCAGCCGCGAACCGACGATGCGCCGGCGGTGCTGGCGCACCAGCTTCACCATATTGGCCAGGATCATCCACGCCAGCAGGACCAGCATCAGCACATTGATCGCCAGCAAAGTGGAATACAGCTTGTGGAACCGCACGTTGTCCTGGGTGGCATCGCTCATCAGGGACAGCGACCCGAGCATCAACACGAACAGGATCGCCGCCGGCAGGTAGTCTGATTTGAATGAGCGCAGCCGGGTTTCCACTATTTCAATCCAGTCAGGGATTGTTCATACCAGTCGCTGCGCAGGTACCATCCGGGATCCAGATAGGCCCACAGGCGCAGCGGTACCGGCAGGGCGCCGATATCCAGCCGCGAGCGGATGCGCAGGCGGTAGCTGTCGAGATCGGCCAGGTCCGCTTCTTTCAACAATACGAGATCCCTGATCTGGCCGATGCTGGCCAGCGCCTGGTGGACATCGACGAAATGACTTTGCGCGCCGCTGTTGATATTGCGCACCAGATACTGCTGGGCCAGGGCGTGATACCGCAACTGATAGCGCTGGCGCATCGCCGCCACTTCTTCCGGCCACCAGTATTGCTGCGGCCGCTCCACCTTGACTTTCACCTCCAGGGTTACCGGAATGCCGTTACGCACCGCCTCGGACACCTTGTCGGTGAATTGAAAATCCAGTGTCAGGGAAAGTCGCAGCTGGCCGTCGCGCAGTGACGGCTGGGCCTCGACGATCGCGAAGCCGCCGTCTTCCTCGGCCAGCGCCGGCGGTACACCGGACATCAGGCACGCCATCACCAGCGCCACGGCGGGCAGGGGTTTGCTTGCTAATATTCGTTTCACACCATCGATTCCATCATTCATTGGCGGTCGCTGTCCGGCGCCCGCTTGACCAGACAGGCATAGTAGAAGCCGTCGCCGCCGCCATCACCGGGCAGCAGCTGCCGACCCACGCCCTGCTCCCGCCCCCAGCTCACCGGCAGAGCCTCCAGCGCCGCATCCGCCTGCAGTCCTAAAAACTGTGTCACCACTTCGTCATTCTCCGCCTTTAATATAGAACAGGTGACATACACCAGTTTGCCATGGTTTTTCAGCAGCGGCCATAATTTCCTCAGTAATTGCAACTGATTAGCCGATAACTTTGTTATATCTTCCTGTTTTCTCAGTATTTTTATATCCGGATGACGACGAATCACACCACTACCACTGCACGGCGCGTCCAGCAGAATACGATCAAACGCCTGGCCGTCCCACCAGGCCGGCGGATCGGCGGCATCGCCGGTGCGCAGTTCGCCGCGCAGCCCCAGGCGCTGAAAATTTTCACTGATTTGCCCGACCCGCGCCGCGTCCACATCAAGGGACAGCAAACTGCAGTCGGGGTAGCGCTCGAGAATGTGACAGGACTTGCCGCCGGGGGCGGCGCAAGCGTCCAGAACGCGCATGCCCGGCTGCAACTGCAGCAGCGGCAGCACATGCTGCGCCGCCACGTCCTGTACCGACACCCAGCCGGCGTCGAAACCCGGCAGCTGGCTCACCGCCACCGCCTGCTGCAGCAGGATGGCATCCTCGGCATCGGCCAGCGGCGTGGCCGGCAAGCCCTGTTCGGCCAGCAGCTGCAAGTAATGCTCCCGCGTCTGCCGGGCATGGTTCACCCGCAGGATCAGGGGCGGATGCTCGTTGCTGGCGGCGGCGATGATCTCCCACTGCTGCGGCCAGTCCCGGCGCCACGCCGCCAGCAGCCAGCGCGGCAGGGACCAGCGTTGCTGCGGCTGTGTATCCAGCGCGGCCAGCAGGGACTGGCGCTGGCGCAGAAAATTGCGCAGCACGCCATTGATCAAACCCTTGGCCCAGGCTTTGTCCAGCCCGGCCGCGCCCTGCACGGTTTCTGCCAGCGCCGCGTGCTCCGGCACCCGGGTGTAAAGCAACTGGTACAAACCCAGCAGCAACAACAGCTGCAGGTCCCGGTCGCGGTTGCGCAGCGGCCGTTGCAGCAATTGCTCCGCCAGCGCCTGCAGGCGAAAGTACCAGCGGCAGACACCATAGGCCAGCTCCTGCGCCAGTGCGCGGTCGCGGGCATCGCTCAGCGACGGCAAATGACTCTGGCCGGCGGCGGTTAGCGACTGGCCGCGCAGACACACATCGCTGAGAATCTTGACCGCGATCAGACGCGCATTCATCGTCGGAGCATCCGCAACAGGCTCAGTTGAGATCGAACACGGCGCCGACCTGCAGCGAGCGCCGGGCATTGACGAAATCGCGCATTGCCATGGCTTTGCCGCCGGGCAGCTGCAGGCGGGTGATGCGCAGCAGACCCTCGCCGCTGGCCACATCCATGCCGTCGCGATCCATGGCGACGACAGTGCCGGGCGCGGCCTTGCCGCCGCCGGTCACCGCCTGCGCTTCCCACACTTTGACCTGCTGCCCGGCGAACTGGCAAAACGCGCCGGGCCAGGGATTGAAGGCGCGCACCTGCAGGGCAATGGCCGCCGCCGGCTGGCGCCAATCGATGCGCCCATCCTCCTTGTCTATCTTATCGGCATAGGTGGCCAGAGCGTCATCCTGCCTGCGGGGCTCGATGTTGCCGGCCTGCAGTTGGGTCAGGGTCGCGCACAGCAGCGAGGCGCCAATGGCGGCCAGCCGGTCATGCAGGGTCTGGGCGTTGTCCTGTGGCGAAATCTCGCAGTCCTCCACCGCCAGCATGTCGCCGGTATCCAGCCCCCGGTCCATTTGCATGATGGTGATTCCGCTGCGGCTATCGCCGGCGGCGATGGCCCGCTGAATGGGCGCGGCGCCACGCCAGCGCGGCAGCAGCGATGCGTGTACATTGATACAACCCAGGGGAAACGCCTGCAGCACCGCCGGCGGCAAAATCAGGCCATAGGCCACCACCACCATGAGATCCGCCCGCAGATCGCGCAACTGCTGCTGCACCGCGGCATCCCGCAGGGTCTGCGGCTGCAGCACCGGCAGACCCGCCTGCAGCGCCCGCTCCTTCACCGGGCTGGGTCGCAGCTTGCGTCCGCGCCCGGCTTCACGATCCGGCTGGGTGAGCACCAGCCGCAACTGATGCGGCGTCTGCAACAAGGCATCGAGAACGCTGGCGGCGAATTCCGGCGTGCCGGCGAAGACGATGGACAAGGGTGCGGCGGGTGACGGCGGCTGGCCGGTGACGGTCGAGGGCATAGGTTTACAGGGTCTGGCGCTTGAGTTTTTCCAGTTTCTTGCGAATCCGGCTGCGCTTCATTTCCGACAGGTAGTCGACGAACAGCTTGCCGTCCAGATGATCGATTTCATGCTGAATGCAGACACTGAGAATACCGTCAGCATCCAGTTCGAAGGGCCGCCCGTCGCGATCCAGAGCCTTGACCCGGATGCTTTCATAGCGCGTAACCGGCTCATACACGCCGGGCACCGACAGACAGCCTTCCTCCATCTGTTCCTCGCCGTCGCGCCGGATGATTTCCGGATTGATGAAACACAAAGGCTGCGACTGGTCCTCGCTGACGTCGATAACGATGATGCGCTGCGGCACATTCACCTGCACCGCCGCCAGGCCGATACCGGGCGCGGCGTACATGGTTTCAAACATGTCGGCCACCAGTTTTTTCTCCGCGGCGCCTACGCCGCTCACCGCCTCCGCCTGCTGGCGCAGCCGCGGATCGGGATAATGCAAAATATTCAATAAAGCCATGCTGTTTTCTGCCGTTACACCCCTATGGGTCGGTCGCCGCCGCACCGCCGCACGCCTGGCGTGCTGCTGCGCGCGCAGACCGGAACCCCGGGCTTAAAAATCCATAGGTTTGGTCGATATAGGGTGCATATTCTACCGGTTAGCGCGACTTACGCCCACCGGCATGATACAAACCCTTCCGGATCGACCGGTAATGGACCCTGGGGAATCCGCCTGGCGGCGGAATGACATCACGACAACGAGGCCACGCATGCGGCTCATCCATGCCACCATAATGATTTTACTCCTGAGCTGGAGCGGCATCGCCAGCAGCGATGTGATCGCCATCAATCCGGACGCTCCCGAGCGCTATGTGGTCGTCGCCGGCGATACCCTGTGGAGCATTTCCGCCCGCTTCCTGCGCGACCCCTGGCGCTGGCCGGATGTCTGGGATTTCAACCCGCAGATCCAGAACCCCCACCTGATTTACCCCGGCGACATCATTGTTCTGTCCTACCAGGAAGGTAAACCCGTGCTGCGGCGCCTGGACCGCGTAGTGGAAACCAGCGGCGACGACCGCCAGAACCTGACCAGCCCCGGCGAGGAATCCCTGCGCAGCCCGCAAGCGCCCACCAGCCCCGAAGGCGAAATCGCGCCCCCGCCCCCGGGCGAGAGCGAAGCACCACCCAAGCGCGTGCGCAAAATCATCAGCGCCGCCAACACCGGAAAATTGCTGCCACGCATCCGCGCCACGCAGAAGGACCGGGCGATCCCCACCATACCGATGGAGATCATCGAGCAGTTCCTGTCCAAACCCCTGGTGATCAGCGAAAAGGAATTGAAGAACTCCGGCTATGTGGTATCCGGCGAGGACAAGCATTTGATCTCCGGCAGCGGTGACATAATCTACGCCCGGAATCTGGATGCGGGCAAAACCAACCGCTACAGCCTGTACCGCACCGGCCGTATTTACCGCAATCCCGGCGCCGACGAGGACGATATCCTGGGCTTCGAAGCCATCTATGTCGGCGCCACCGTCGTACGCAGCTTCGGCGATCCGGCCACCCTGCAGATAACCGACTCCGAACGGGAAACCCTGCTGGGCGACAAATTACTGCCCATTCTGGACAGCGACCTCAATCCCAATTTCCTGCCGCACGCGCCGGCGACGCCGGTGGAAGGTCAGATCATCGAGGTGCTGGACGCGGTCAGCCGCATTGGTCTGTACCAGACGGCGGTGCTGAACCTGGGCGAATTCGACGGTATGGAAACCGGCCATGTGCTGGCGGTGTATCGCAAGGGTGAGGTCATACGCGACGTCATCAGCCCCAACCCCAAGGACACGGTGCGGCTGCCCGACACACGTTCCGGTCTGTTGATGATTTTCAAAACCTTTGATCGCGTCAGCTTTGGCTTGATCATGGACACGGAAAAAGACATCCAGCTGTACGACGTGGTGCGCAATCCCTGAGGACGGCCCGGGTTTGCAAGCCGGCCATTCCGCAGTATGCTCTACTGCCTGATACTCAGCGGCGCGCGCCGGCGATGAGCCGCCGCCCCGCGATCGACAAAGGATTGTCGACATGCGCGAACTTCTGCACGATCCACTGGCCTGCTGGCTGGCTCTCTGGCTGACGCCGGGCGTCGGCCCCCGCAGCTGGCAACGCCTGCTGGCCGCCGGCCGCCAGCCTCGCGAGCTGCTGGCCAATCCGCGCAGCGGCGCCGGCCTGCTGCGCGAGGCCGCCACCGGCCACCTGCGTCATCCCGACTGGAACCAGGTACGACTCCACCTGCGCTGGGCGCAAACCCCCGGCAATCACCTGCTTACCCTGCATGACCACCGCTACCCGCCGTTGCTGGCGCAGATCCCCGACCCGCCGCCGCTGTTGCTGCTCAGTGGCGATGTCGACGTGCTCCGTCAGGCGCAGCTGGCGCTGGTCGGCAGCCGCAACCCCAGCAGCTACGGCCGGGAACACGCCCAGCGCCTGGCACGACAGCTGGCGGAAGCCGGCTACGCCATCACCAGCGGCCTGGCCCTGGGCATAGACACCGCCGCCCACCGGGGCGCACTGCAAGCCAGCAACGGTCGCACCATCGCCGTCCTGGGCAGCGGTCTGCAGCGCCTGTACCCGCAAGCCAACCAGGCTCTGGCGGCGGACATCGCGCAACGGGGCGCTCTGGTGTCGGAACTGCCGCTGCACGCGGCGCCGCACCCCGGGCATTTTCCCAGACGCAACCGTATCATCAGCGGCCTGGCCGCAGGCACCGTGGTAATTCAAGCCAGCCTGCGCAGCGGCTCACTGATCACGGCGCAGCTTGCTGCCGAGCAGGGGCGCGAAGTGTTCGCCCTGCCCGGTCCGGTCCACGACACGAAATCGCAAGGTTGTCATCGACTTATCAGGGAAGGCGCGACCCTGGTGGAGTCCGGCGCCGACATTCTCGCTGAACTAAATCCCCTGACCGGCATCCGTAACCAGGCAGCGCCCGCGGCGACCGACCCGGCGGCGTTTAATCCGCGCGTCGACAGGGGTTTAGATCCCCTGCAAAGCCGTGTACTTGAAAATTTGAGTAGCCTGCCCGCATCTATTGACGAACTTATAGACCGATGCGGATTGACGCCCGAGGCAGTTTCGTCCATTCTTTTGGTATTAGAATTGCAGGGATTGGTCACAGCGCTGGATGGACGCTACTCCAAACCTCAATAACCTTGACAGGTTGGGAACATGAAAGAAAACGTTTTCGATGTATTGATGTATCTCTTTGAGAACTACATGGATGAGGATGCGAAACTTTATTCCGATACCGAGTCGCTCAAAGTAGAACTCAAGGAAGCCGGCTTTCTTCATTCGGAGATCAACAAAGCCTTCGACTGGCTGGAGAACCTGACCAAGCTGCGCGGCCAGGTGCCGGCGACCTCGCCGAACCCGAGCACGTCGATTCGCGTCTACGCGCCGCAGGAACTGGAAAAGCTCGATGTCACCAGCCGCGGTTTTCTCCTGTTTCTGGAGCAGGTCGGCGTGCTCGACCAGCAGACCCGTGAACTGGTGATCGATCGCGCCATGGCGCTGGACAGCGACGATTTCGACATCGATCAGCTCAAATGGGTGGTCTTGATGGTTATGTTCAACCAGCCGGGGCGGGAAGAAGCCCTGACCTGGATGGAGGATATGGTGCTGGACGAACTGCCCGGCAACCTGCATTAAAGTTTCACTGATCACGACACGTAATAGTCAACACACGAATCACCCGGCATTCTTCCGGATTTCACAACAGGCACACTAGACAACGATTGTTCATGAACTTATGGGCAAAGCACTGGTAATCGTCGAATCGCCGGCCAAGGCGAACACTATCAAGAAATATCTGGGTCGGGGATTTCAGGTGCTGGCGTCCTATGGCCATGTACGTGACCTGCTGCCTAAGGAAGGCGCGGTCGACCCGGACCACGACTTTCGGATGAAGTACCGGGTCATCGAAAAAAATGAAAAACACGTCGACGCCATCGCCAAGGCGCTGAAAAACGCCGACACCCTCTACCTGGCCACTGACCCGGACCGCGAGGGCGAAGCCATCTCCTGGCACCTGTATGAAATTCTCAAGGACGAGGGCCTGCTGGAAGAGAAATCCGTGGGCCGGGTAGTCTTCCACGAAATCACCAAACGTGCGATCAACGAGGCGATGCAGCATCCGCGCGAGCTGTCCGTCGACCTGATCAACGCGCAGCAGGCGCGCCGCGCCCTGGACTATCTGGTGGGTTTCAACCTGTCGCCGCTGCTGTGGAAAAAAGTGCGGCGCGGCCTGTCGGCCGGCCGGGTGCAAAGCCCCGCCCTGCGTCTGATCGTGGAGCGGGAAGAGGAAATCGAAAAATTCCAGGCGCAGGAATACTGGACCATCGAGGCCGACCTGGACAAAGAAGAGCAGAAATTCACCGCCAAGCTCACCTACCTGCGCGGCGACAAGCTCGACCAATTCGACATCAATAACGACGCGCTGGCACGGCAGGCAGTGCAGACGCTGCAGACCGCCGCCAAGGGCGTGCTGCGCGTGGCCAAGGTGGAAAAGAAAAAGCGCAAGCGCAATCCGGCGCCGCCTTTCATTACCTCCACCCTGCAGCAGGAAGCTTCGCGCAAGCTGGGCTTTACCACCCAGCGCACCATGCGCATCGCCCAGCAGCTGTATGAAGGTATAGAACTCGACGGCGAGGCGGTGGGTCTGATCACCTACATGCGTACCGA
>DKAS01000225.1 GCA_002448875.1 Proteobacteria bacterium UBA6920 | reverse complement strand
CAAGAAACGCAATATCATGACCGTCGAGGACCCCATCGAGTACTACCTCGACGGCATCAGCCAGACCAACGTCAACACCAAGGTCGATATGACCTTCGCTCGCGGCCTGCGCGCCATTCTGCGCCAGGATCCGGACGTGGTGATGGTGGGCGAAATCCGCGACCTGGAAACGGCGGAAATCGCCGTACAGGCCAGCTTGACCGGTCACCTGGTGCTGTCCACCCTGCACACCAACAGCGCCGTTGGCGCCGTCACCCGCCTGCGCGACATGGGGGTGGAGCCGTTCCTGCTGTCGTCGTCGCTGCTCGGGGTGATGGCGCAGCGCCTGTTGCGCACCGTCTGCCCCGCTTGCCGCAAGCCCTATACCGCCAACGCGCTCGATTGCGAGGCGCTGGGCGTGGACTCGGCGCAGCCGCCCACCATTTACAAGGCGGACGGCTGCGAGAAGTGCAGCTACCACGGCTACTACGGCCGCATGGGCATCTACGAGCTGGTGGAGTTCGATGACAAGCTGCGCGCCATGATTCATGACGGCGCTGGCGAGCACAAACTGGAAAAATACGCCCGCGAGCAGGGGCCCAGCATCCAGCAGGACGGTTTGCGTCTGGTGTTGGAGGGGCGCACCACCCTGGAAGAGGTGCTGCGTGTCACCCGTGAAAGTTGACGGGCTTGGCTTTGAGCTGACGGAATAATTATGGGCGCTTTCGAATACACCGCGCTGGACGATCGCGGCCGCGAGAAAAAAGGCGTGATGGAGGCCGATACCTCCCGCCAGATCCGCCAGGCGCTGCGCGAGCAGGGGCTGGTGCCGCTGGCGGTGGAGGAAGTGGTCAAGCGCGAGGCCAAGGAGCAGCGCCGCCGCGGTTTCAGTTTCCGGCGCGGTGTCAGCGCCGCCGATCTGGCCCTGCTCACCCGCCAGCTGGCGACTCTGATCCAGTCGGGCCTGCCGGTGGAGGAGGCGCTGCGCGCCGTCGCCAATCAGACGGAGAAGGCGCGCATCAAGAGCATGATTCTGGCGGTGCGGGCGCGGGTCATGGAAGGTCATCCCATGGCCAAGGCTCTGGCCGATTTCCCGAATGTGTTCCAGGAGCTGTACCGCTCCACGATCTCCGCCGGCGAGCAGTCGGGCCATTTGGATAACGTGCTGGATCGCCTCGCCGACTACACCGAGTCGCGCCAGGATCTGTCGCAGAAAATGATGACGGCGCTGATCTATCCCATCATTCTCACGGTGGTGGCGCTGTCGGTGATCACCGGCCTGTTGACTTATGTGGTGCCGCAGGTGGTGCAGGTGTTCACCAATCTCAAGCAGGAGCTGCCGCTGCTCACCCGTTCCCTGATCGCGGTCAGCGATTTTCTGCGCGACTGGGGGCTGCTGCTGGGGCTGGCGATCGCGGTGCTCATTTTTATCTTTAACTATGTGATGCGTTATGAGAAAGTGCGCTATGCGGTGCACGCCGTCTATCTGCGCATTCCGATGATTTCGCGCCTGACCCGCGGTTTCAACACGGCGCGCTTCGCCCGCACGTTCAGCATTCTCGCCGCCAGCGGCGTGCCGGTGCTGGACGCGCTGCGCATCAGCGCCGAGGTGGTGCTGAATCTGCCCATGCGGCAGGCGGTGGAGCAGGCGGCGCGCAAGGTGCGGGAGGGCGCCACGCTGAACAAGGCGCTGGACGCCAGCGGCTACTTCCCGCCCATGACCATTCACCTGATCGCCAGCGGTGAAGCCAGCGGCCGCCTCGAAGACATGCTGGAACGCGCCGCCATCAGCCAGGAGCGCGAACTGGACACGCTGCGCGGCGTGCTGCTGGGCATTTTCGAGCCGGTGATGATTCTGTTCATGGGCGGTATCGTGCTGATGATCGTGCTCGCCATTCTGCTGCCCATTTTCGAGATCAATCAGATCATCAAGTAGGGGTGTTAGAAGGAGTTCCCGCCCGCTCTTCGNNGGCGGGAAGGTGATTTGATGCTTGCTTCCGCCGCGAGTGATGGTGTGTTGTTCACGCGCCGGCGTTACCCGTCGATCGGCGTCACCTGCCAGGTCGGCGCTCCCCTTGGGATCGAATCATATGTTGGATCGATATCACCCACTGGTTTAATGCCCCCCGCAGGGTGCGCTGAGCGCACCGTTCTTTTTCGCGGATCGATCTGCGTGGTGATGAGTTCCCGCCCGCTCTTCGCAGCGGCGGCGGTCCGCTTTNNGGAAGGTGATTTGATGCTTGGTTTCGCCGCGAGTGTCGGTATGTTGCTCCGGCGCATGGGTTACCCGTCGATCGGTGTCACCAAACGGATCGGCATCACTTGCTTGATCGCTGTTACCCGATGGATCGGTGCTGCGCACGCTGCTCTGGGTGGGGGAGTGACTTGGATATTAATTCCGTCGCGCGCTTTCGTGAGTTGGCGATTATTTAATCAAAATGCGTCAATATTTCCGCTGTGACAAAATTTCATCTGCTCATTCCCCGTCTACCTGACAGATTTCCGACTGCCTTCCTTCCCTTTCCTGAAATCTGCACTATATTTATCAACGTCTTCCTGGTGTTAGTTTTTCGGTAGAAGCGCGGTTTGAACAAATATTGTTCAATCGAATGGAATCGCGGTCTGCAGTTTCAGGGAAAAACTAAAATCTCCGCCTTTCTTACCGCTATCACCCTGCATGTTTTCCTCGTGGCTTGAACCTGGTTCGATATTTGCTTATCGGGTCTCTGCAGTCTAATTACTCATGAGATCAGGCGAGTCCGTCTCATTTCTAGAAACAGTATAAGAAAAAGCGTTTAACTGACTTGAAAACAACGAATTTAAATTTGCTTTTTTTAATTTACCAACTAGTCTTAAGCCCTATCAGGCCAATGGCGGTGAGGTGTCTTGCTGTCCGGTTGTCTGCTGTCTGTCCATTGCTTGCTGCGGGTTCCCTTTGGTCGTTTATGCATAGATATCCATTAGGAGGAAAACCATGAAGATGAGCAGAACAGGCGCCTTGAGTCGCATTGGCCTGACGGTCGCCGGCGTCGCCGCGATCGCACTGTCCGGTTGTTTGGCGGATTTCAAGGGTAACAACAATGTTGGCAACAACACCTTCAATGAAACTGGTACCCTGCAGGGCACGATTTTCGATGCTACGACGGGAGTTCGGATTTCCGACAGTAGCCTGAAGGTTACGCTGGTACAGGGTACCAGCTATCGTTCACCCAGCACGTTGAAGAAGGGTAGCGATGTCAATGCCGGAGATTACGCCTTTAACGGTATTCCCGTGTCCCTGGATGGCAATATTCAGTACCGGATCATTGTCACCGCAGACAACTATCAGCGCTTCGAGGGTTATGTCTGGACGGACATCAGCTGGTCCTGCTGCCAGGAAAGCAACAATACCTTCGACAGTACATACAACTGGATTGGTAACATCTATGTGTTTCCCATGGGTGATTCCGCTCCGGACATGACCTTCCGCGTGCTGCATAACGAAGTAGCCGTTGCCGGCGCCACCGTGCACCTGACCCAAAATACCAACTGGAGCGAAACGACGACTGACTATGGTCCGGGCGGCGTGGGATATCGGATCTATCCGGCCAATGGTTTGCAGCCGCACCTGACCGCGCAAACCGACGCCAATGGCGACGTCGTTTTCGCCGGCAGCAGTCTGGTTCTGGGCGGCAACTACGGGGTCGTTGTTGACCCGGCTACCCTGCCTGATGGTACGAAGCTGGAAAGACACTATTGGGGAAATTTTAATGAAGGCAATCAGCAGACCATGAACTATGTTTGGGTTGACTCCTTGACTCCGTACCCCTGGAATCAAGGTCTCTACATCGTCAGTAATTCTAATTATAACACCAGCAACCTGACCTCCACGGGGGTCTTGACCATCACCTTCAACCGTCCGGTTGCCTTGGTCGAAGAGCCCCTGATCAATGCCACTTTGTTCAGTGCCAACACTGCAGCGTTGGACACCAGCTCGCTGGGATCCGATGTCGTTGCCAGCATGTCTGCTGATGGCTTGGTATTGACGTTGACGCCGGTATTCAGCTCTCCCATCATTCCCTGGAACGGTGGTGGCGCCAGCAATAACGGTCCGTCGGGTACTAACCTGGCTGACATCGGTACGTGGATTCGGTACTCCAATGTACAAGTGGTGTTGACCGATGGCGCCAACGGTAACTGGGTCTTTGATGTGTTCAACGATCTGGCGGATGCCGACTGGAACAACATCAATAACTCCGTACAGATTACGGCCAATATCGGCTATTAATCTGAACGTAACAGCGTAATGCTGGAGGGGCGCCTTGTGCGCCCCTTTTTTTGTTGTTGACTCCAACAAACCAATGCTTGCGTCTCTAGGTTTTATTCGTTTCGTGCTTTGCTTTCCAGTAATTCACCAGCATCACTACCCACATGGTTCCCCCCCCGCTTACCGCCCCATACAAATGCGCATCCACGATCACCCGGCCCCCCGCCGTCGCTTCTGATCCCGGCATCGGCCCCGCGTACTGCTCCCACAGCACCTTGCCGATCAGCACCCCCAGCAGCAGCCAGCCTTCCCAGTGGCGTTCGCCGTTGCCGGGGCGGCGCAGGTCTTGAATGGCGCCGGCGATGAACAGGCCGTGCAGGGCGCCGGACAGGCCCACGTACCATTCCAGGTCCGGGTTCAGCCACAGCAGGCCCAGGCCGGTGCCGGCGCAGCTCAGTAGCAGCAGCAGCAACCAGGTGCGCAGGGAGAAGCATTGGGCGAAGAACAGCCACAGCAAGACCAGACCGCCGAGGTTCAGCCACAGGTGATTGAAATTCAGATGAACGATATTGCCGGTCAGCAGGCGCCACACCTGACCCTGCAGGATCAGGGTGCGATCGTATTGCAAGGCGTCGCCGCTGGGCGGGTCGAAGACGGTGATCAGGACGCAGATCATGGCCAGGCCCAGGGGCAGGGACCAGGCGCGCAGGTGCCGCAGGTCGGTCGGGGTGGGGGTCATGGAGGATTAGCCAGAATGTTGATATTTCAGGCTATTATGTTCAGTCGGCAGCGGGCTTGGCAAGGGGTAAGGCGACGCTGCAGCTGGCGTGCGAGCGCGGAATTCCGGTAGGATTCAGTTTATTTTGTTAAGATAGCCAACCACTTGCCGCCGCGGCCCCGGGCGCGGGGTGGGCGGGTGTTGTTCTCCCCGGCGGCATCGCCGGCGGGAGTCATTTTCAAACCAAGAGGTCAGTCAGCGCATGAACAAAACTCTACAGCGGGGCTTCACCCTGATCGAAATCATGGTGGTGGTCATTATCCTGGGTATCCTGGCGGCCATTGTCGTCCCCAATGTCATGGACAAGCCGGAAGAGGGGCGCAAGGTCAAGGCGATGCAGGACATCCGCGCCCTGGAAAGCGCCCTCAATATGTATAAGCTCGATAATTTCGCTTATCCCACCACCGACCAGGGGCTGGAATCTCTGGTTAAGAAGCCCGGCGGCACGCCGGAGCCGCGCAACTGGCGGGACGGCGGTTATGTGCCGCGCATGCCCAAGGATCCCTGGGGCGGTGAATACCAGTACCTGAACCCCGGCGACCATGGCGCCATCGATATCTTCTCCCTGGGCGCCGATCAGGCGGTGGGCGGCGAAGGTGCCAACGCGGACATCGGCAACTGGATGCTGTGAGGCGTCGCCGGGATCCGTCCCGGCGCTGAGGCAGTGACGTGATACGGGGCGGTCAACAACGGGGTTTCACCCTGATGGAGCTGCTGGTGGTGATCGTGCTGATCGCCATCATCACCAGCTTTGCCCTGGTGTCCATCGGTCGCGACACCCGCGATCTGGTGCAGGAGGAAGCCGCGCGCCTGCAGGCCCTGATGCAGCTGGCCAGCGACGAGGCAGTGATGAATTCGCGGGAGCTGGCGGTGCAGTTTCACAAGGACGGTTATCGCTTTCTGCGCCTGGATGTCAGCGGCGAACACTGGCGCTGGACGCCGCTGGACGGCGATGCGGTGTTTCGCCCCCGCTGTCTGGAGGATCCGGTGCACATGCAGGTGGCGCTGGAAGGGCAGGGGGTGGAGCTGGAGTCCATGAACTGCGGCGGCGATGCGCCGGCCGCCGGCGGGCAAACCCAGGACCAGGCCACCGCCGACGACAAACAGGATGGTCAGGAGGACGATACCCATTATCCGCGGGTTTTCTTCCTGTCCAGCGGCGAGATCACGCCGTTCGAGATTTCCCTGCCGATCAATGATCAGGGCGACCAGTTCCGCCTGGTGGGGCAGATGCAGGGCGAGCTGCGCCTGTTTTTTCCCGGAGAGAAAGATGACAAGCACGGTTGAGCGGCAGCGCGCCTTCACCCTGCTGGAGGTGCTGGTGGCGCTGGCGGTCATCGCCCTGGCCATGGCCGGGGTGATGCGGGCGGTGTCGTCCAATATTGCCAATGAAGGCTATCTGCAGGAAAAAACCTTTGCCCATTGGATCGCCATGAACAAGCTCAGCGAGTTCATGGCCCTGGACCAGTTTCCCGCCGCCGGTGCCAGTGACAAGGGCACGGTATTTTACGCCGGTCATGAATGGACCTGGTCCGCCGCCACCAAGAAGGAAGCCATTATGGAATATGAGCTGGGGGTGGTGACGGTGGAAGTGCGCTACGACGAAAAAGACGAAAGTCCCCGTGCCAGCCTCATTACCGCCCTGCCGGTGGCGCACTGAGCCATGCGCGCGCCGTCTGCTTTTGTGCCGCGTTATCGAGGGTTCACCCTGCTGGAGCTGCTGGTGGCGCTGGCCATTTTTGCCCTGGTGTCGGCCATGGCCTACAGCGGCCTGAACAACGTGCTGCGCGCCCGTGAAACCACCGATGCTCACGCCAGCGAGCTGGCGCAGCTGCAGAAGGTGTTCAATATTCTCGGTCGCGACATCGAGCAGGCGGCCAATCGATCGGTGCGCGACAACTACGGGGAAGCCAAAGGGCCGTTCATCACCTCCGATCACGGTAGTGAGCTGCTGGAGTTCACCCGTTACGGCTGGAACAATCCGTTTCCCAGCGACAAGCGCCTGCGCAGTTACGAGCAGCGGGTGGCCTACCGGCTGGACGAGGGCAAGCTGATCCGCAGCTACTGGTTCGATCTGGATCGCGACTACGACAGCAAACAGTTCGAGGCGGTGCTGCTGACCGGTGTCGATCACCTGGAGCTGCGCTATCTCGATCGCGACAAGCATTGGCAGACCGGCTGGCCGCCGCAGGGGTCGGAGGATCAACCGCTGCCGCGGGCGGTGGAAGTGACCCTCGAGCTCAAGACCCTGGACAAGGTCAGCCGCCTGTTTCTGGTGGCGCAGGGCACCGCCCTGGCGGCCCAGGCGGCGACGCCATGAGCGCCGCGCGCCGCCAGCGGGGCGTGGCCCTGATCACCGCCATGCTGGTCACCGCCCTGGTGGTGGCGGTGTCGGTGGCCATGGTATCGCGCCAGCAGCTGGACATGCGCCGCACCGGCAACATCCTGCTGCGCGATCAGTCCTATGTCTACGCCCTGGGGCTGGAATCCTTCATCTTCGAGGTATTGAAGAAAGACGACGCGAAAAAGGATCATCTGGGCGAGCCCTGGGCATTCGAGGGTCTGAAGCTGCCGTTCGAGAACGGCCAGATCAGCCCTTTCCTGGAGGATCTGCAGGGTCGCTTCAATATCAATAATCTGGTGCGCAACGGCGCGCGCAGCGACAACGATCTGCAGCGCTTTCGCAACCTGCTGGAGATTCTGCGCCTGGACGCTTTGGCCAGTCCCGACCTGGCGGACAACCAGCCCCTGCAGGACATTTTACGCAATCTCAACAGCCAGGACCTGGCCAATGCGGTGATGGACTGGCTGGACCCGGATACCGACACCCTGCCCGGCGGCGGCGAGGACGGCGACTATCAGAACGGTCCGCGGCCCTATCGCACGGCCAACCACGCCATGGGCAGCCCCAGCGAGCTGCTGCTGGTGCACGGCTTCAATCCGACGTTTTACCGTTTCGTCGAGCCCTATATCACCACCCTGCCGGTGCCCACCACCATCAACGTCAACACTGCCAAAGACGCGCTGATCCGCGCCCTGGCCGAGGATATCAACTGCATCGACACCGGCAAGCTCAACCGGCCGGTGCGCCAGAACCCCCTGAGTCTGGCGGCGCCCGGCGAAGGCGGGCAGACCGCGAGCAGCGGCCCGGCGCCGACCTCGTACGACAATGTCGGCGCCTTCCTGCAGGCGGATGCGTTCGCCGGCTGCAAGCTGATCGGCACTCTGGGGAAGCCGCCGCCCGGCGGCCAGAACGCGCAGAACGACCCGGCGGACAAGAACAAGACCCCGGGGGACGGGGAGAATCCGGACAATACCAACAAAGCCGGCGGGGACGCTGCGCCGACCACGGGGGCACAGAAGCCAGAGGACGTGCTCAGCGTCAACAGCCAGTTCTTTCTCCTTACCGCCCGCGCCGACATGGGCTTCGATGACCAGATTGTCGGTGTAACTTTGTACAGCGTCATACAGCGCATCGGCAACAAGCTTGCTACAATAGCGCGCTCGCAGGGGGTGTATTGATTGGCTAAACGACTCATCATACGGATACCGCAGATCGAACCGGGGATGGACCCGGAACTGGTGCGCTGGCTGCTGCTGGACGACGGCGGCGGCAACGACGAAAGCGGCGAGGGCGCGCCCGGCGGTGAGCTGGGCCTGGGATCGCTGGACGAAGCGCGGGAGCTGGCCACCGGCAACCGGGTGACGGTGCTGGTGCCGTCCCTGCATATCGTGCTGACCTCGGCCCAGGTGCCGACCCAGAACCGGCAGCGCCTGGCCAAGGCCCTGCCCTATATCCTGGAAGACCAGCTGGCGGACGATATCGACGATCTGCATTTCGCCCTGGGCGGCAAACGCGGTGACAATACCATCGGCTGCGCGGTGGTGCGCAAGCAGCTGCTGGAGCAGTGGCTGGAGCGCCTGGACGCCCATCACATCCGGCCGCAGGCGTTGCTGCCGGACATCCTGTCGCTGCCCCTGGCCGAAGGCGAGTGGACGCTGCTGCGCGAGGACGGCCACTACCTGCTGCGCACCGGCGCCGAGGCCGGCTACAGCCTGGAGGGTGATCTGCTGCAGGACAGCCTGCAGATGCTGCTGGACAGCACTGGCGAAACCGCCCGGCCGTGGCGCATCAGCTTCTACGATGCCGATCTGGGCGGCGCGGCGCCGCCGGATTTCTCCGGCCTCAATATCGAAGTGGATCCGAAAATCATCGAAGCCGAGACCCTGGCACTGCTGGGGCGGCAGGTTCCCGACAAGCCAGGCCTGAATCTGCTGCAGGGCGATTACAGCCGCCGTGAGCGCATCGGCAAGTTCTGGCGCCCGTGGCTGCCGGCGGCGGCGATGCTGGGCGCGGTCATCGTGCTGCAGTTGCTGACGGCGTCCATCGATTACTTCCGCCTGCGCGGTCAGGCGACGGCGATCAACGACGAGGTGGTGAAGGCCTATATGGCGGCTTATCCCGGCACCAAGGAAGCGCCGGCGTCGATGATGGAGCAGTACATGACGCGCAAGCTCAAGGCGCTGAAGGGCGGCGGCAGCGGCGGCAGCGGTTTTCTCGCCATTCTCACCAACAGCGGTGCGGTGTTCGCGGAAACGCCGGGCGTGGTGCTGCGCAACGTGCGCTACCACGACGGCAAGCTGGAGTTGAATCTGGATCTCAACGATTTGCAGACCCTGGATACCGTCAAACAGAAGCTGGCGGACCAGGGCGGGCTGGTGGTCGACATCCTGTCGGCCAATGCCAAGGGCGATAAAGTGGAAAGCCGGCTGCAGCTGGCGGAGCGTGGCTGATGAAGGAGTGGTTTCAGTCTCTGAACGAGCGCGAGCGCCTGATGGTGCTGGGCGGCGGGATGGTGGTGCTTATTCTGCTGCTCTACGCCATGATCTGGCGGCCGGTGATGCAGGGGGTGGTCAATCAGCGGGCGGAGCTGGAGCGCGCCAACAAACTGCTGGTGTGGATGAAAAAATCCATCAGCGACGTGCGCGCCCAGGAGGGTCCGGGCCGGGGCGGTGCGCCGCGGCCGCCGGGTCAGTCCCTGCTCAGCCTGATCGACAGCACCGCCAAGACCTCCGGTTTCGGCGCCCAGGTCAAGCGGGTCAAGCCCGACGGTGAAAACAAGGTGCAGATCTGGATCGATGATGTGTCCTTCGACAAGGTGATCGCCTGGCTGCAGGGCCTGCAGGAGCTGTACGGCATTCAGATCACCGGCACCTCCATCGATCGCGGCAATGTCGACGGTCAGGTCAACGTCAATGTGCAGTTGGAGGGCGGCTGAGTGGTCGTGAAGAAGTATCTGCCGCCGGTGCTGCTGGGCGTGGCGGTTTACCTGGCGTTTCTAGTGATCGATTTTCCCGCCGCTCAGGCTTATCGCCTGGTGAAAGCGGTGGCGCCGCAGGCGCCGTTGATCCTCAAGGGGGTGCAGGGCACCCTGTGGTCAGGCTCGGCCAGCGAAGCGCTGGTGGCGGGGCAGGTACTGTCATCCCTGGAGTGGGAGATCAAACCGCTGTGGCTGCTGCTGGGGCGGGTGCAGATGCACCTGGGTATGCGCCAGGGGCAGAGCTATTTTTACGGCGATGTGGGTCGCAGCCTGGGCAATGACATTCATCTGGCCAACGTGGAGGCCAATCTGGTGCTGGCGGATCTGCGCGTCCTGTCGACCGTGATTCCCGTGCAGTTGTCCGGCGCCCTCAGCCTCAATCTGCAGGAACTGGATTTCGAGAATCGCCTGGTGTCCGCCGCCCAGGGCGTGATTGCCTGGCAGGACGCCGGCCTGGCCAGCATGCAGAACATGAACTTCGGCAATCTGCGCATCGAGCTGCAGAACGCCGCGGACGGGGTCACCGGCAAGTTGTCCGACAGCGGCGGTCCCCTGCAGGCCGAGGGCACGCTGCAGCTGGCCGACACCGGCAGCTACCAGTTCAACGGCGCCTTCCTGGCCCGCGATTCCGCGCAAAGCGGTCTGGCCCAGAGTCTGCGCTTTCTCGGGCAGCCGGGCGCCGATGGCAGGATCAGCGTGGCCCGGACCGGAAATCTCGCCGATCTTGGTGGTATTTTCGCCAAACCTGCGGGTACCTGAGCCTATCTTGCGGTATCCGCTCGCTCTCCCGCGGGCTCGTGTCTGCCTCCCCCGCGGGAAAATGCTACAATCCGCGCCTGTTGGCGTTCCGTCCTATCCATGGAGTCGTGCATGAGTTATCAGCATATCAAGGTGCCTACTAACGGGCAGAAAATCACGGTCAATAGCGATCACTCCCTCAAGGTGCCGGATCAGCCCATTATTCCGTACATCGAAGGTGACGGCACCGGCGTCGATATCACGCCAGTGATGCGTCGCGTGGTCGACGCGGCGGTGACCAAGGCCTATGGCCCGCGCCGCGCCATCCGCTGGATGGAAGTCTATGCCGGTGAAAAATCCCTCAAGGTTTACGGCGACGGCGTGTGGCTGCCGGATGAGACCCTGGCGGCGGTCAAGGATTTCGTGGTGTCGATCAAGGGCCCGCTGACCACGCCGGTGGGCGGCGGCATACGCTCGCTCAACGTCACCCTGCGCCAGGAGCTGGATCTTTATGTCTGCCTGCGGCCGGTGCGCTATTTCAGCGGCACGCCCAGCCCGGTGAAGGAGCCGGAGAAGACCGATATGGTCATTTTCCGCGAGAATTCCGAAGACATCTACGCTGGCATCGAATGGGCCGCCGGCACGCCGGAAGTGAAGAAGGTGATCGACTTCCTGCGCCGGGAAATGGGGGTGAAGAAGATCCGCTTCCCCGANNTGAAGTTCACCGAGGGCGCCTTCAAGAGCTGGGGTTATGAGCTGGCCAAACAGGAATTCGGCGCCCGCGAAATCGACGGCGGGCCCTGGTGCGAGTTCAGCAATCCACGCAGCGGACGCCGGATCGTCATCAAGGATGTGATCGCCGATGCGTTTCTGCAGCAGATTCTGCTGCGGCCCGAGGACTATAGCGTGATCGCCACCCTCAACCTCAACGGCGACTATATCTCCGATGCTCTGGCTGCCCAGGTGGGCGGTATCGGCATCGCCCCCGGCGCCAACCTGTCCGATACCGTGGCCATGTTCGAAGCTACCCACGGTACCGCGCCCAAGTACGCGGGCAAGGACATGGTGAATCCCGGTTCCTTGATTCTGTCGGCGGAAATGATGCTGCGTCACCTCGGCTGGCTGGAGGCGGCGGACCTCATCATCAAGGGCATGTCCGGGGCGATTCAGGCGAAGACCGTCACCTATGATTTTGAGCGCCTGATGCCCGGTGCCACCAAGCTGTCCTGCTCCGCCTTCGGCGAAGCCATGATCAAGCAGATGTGATCCGTACCTGCTGAAGATGCCGGGGATTTACGCAGTCCTACATTTAGAATGCCGCCTGATTGCGTCGCGTTCCCGCCCCCTGCCAGGGGGCGGGACAGGGTGGGGGTGTTCCTAGCCTCTTGCGTTTTTCCCGCGTGACGCAACAAATCCTTAATAATCTTGTCAAATAACTGTGCTTTATTGTGGGAATGACCCGGGGGCTTGCCCCCGATGTCCGCGGCGGATTTTGTTGCGATCGCGACACGATTTTTAACTCAATGAATGTACTGCAAAATCCCGCAAGACCTGCGCTTGCATGGCACGGAGGGTCTATTTATAGTGATACCGGATTTGTTTTTTCTCAATGTTGCCGGCCCCTATCCGATGCTATGGATGGGGTGCGCGGACGCCGGGGGTTGCGGCATGCAACCTGCAGTCGTCGAGGTGGAAGGCGAGGGGGCAGTGATCGTGGCGCGGCGCGCAAAACTCTGACATATGACCAAGAAGACGCAACTGATCAATGACGACGGCCTGGCGGTACAGGAAGCAAAACCGGAAACCAAGAAGCCGCCGCTGTACAAGGTGATACTGCTGAACGACGACTATACGCCGATGGAGTTCGTCGTGCATGTGCTGGAGCAGTTTTTCAGCATGCCGCGGGAGAAGGCCATGCGCATCATGCTGCATGTGCATACCCAGGGCAAAGGCGTATGCGGCGTGTTCTCGCGGGAGATCGCCGAAACCAAGGTCGCGCAGGTCAATGAATACTCGCGGATGAATGAGCATCCATTGTTGTGCACAATGGAAGTAGATTGAGACCACCAACCAAGAGACGTATGCCATGCTAAGCAAAGAGCTCGAATTCACCCTGAATATGGCTTTCAAGTCCGCCAAGGAAAAACGCCACGAGTTCATGACGGTCGAACACCTGCTGTTGGCGCTGCTGGACAATGCCGCCGCCGCCGCGGTGCTCAAGGCCTGCGGTGCCGACATGGGCCGCCTGCGCAGCGATCTGCATGGCTTTCTCGACGAAACCACCCCCATGCTGCCGGAGCACAGCAGCCGGGAAATCCAGCCGACCCTGGGTTTCCAGCGGGTGCTGCAGCGCGCCGTGTTTCAGGTGCAGTCCTCCGGCAAGAAGGAAGTGTCCGGGGCCAATGTGCTGGTAGCGATCTTCAGCGAGCAGGAATCGCAGGCGGTGTATTTTCTCAACAAGCAGAACATCACCCGCCTGGACGTCGTCAATTACATGTCCCATGGCATCTCCAAGGTCAACGAGGAGCATGATGAGGGCGTGGGTCAGGGCGGCGGCGGCGACGAGGAAGTGGCCGGCGGCGAAGCGCCCAACCGCAGCCCGCTGGAAAATTTCGCCACCAATCTCAACGATATGGCGCTGGCGGGCAAGATCGATCCGCTGATCGGCCGCAAGGACGAACTGGATCGGGCGATCCAGATCCTGTGCCGGCGGCGCAAGAACAACCCGCTGCTNNCGACGAGATCCACACCATCATCGGCGCCGGCGCGGCTTCCGGCGGCGCCATGGACGCCTCCAATCTGATCAAACCGGTGTTGTCCACCGGCCAGTTGAAGTGCATAGGCTCCACCACTTACCAGGAATACCGCGGCATTTTCGAAAAAGACCGGGCGCTGTCGCGGCGCTTCCAGAAGATCGATGTACCCGAGCCGTCCATCGAGGAAAGCGTGCTGATTCTCGAAGGCCTGAAAACCCGCTTCGAGGATCACCACCAGGTGAAATACACCCACCCGGCGCTGCGTACCGCGGTGGAGCTGTCGGAGCGTTATATCAATGAACGCCACCTGCCGGACAAGGCCATCGACGTCATCGACGAGGCCGGCGCCTGCCAGCGCCTGCTGCCGGCCAACAAGCGCAAGAAGATCATCGGTGTGCGCGAGATCGAGGCCATCGTCGCCAAGATGGCGCGCATACCGCCCAAGACCGTATCCAAGTCCGACAAGGAAGTGCTGGCCACCCTGGAGCGGGATCTCAAGCTGGTGATTTTCGGCCAGGACGAGGCGGTCAAGGCGCTGGCCAACGCCATCAAGATGTCGCGCTCGGGTCTGGGCGACGTGCAGAAACCCATAGGCTCCTTCCTGCTCGCCGGCCCCACCGGCGTAGGCAAGACCGAGCTGTCGCGGCAGCTGGCCAAACTCATGGGCATAGAGCTGATTCGTTTCGACATGTCCGAGTACATGGAACGGCACACCGTGTCGCGCCTGATCNNATGACCACCAATGCCGGCGCCGCCCAGGCCTCGCGCCGCTCCATGGGCTTCACCGAGCAGGATCACAGCACCGACGCCACCGAAGTGATCACCCGCACCTTCTCGCCGGAGTTCCGTAACCGCCTGGACGCCATCATCCAGTTCAATCCACTGTCGCGCGAATCCATCGGCTTCGTGGTCGACAAGTTCGTCAACGAACTGGAATTGCAGCTGCAGGAAAAGAAAGTCATTCTGCACCTGGACGAGGCCGCCCGCCTGTGGCTGGGCGAACACGGCTTCGAACCCAAGATGGGCGCGCGCCCCATGGCGCGGGTGATTCAGGAAAGCATCAAGAAGCCGCTGGCGGAGGAGCTGTTGTTCGGCCGCCTGGTGGACGGCGGCGAGGTGTCGATCACGGTGAAGGACGACAAGCTGGAATTCGAGATCCATGCGCCGGAGCAGTTGCCTGCTTGAGGCGCGGGCGGCAGGCGCTCAGCGCTTTTTAATATTGCCGGTCGACGATGACATAATGGCCGCGCGCGAGGATGGCGCGGTCCAGGTCGTTAATCAGGGTTGAGTCTGCCAGACCGTCGTCGAATTCCGCGCCGGGAGGGCAAAAAGGTTCGGGGCGAGCGCCAAACTCGGCCGAGGGATCGATATTGATGCAGGTGAACAGGGCATAGTAGGCAGCGTCCTGCAGTCGTTGCGGGTCATAATCCACGTACAGCCAGGTCACCGACGGTCCCACGAAAAAGCGATAGGGAGGATTCGCGTCTTCGCTCAGGTATTCTCCGCGTTCCCACAGCAGATGTTGCAGTATGTCCTGAAATTCCTGAGGGGCGATCGCGGCATAGCGGGTGCTGTAACCCGGTTGCTGCACGCCCACATAACCACCGCAAGCGGCCAAACTACCGATGAGTGGCAGCAAGAGCCAGGACTTCAGCAGGGATCCATAGCGGGCAGGTGGTGCAGCGGTGAAGCGAAACATGACCTCGGTCCTTGGTACGGCAGGGCAACGCTGGGGGGAGATCTCTACGCCCTTGGGTTGCGCGGCCGCAGGCTATTTGGCGCGATAGATAATGCGACCCTTGGTCAGATCATACGGGGTCATTTCCACGACCACCTTGTCTCCGGTGAGGATGCGGATATAATTCTTGCGCATCTTCCCTGAGATGTGCGCAGTGACCACATGCCCATTGTCCAGTTGCACCCGGAACATGGTGTTGGGCAGGGTGTCCACCACGGTCCCTTCCATTTCAATCTGATCTTCTTTTGCCATAACGCCTTTTGGATGAATGCCGTACCAGGGCGCACATATTGCCCTAATTGGCTCGATTTTTCAAAGATTAGGCGCAGGTCGTCCCGGCGGATGGCGGGTGGCTGCCTAGAAAGCCGGCAGGTTTAGGGCCATTGCCGCTGCGCCCGGGGCCATTCGGGCCGCGTTTCCATGCGGGGATTGCTTGAAAAAATAATGGGAAAGGGGGCGGGAAGGCTCAGACGCAAAGCGCGTGTTTCCACGGTGCGTTGGCCCAGGAGACAGTGGGGTTGACCACGTCCTGATGAACAATGATTTCCATGCCCAGCAGCTGCACGATACCGTCCAGATCCCGGGGGTCCGCCATCTCCTGCTTCAGACACTCCAGGTGGGTGTAATTCAGGTAGATTACATTGGGGCTGTAACCGTGTTCGGCTTCGAACTGACTTACCACCTGATAGACGTAATTCAACATGACATGCTCCTGATGACTTCCTCGCCCGCAACTGACGGACGCGGGGATGCCGTGGAAGGGCCGTTGGGGTCCTAACCGCTTATCGGCGATTTTTTTCACGTTCTTTATGGAAAAAAGGGAAAAAAATATTTAATTTTTTCCGCGATTTATCAGGAAGAAAAACGAGTGTTTATTGATCCGGCCGTATCCAGCCACGCGCTGCCTGTCCCCTGGCCGGGGCGGGAACGCGCAGCCAAGACCAGCGCTGGGAAATTGTTTCTCGACTAACCTGGACTCAGAGTGTGCCAATAGCCGTTACGGAAGGCCTGCAGCGGTGAAAATTCGATTTTATACTGCATCTTAGAGCACTGGCGAATCCAGTAACCGAGATACAGATATTCCAGATTCCGCCGTCGGGTTTCGTGGATCTGCCAGAGGATGGCCAGCTTGCCGGGGCTGAAGCGGGCGTATTCCGGGTTAAAAAATGTGTATACAGCCGACAGGCCGTCGTCCAGGTAGTCGACCACGGCGACGGCCACCAGGCGCTGCTGGTCGCGAAATTCGACGAAGGCGGTGTCGGCCCAGGCGGCGGTGAGAAAGGAAACATATTGTTCCGGGGTGGGATTGTCCATGCCACCGCCGGCATGACGGCTGGCCAGGTAGTGTTGATAAAGACGGAAATGTTCGTCGGTGAAACAGGGTTCGCGCTCCGTCACCTGAAACGGCTGGCCGCGTTTCCAAATGCGGCGCTGCAGAGTGCTGTGTTGGAATTCCAGCGCCGGGATGCGCACCGGAATGCATTCACTGCAGTGGCTGCATTTGGGGGTGTAGATAAAGCCGCCGCTGCGGCGAAAACCGTTGCGGATCAGCCGGCCGTACAGGGTCATGTTCATTTCGGCATCGGGATCGATGAAGATCATGCTGGAGGACTGGTCCGGCAGGTAGCTGCAGCTGGTCGGCGCGCTGATGTAGAGCAGGGGTTTCTTGAAGTGCGCCTCTGTCGTCATGGGATCAGCACCATTTTCCAGGAACCCGGTCCCGGCCCGGCATCGCAATGTACGTTGAGCATCTGCACGAAGCGCTCGCGGGGCAGCAGTTCCGCGCCCAGCGAATCCAGGTGCTGGGATTGCACCTGGCAATCGATGAGCACGCAGCCCTGGCGGCGCAGGTAGCCGGTGCAGGCGATAAACGCCGCTTTCGAGGCATTATCCACCGTGTGAAACATCGATTCGCCGAAGAAGATCCTGCCCAGGGCCACGCCGTACAGCCCGCCCACCAGTTTGCCCTGCTGCCAGGCTTCGACCGAATGCGCGTAGCCCTGCTGGTGCAGCTGACCGTAGGCGCGCAGGATATCGGGGGTGATCCAGGTGCCGCGGCTGTTGGCCCGCGGTTGGGCGCAGGACCGTACCACTGCGTTGAACGCGTGATCCAGGGTCAGGGTGAAGGCGTTGCGGCGCAGCTCCTTGCGCATGCTGCGGCTGACCTGCAGCTTGTCCGGAAACAGGACCGAGCGGGGGTCCGGTGACCACCACAATACCGGCTGGCCGGCGCTGTACCAGGGAAAGATGCCGCTGCGATAGGCGTTGAGCAGGCGAGTGACGCTCAGGTTGCCGCCGATGGCCAGCAGACCGTCCGGCTCCCGCAACGCCAGCGACACATCCGGAAAGGGGGACGTGTCATCGTTGGGGTCCAGCCAAAAGGGTCCAAGACCGGTCATAGGCAGCTGCTGCGAACTTTAACCAATGAACACACTGGGTTTTTTATACTCCCGTTTACGGTACGGAACCAGTCCCACCCTCGCTTTTTTTATAGGGCAGGTGGCTGGCCAGGTCGGCGGCGTAGGCGCTGACCGCCGATTGCTCATGCAAGAGATAGTCCGCCATGATTTTTTCAAAGCCGGCGTGGGCGAACCAGTGCGCCGAATACGTCGCCGTGGGCGCAAAGCCCCGGCTGATCTTGTGCTCCCCCTGGGCCCCCGGCTCGAAGGTCTGCAAGCCCTCGCGGATGCAGTAGTCTATGCCCTGGTAATAGCACAACTCAAAGTGCAGGCTGTGAAATTCCGCGCGACACCCCCAGTGGCGGCCGTACAGGGCCCGCTGATCGCGGAAACTCAGGGCGCCGGCCACGATTTGTCCCTGGTGCCGGGCCAGGCCCAGCACCACCTGGGGGCCCAGGGTTTGCCCCACTTCCTGGAAAAAACCGGCGCTGAGCGTGGGATAGCCACCGCGGCGGTCAAAGGTGTCGCAATAGAACTGATGAAACAGACGCCACTGCTCGGCGTCGACCTGGTCCCCCGGCAGCATTTCGATGGCGATGTTCGCTTCCTGGACGCGGCGGCGCTCGCGGTTGATCTTTTTACGCTTTTCCGCGGTCAGCGTCGCCAGAAAATCGGCAAAGTCACCGTAACCGCGATTGTGCCAATGAAACTGGCAGTCG
>DKAS01000056.1 GCA_002448875.1 Proteobacteria bacterium UBA6920 | reverse complement strand
CGGCGGCCCCAGTCTTCCAGACGGTGAATCTTGCCGCCGGTCGCTTCGATCATGCCGCGGTAGCGTTCGACCATGGCCGGTACCTGTTCACTCTGGTCCGGATGCACCAGAAATACGATTTCATAATGACGCATAATAACTCCTTCAGGTTATTGGGTTGCCCCAGCAGCTTCCCGGCGCGTCCCGGTGAAGCAAGGATGGAAAAAAGAGCGGTATTTTACTCAGCAAGCGGGGGGCGAAGCAAGTAGTACGTGGTCAAGCGCGACACGAACCTCGAGTTCGGTCTCAACACCCCGCCCATTTTCATTATCATTCATATAGTTATAGTACGGAGCTGCCGCCGACTGGCAGCCACGCCGCGGCCGCCCGGCGCGGCATTTTGTTATAACGGCTGCGCCTGGTCAGAACCTAAAATGACACCATTCCCCCGCTACTTGTAGTAAACTTTGTATCCGCAATCCAGAGCAGTTCCATATTTTGACAGGGGTACAATCTAAAGCCACGCAGCACCGTGGACTGGTGCCAGAAGAACAACCACGATTCGCCAACGACGGCGGTCGGTGGCGCCCCCTCGTCAGGGGCAGCTGGGCGGTATTTCCAGAGTTAAGGACAGAAACAAAGTTCAGGCGCCGGCAGTCGGGTACGCCGCGCGATACTGGACGATAAACTGTTGATTTGCCGATGAACCAAACGACCAGGGTTTTGCAGAAATCATGCTAGGCAAGGCGGAAACAAGCGCAATGTATCAACAATTTTTCGACATGACGGTCCCTCCTTTTGCCCCCAGTCCCGAATTCTATTTCTACGCTGACAGCAGCAACGAAAAAACCTTCGGCAATCTGGCTGTGGGCATGGCCCGCGGCGAGGGATTCATTATCGTCACCGGCAGCGCAGGCACCGGCAAGTCCAGCCTGGCGGCGATGCTGGCCAAACAATACCGGGGCGAGCTGTTTCACGTGGCCCATGTGGTGGCCACCAAATCCGGCACCGACGAGCTGCTGCGCCAATTGTCGATGCAGCTGGGTATCAGCCTGGAAAACGACAACAATGCCGACCTGTTTCGCGGCATAGGCATCTACCTGGCCAAGATCTGCGCCCATGGCGGGCGCGGTATTTTCATCGTTGACGACGCGCAGAATCTCAGCCCCAAATCCCTCAATACGCTGCGCATCCTGGCCGGGCACAAGGTGGGCAACAAACCGCTGCTGCAGATCCTGCTGTTCGGCCGCAAGGAACTGCTGCAAACCCTCAACCGCGAGGAATTTTCCAGCCTGCGCAAGCAGATCGTCGCCCGCATCTATCTGCATCCCTTCTCCGCGGAAGAAACCCAGGCGTATATCCTGCATCGTCTGCACCACGCGGACTGGAAGGACGATCCGCATCTGACGCTGGAAGCGTTGCGTCAGGTCTACAACTATACCGGCGGCATCCCCGGCAAGATCAATATGGTATGCGATCATTTGCTGCGCGCCGCTTATCGCGACAACAATCACCTGATCGATGGCAACTACACCGACAACGTGGTCGGTGCGCTGATGCGCAGAAATTCCATCATGGAATCGGCGGTGCGCCAGTTGCCGCGCCTGCCTGCTAATGCCGAGCAGGGTGATGTCAATGCGGATGTCGACACCATCATCGACAAAATCAAGGACGACAATCCCAAACCCTACGAACAATTGATGCACGCCGCGATCAATCGCCTGCGCCCGGACGACGCGCCGCCCATCCTTACGCCGGTCACCGACGACCCGCAGCTGGCGGCGCTCAATGGCGACAACGCGGTGGAAGCAGTGAGGGTGCGTCCGGCCGCCGCCGCCGCCGCCCGTGCCTTCGGTAAAACTTTGCGCAACCACCTGCATATGCCGGCGGCCATCGAACCCGAACGCTTGATCGACAGAATCCGGCAGGGTGCGAGCCAGTTCTCGCAGAAAATCGTCAGCGGCCGGCAACGCGGCCACCTGCCCGGCTACGTCAGCGTCGTCCTCGCCGCGGTTGCCGCGCTCGGCGCGCTGTCTTATCTGATCGGCAACCTGGTCAGCGATGACGAGCTGCTACCGGAAGTAACCCAGGCGCGAAACGGCAACACGGTAAGCGATGCCGAAATCGACGTCATGACCGCGCGCATCTATCAGGAACTGAATACCGGCAGCTCGCCGGCGGTCGCCGTCGCTGCCGACGAAGATTCACGGCCGGTGCCGTCCCGCAGCGCGGATACCGCCAGTAGAAACTCACCCCTGAGCAATCAACCACTGGCCATGGCCGCCAGCGGCCGCGATGCCGTCAACGACCGCGGCAGCAAACCCGCCACGGAAAAATCGCCGCTCACCGCGCCCGCCGCCAGATCCGATGCCGATAAAAACGACAGCGGCAACGCGGCAAACCGTAGCAGCTCCGATACTTCTGTATCCGCTGCTCCCGTGGGCGCCAGCGCCGCACCTGCCGCGACCAGCAGCATGGCCTCCCTGGATACAACCGCCCCCCGGACCACATCGGCAACGCCCGCCGCCCCGGCCACCGCCAGGACCTCGGCGACGACACCCGGCACGGGCACCACCGGCACGGGCACCGCCGGCACGGGCACCGCCAGCACGGGCACCGCCAGTACGGGCACCGCCAGCACGGGCACCACCAGCACGGGCACCACCGGCGCGGGCACCACCGGCACTAATCCGAGCAGCAGCAGCGACACCGAAGCCGCGAGCAAATCCGGCGAAAGCCTTGCCGCCGCCGGCGCCGTCACTACGGGGACCACGGAAAAAATCGCTGACGGCGCCGTTGTCGCGAACGCGTCGGCTGAAAGTGACATTCCCGTGGACAAACGCGAACTCGATATCCTGGTCTCCAAGTTCCTGCGCTACTATGAGACGGGCAATCTGGAGCAGTACGTGCGCCTGTTCGGCGAGAACGTGCGCACGGAAACCTATCGCGGCATCAACAGCCTGCGCAGCGACTACGAAGCGGTATTCGCCAGCACCGTCCTGCGGCAGCTGGACTTCAAGAGCGTGGGTTGGAGCTGGCAAGGCGCCAAAGCCATCGGCACCGGCCCGATCACCCTGACCACGCAGAAAACCTCGGCGGAAAATCCGGTGACCATCAACGGCCGGATTCGGCTTGTCATCAGCCGTGGCCATGACGGCATCTTCATCGAAGAAATGATTCAGGATTTCAATTTATAACTTGGCCGCCGGCGCCGTAGCGCGCCGTTGCCGCACCGCTTCGAACAGGCAGATGCCTGCGGCCACCGACACATTCAGGCTGCCCACCATGCCCGCCATCGGCAGACTCACCAGGTGATCGCACAGATCGCGGGTCAGGCGCCGCATACCCGCACCCTCCCCGCCCATGACCAGGGCGATGGAACCGGTGAGATCCCTATCATAAACTGACTGCGTGGCCTCGCCCGCCGTCCCCACCAGCCAGACTCCCTGATCGCGCAAGGCGCGCAAGGCGCGGGCGAGATTGGTCACCCGCACCAGCGGCACGCTCTCCACCGCGCCGGATGCCACTTTGCGCACCACGGAACTGACCGGCGCGCTGTTATCCTTGGGGACGACCACGAAATCCACGCCCGCCGCGTCGGCGCTGCGCAGGCAGGCGCCGAGATTGTGCGGGTCCTGAATCGAATCGAGCACCAGCAGCAGAGGATTGGGCGAACGCGCCAGCAGGGCTTCCATATCGCCTTCGCGGTACTCGGGCATGGGCCGGCTGGCGGCCACCACGCCCTGATGATGCTCGCACTGGGCGCGCGCCGTCAGATCTTTTTTATCCGCGTTATGCACCGCGATCCCAGCCTGCCGCGCCAGCTGCGCCAGCACCTGAATGCGCTGATCGCCGCGTTGTGGATCCAGCCACAGTTCGCGCACGCGATCGCCGGCCTGCAACGCCGCTTGCACGGCGTGGATACCGTAGAGATAAAGCGTGGTCAACGGCGCTTCCTGGTGGACCTGCCGCCGCTTTTTTTCTTGCTGGCGGTTTTCTTGCCACTGGCCTTGCTCTTCTGCCCGCGTTCACCGCCGGATCTGGCGCGACCCTTGTCCGCCGCCGCCTGCCCGTTCCCCTGGCCTGCGTCGCTCTTGCCGCCCTCGCCCTTGCCCTTGCCGCCGCCTCTGCGCCGGCGTTTCTTCGCCGGCGCCGGCGCCGCCGACGACGACTCGCTGTCGACCAGGAGAAAATCGATCTTGCGCTCATCCAGATCCACGCGCGCCACCCGCACGGTCACCGGGTCGGCGAGGCGATACGCTTTACCCATGCGCTCGCCCAGTAGACGGTGTTTCACCGGATCGAAGTGGTAGTAGTCATTGTCCAGGGCGGTGACATGCACCAGGCCTTCCACATAGATGTCGTTGAGTTCGACGAACAGGCCGAAACCGGTCACCGAAGTGATAATGCCCGGAAACACTTCGCCCACCTTGTCCATCATGTACTCGCACTTCAGCCAGTCCACGGCGTCGCGGGTGGCCTCGTCGGCGCGGCGCTCG
>DKAS01000002.1 GCA_002448875.1 Proteobacteria bacterium UBA6920 | reverse complement strand
CACCCTGTTCGCCACCCATTATTTCGAGCTGACGGCGCTGCCCGAGCGCCTGCCCCATTGCGCTAATGTGCATCTGGACGCGGTGGAGCACGGTGAGCGCATCGTTTTTCTCTACGGCGTCAAGGACGGCCCCGCCAGCCAGAGCTATGGCCTGCAGGTGGCGGCCCTGGCCGGGGTGCCGGCGGCGGTGATCCACAACGCCCGGCAGAAGCTGGTCAGCCTGGAAAATCAGGAAAGCGAAAACGCGCCGGCACCCATGGGCCAACTGTCCCTGTTCCACGAGGCCGAACACCACCCGGCGATCGCCGCCCTGCGCGACCTGGACCTGGACAACCTGAGCCCGCGCCAGGCCCTGGATACCCTGTATCATCTGCGCCAACTGCTGTAACAGTGTTCAATGGCCGGCAGAAATCTTACAATGTGGCCTGGAAAACCCCACGAATCCGAGAAGCAACCATGACCTACGTAGTAACCGAAAACTGTATCCGCTGCAAATACACCGATTGCGTGGAAGTCTGCCCGGTGGATTGTTTCCATGAGGGTCCGAATTTTCTGGTCATCGATCCCGAAGAATGCATAGACTGCAGCCTGTGCGTGCCCGAGTGTCCGATCAACGCCATTTACGCCGAAGACGACCTGCCGCAGAATCAACTGGGCTTTGTCACCATCAACAAAGACCTGGCGGCGAAATGGCCGGTCATCACCCAGAAAAAAGCGGCGCCGGCCGATGCCGGGCAGTGGGATGGCGTCGCGGACAAACTGCAGTACCTTGAAAAATAGACCGCGGGGTTCCGTGGTCCACCGGCGCCCGCGACGGCGCGCAAACCATGCCTCTTGAAATCCACGCCCTGCCCGGCGCACAGCCCCTGCTGCCGGCGCTGGCGCGGCGTATTCTGACCCAGCACCGCGCCACCCTGCCGGATCTCAGCGATGTCCTGGTACTGTGCCCGCAGGCAGCGATGATCGGGCCGCTGCAGACGGAGCTGCTGAGCGCGGCCGAACAAATGCAGCAACAGGCTGTGTTCGGCATGCAGATCACCACCCTGGGCGCCTGGGCAGCGGACCAGGCGGCGCACCTGCTGCCGCAGATCAGCGGTTACGAGCGGGAACTGGTACTGCTCAACGAACTCCGGCATCACCCGGCGCTGTTCGGCAGCGGCAACCCCTGGACGCTGACCGACAACCTGCTGACCCTGTTCGACGATCTGACCCGGGAACAAATCAGTTTTCCCGGCGACGCCGTGCGCTTCCAGCGCCAGCTGCAAACCGCCTATGGCATTGCCTCCACGCCGCCGCCGCCACTGGAAGAGGAAGCGCGGCTGGTGCACACCCTGTGGCGCGCCTGGCACGAACATCTGTCCAGCCACCGCCTGCAGGACCAGGCCAGCGCTTTCGTTGCCGGCTTGCGGCAGGGCAATGATGAACCGCGCCAGCGACAGATTTATCTGGCAGGTTTTCACGAGCTTCCGCACAGCGTCTGGCAATGGCTGCAACAAGCGTCGCAGCAGCTAAGCTTGACCTGGCTGCTGCACTGGGAACCCGACCTGCACCGGGCAGGCCCGCCGGCCCGGGCACAGACGCTGACCGACAGCCGCCTCACCGGCCTGGACCGGCCAGCGTCGCCCGTGGCCGAACTGCTGGCGGCGGCGCTGCAAACCGACCCCGCGCCGCTGCGCCAGCGGGCACTGCACTTTAAAGCCCAATATCCCCAATCGCCCCTGACGGGCAAAGTACACTGCGCTGCCAGCAACGGCGGCGAACACCAGGCGCACACCGTCTGCCGGCAGGTCCTGCACTGGCTGCAAGCCGGCGTGGGCCAGATCGCCGTGGTCAGCGAAGATCGCAAGCTGGCGCGCCGCCTGCGCGCCCTGCTCGAACGGCACACGGTGGCCGTGGCCGATGCTTCCGGCTGGGCTCTGTCCACCACCCAGGCCGCCGCCGTTCTGGAGCGCTGGTTGCAGACGGTGGAAGAAGATTTTTTCCACCAGCCCCTGCTCGATCTGCTCAAATCGCCGTTTCTGCGTTTGAGTGCGGACCGGGAAACCTATCTGTATCTGATTCACCGCTTCGAACGCGATATCGTCCGCAACGCCAATATTCCCCGTGGTCTGGCGCGCCTGCGCCGGCAGTTGCAGTTGCGCCGCAGCCGCCTGGGGGACTACCCGCACACCGCCGACGACCTGGATCTGGACACCCTGCTGGCCACCCTGGGAACGGCCGCCGCTCCGCTGCAAGCCTGCCTGCAGGATGCGCATCCCCTGCACCAGATCCTCAGCCACCTGCTCGACAGCCTGCGCCTGCTGGGCATCGCCGATTGCTATGCCGGCGACGCCGCCGGCCAGCGCATCCTGCAGGAACTGGACTTGATGCAGGAAGCGGCGCGTCGCTGCCCGATCCAATTGACCTGGCTGGAATTTCGCGCCTGGCTGGGCTACGCGCTGGAACGCTACAATTTCGTACCGCCGGCACCGGCCGCGCAGGTGCAACTGCTGAACCTGCGCCAGACCCTGGGCTGCCACTACGAGGCCGTGGTCATCGCCGGCGCCGAACAGGACAGCTACCCCGGCGCCGTCCCCGCGCAGCCGTTTTTCAACGACCGGGTACGCCGCGCCCTGCGCCTGCCCTGCGCCGAGGATCACTACCGCTCGCAGTTTTACCTGTTCAGCCGCCTGTTGCTGGCCGCGGACCGCGTGCTGATCACCTACCGCCGCCAGGAGGGCGGCGAGGACATCGTCTGCTCACCCTGGGTCAGCCTGCTGCAAACCTTTCATCGGCTGGCCTATGACGACGACCTGCAGCAGCCGGCTCCGCCGCCGGCGCCGGTCGCCCCGTTGGACGCCCCCGCGCCGCGACGCCCGGCACCGACCGTGCCCGTGGCACTGCTGCCGCCCACCCTGTCGGCCGGCGGCTATCAATCCCTGCTGGACTGTCCCTACAAGTTTTTCGCCACCCGCTGTTTGGGTCTCAAGGCGCCGGAGACGGTCAGTGAAGTGCTGGACAAGGCGGATTACGGCAGCCACATTCACCGCTGTCTGGAAGCGTTTCACAAGGGGGTGCGCGGTATCGCCGGCCCCTTTGCCCAGCCCCTGGACGACGCCAACCTGGCACAGGCGCAACAGTTGCTGGAAACGATTTCCGAACAGGTATTTTTCGCCGATCTGGAGGACAACTTTCTGCACCGCCTGTGGCTGGCGCGCTGGCGCCGGCTGATTCCCGTCTATCTGCAATGGCAACTGGAACACCAGCAGGCAGGCTTTCGTTTCGTCGACGCGGAAGTGAATTGTCCGGCGCAAGGCCCGGCGCCGCTGGCCCCGATGGGACGCATTGATCGCGTCGACCGTGGCGCCGACGGCCTGGCCATCATCGATTACAAGACCGGAGCGGTGCCCGATCGCAAATCCCTGGCCAGCGGCGAGGCGGCCCAACTCTACTACTACGCGATGCTGGCGCAGGCCGCGCTCAACACACCGGTGCGCCACGCCTTGTACTTGAAATTGGACGGCGGTGAAATCGAACCCGTGCCGGTGAAAACCGACACGCTGGATGACATGGTGGAAAACCTGCGGCAACAATTGGCCCAGTGTCGGGATGCCTTGTGTCGCGGTCAGGCGTTGCCGGCCTGGGGCGATGTGGATACCTGTGCTTACTGTGAATTCGCGGGCTTGTGCCGCCGGGATTTCTGGGAAGAGGAGGAAGCAGTATGACGGGGGAAAACTTTTTCGGGGGCTATAAATATGGAGGCGGCCCGCAGGCCGCCCGATACCTCCATATAAAGGCTCGTCCTAAGCCCGCAACACCACTGGTACGACATAACCCAGCTCTCCCTTGCATCCTCCCTGTCCAACTGGAGCTTAGTTGCGGGATTAAGAATATCAAAATCGAAAATTTTGGCAAGAATTTTTTTTGTAATTTTTTCACAAATTTACCATGAAAAATAAATACTTATATCCGTGATGCATCTTATAATTCGACACTTCATCCATCGACAACAATGAAAGCGAAATCAAATCAAGTTGTTAACTCGATAGATCCGACCTGCAGCGCGGTGGTCAATGCGTCCGCCGGCACCGGCAAGACCTGGCTGCTGGTGGCACGCCTGACACGCCTGCTGCTGGCCGGCGTGGAGCCGGCGGCGATCACCGCGATCACCTTTACCCGCAAAGCCGCCGCTGAAATGCAGGTGCGTCTGATGCAGCGCCTGGCCACCCTGGCCACCGGCGATGATAAGGACCTCGACAGCGAATTGGCCGCCCTGGGCCTGGCGCCGGCGGAAGCCACCCGGCAGCGGGCCCGGTGTCTCTACCAGGAATTGCTGACCGGCACCTTGCCGCCGCGCATTACGACCTTTCACGCGTTTTGCCAGCAGTTGCTGCAACGCTTCCCGCTGGAGGCACAGGTACCGCCGGGCTTCGAACTGGTGGAACGCACGGCGAACCTGGAGCAGGAAGCACTGGCCCGGCTCTATGCGACCGCCTCCGAACCGGCGGGACAGGCCCTGGCCGCGTCCCTGACCCGCCTGGCCGAACAGGTGGGTGGTCTGCACAACCTGACCGCGACCCTGCTAACCTTCCTGCGCAATCGCGCCGACTGGTGGGCCTACACCCGTGAGCAGCAGGCGCCGGCAGCCTGGGCCGGCGAGCGCCTGCGTCTGGCCCTGGGCGTTGACGATACACAGCAGGATCCGCGCTCCGTCTGTCTGCGGGCGCACCATGCCCAGCTGCAGGAATTTTTTCTCCTGCTGAATCAGCATACCGACAGCCGCCTGCGACGGCATGCCGAAAAATGGCTGCTGCTGGCCACGCGGCCCGAGGTCGATGACGACGAGCGCTGGCCGGTACTGCACACCAGCCTGTTCAAGAACGATGGGGAAGCGCGTGGGCTGCAGGCCAGCAAGGCCATGCGCAAGACCCTGGGCGACGACCGCTGCCTGCGGCTGGAACAATCCGCCGCGGAACTGGCGACGGCGTACACGGTCGCGCAGCTGCAATGGCTGGCGCTGCAAAACCTGCGGCTGCATATCGACTGGTACGCCTGCGGCCACGCCCTGCTCGGCGCCTATCAAACGGTAAAACAGGAACAACGCCTGCTCGATTTCGCGGACCTCGAATGGAAAGCCTGCGAACTGCTCACCCGTGGCGAGCACGCGCACTGGGTGCAATATAAGCTGGACGCCCGCATCGACCATATCCTGGTCGACGAATTTCAGGACACCAATCCCACCCAATGGCGTCTGCTCTATCCGCTGCTGAGCGAATTCGCCGCCGATGCCAGCCGCCAGCGCAGCGTCTTTCTGGTCGGCGACCCCAAACAGTCCATCTACAGCTTCCGGCGCGCCGAACCGCGTCTGTTTACCACAGCCGCCGACTGGCTGCAGCACCGGCTGCAAGCCACGGCTTACTCGCACGATCTGTCGCGCCGTTCCAGCGGCGCCATCGTGCAATTCATCAACAGCGTGTTCGGCGCCGCCCCGTTGCACGTCCTGCTGCCCGCTTTTCGCCCGCACCAGACGGTGCACGAGACACTACCCGGGGTCGTTGCCCTGCTGCCCCTGCAGCAGAGCACCGAAGACCAAGCGGAAACCGGCGATGGTCCGCGCGCGCCCTTGCTGACCCCGCGCCGCAGTAAAGAGGAGTCACTGCACACCGGCGCTGCCGCCGACATCGCTACTCGTATCCATGCCATGGTGGCAACCGGAGTGGCCGTGCAGCACGGTGACCGGCAGGCGGCGCTGCGTTACCGCGATATTCTGCTGCTGGTTCCCACCCGCAAGCACGTGGGATTTTATGAACAGGCCCTGCGTCGACGCGGCATTCCTTACAGCGGCGCCAATCGTGGCACCTTGCTCGATTGCCAGGAAGTTCAGGACATTATCGCCCTGCTCACGGTCCTGACCGTGCCGTTCGATAACGTGGCGCTGGCGACGGTGCTGCGTTCCCCCGTGCTCGGCTGCAGCGATGAGGATCTGACGGTGCTGGCGCAGTGGCAGCACAAGGAAACCAACTGGATGGACCGACTGGTGCAGCTGGCTGCAACCGACGCCCCGGCCCTGCAGCTTGCGCACCGCCGCCTGCATCGCTGGCAACAGCTGGCCGGCCAGCTGCCGGTACACGATCTGCTCGACCGGATTTTCGCGGAAACGGCGATTTTCGCCGCCTATCGCCGCGTTCTGCCCGCGCATCTGCACCAGCGCATCGCCGCCAACCTGGAGCGTCTGCTCGATCTGTCGCTGGAGCTGGACGCCGGCCGCTATCCCAGCGTGGCGAAATTTCTCGACCAGCTGGCGCAGCTGCGCAGCCACGGCAAGGACGCCCCGGACGAGGGCGAATCCGCGCACAGCGGCGATCAAGTCACCCTGATGACGGTGCATGGCGCCAAGGGTCTGGAAGCTCCGGTGGTGTTGCTCGCCGATGCCTGCCATGCCGTCAAGTCCTTGAATGCCTATGAGTGTCTGGTGGACTGGCCGCCGGACAGCGACCGGCCGCGGGATTTTCTCCTGGTGCCGCGCAAGGAGCTGCGCGGCGCATATCTGCAAAAACTGCTGCAACAGGCTGACCACCGGAGCCGGCAGGAACATGCCAATCTGCTGTACGTAGCACTGACCCGCGCCCGGCAAATACTGCTGATCAGCGGCGTCGCTCCCAAGCGCAACACACAGGGCGGTGACTGGTACAGCCAGATCAGCGAAGCGCTGCAGCAGCAGAATCTACTGGCGCAGTACAGTAACGATGCACAAGCGCTGCACGCGCTGCCGCGCCTGCCCGCCGCGCCCGCCCTGGCGCCGCCGCCGTCGGCAGAGTTTCCGGCCACCGCGGAACCGCCGGCGGATGCCGCCCCCGAATCGACGCCCGCGCCGCCCGCGGCTGCGGACGCGGAATCGACGCGCGCCGCGCTGCGCGGTCAGGTGGTACATCGCATGCTGGAATTGCTCGCCATGGGCATCAACGAACAAACCGCCATGGCGCGCACCCGCTGCCAGTTCGCCCTGGCGGACGACGACATGGAAACCGACGACTGGTGGGCGGAGGCCCTGCGGGTATACCGGGAAAGCTCCCTGCACTGGATCTTTGCGCCGCCGGCCTCGGCGCGCGGCCACAACGAAGTGCCCGTGCTGTATCGTGACCGGCACGGCGATGCGTCGTCGGGAATCATCGATCGGCTGATCATCGACACCAGCGACGCCGTCATTATCGACTACAAGACCCACAGGATAAGTAGTGATCAGGCCATGGCGGGCATCGCCGCGCAGGCATCGGCGCAATTGGCCGGTTACCGACGCGCGGTCCAGGCCCTGTATCCGCAGAAAAAAATCAGGGCTTACCTGTTGTTCACCGCCAATGCGACCCTATATCCCATCGGCAATAGTGAATAAACGGCATCAGGCTTCGATAATCATTCCATCAACCAGACTACGCATGGCCGCAACATGACCGACAACCCTTACATCATCGACGTTACCGGCGCCACCTTCGACAGCGAGGTGCTGGCTCGCTCCCATGCCCTGCCGGTACTGGTCGACTTCTGGGCCGGCTGGTGCGGCCNNGGCGCTGTTGCGCCAGGCGATGGCGGAGGACAGCGAGAACACCCGGCTGGCGCCGCAATTGCTGGCCTTGCTGGTGCAGACCGGGCAATACGACGAAGCCCGGGCGGCACTGCATGCGCTGCCACTCAGCCAACAGACCGATGCGCAACTGGTATCGTTGGGCGCGCGTCTGGATATCGCCATGGCGGCGCGCGATGCCGGCGACAAGAGCACACTGATGCAGCAGATAGCCGCCGACGATGGCAATCTCGATGCCCGTTTCTCGCTGGCCTGCCGTTACGTGATGGAAGAGGATTACGAAGCAGCCCTGGCGCTGCTGCTGGAAATTCTGCGCCGCAACAAATCCTACAAAGAAGGTCTGGCCCGCGAAAGCGTGCTGAAGATCTTCACCATTATCGGCACCACCGATCCGCTGGTGGGAAAATATCGGCCGCAATTGGCAAAGATTCTGTTGTAACGTGTGTTGCTATGGCCACCTGCGTGGTAGATGCATTGCTAACTCATTCACATTTACATTGCACGATTACACATCTTTACTCATCGAACGATTGTTCAATCAACACGCAATCGAATCACTGTTTTAATTGTTCATTAATTTAAACTTCCCTGCCAACGTTAGACTGCGTCCAGGCGGGGATGTTTTTCGGCGCGGTTCCATCCGTATCTGCACTGTCAACATTTCCTGTCGCCGTTATCGATCACAGCATCCGCCACTCAGTGCACGCGACCCGCGGCGGCAGATGCTGTATCGATATGCCCATTATTGAGGACGACTAGAAATATTTACGGAGGATCTATGTATAAGTACACACCGGCCGTCATTGGCATCAGCGCCGCGTTGTTGCTGCCCTTGCATGCAGCCCTGGCCGCACCGCAAGCCGCCGACAAAGAGGCCCTGGGACAACTGCTGTATTTCGATAAAAATCTCTCGATCAACCGCAACCAGGCCTGCGCCAGCTGCCACCTGCCGCCGAACTTCGTCGATCCGGCCAATGTGGCGGACCCGGTGAATGCCCCCGTCTCGCTGGGTTCCGACCCCAGCCTCAACGGCGGCCGCAATGCGCCCAGCGCCGGCTATGCCGCATTCAGCCCGGCTTTTCACTGGGATTCGGTGGGAGGTCTGTATTTCGGCGGTCAATTCTGGGACGGTCGCGCCAACAGTCTGGCCGACCAGGCCAAGGGACCGTTTCTCAACCCGGTGGAAATGGCCATGCCGAGCAAATCCGCCGTGCTCAAGCGCATCGCCGAGGTCAGCAATGCGAACTACGGTGCATATAAAACACTGTTCAAGGCCGTTTACGACGTCAAGATCGAGCTGCTGAACCTCAGCGACAAGGACCGCAAGGACCAGCTGGTGATCGACTCGATCTATGACATGATGGCCGATGCCATCGCCGCCTTCGAAAAGACGCGCTTCTTCAGCCCGTTCTCGTCCAAGTTCGATTACTACCTGGCGGGCAAGACGGCGCTGAGCGCGGATGAAGCAAAGGGCCTGGCGGTGTTCAACGGCAAAGCGGGCTGCAATGCCTGCCACACCAGCGATCCCCTGGTAGCGCCCGATGGCAGCGTGCTGCCGCCCTTGTTCACCGATTTCTCCTACGACAACATCGGTATTCCCAAGAGCACCAATCCACTGATCGCCAACAATCCCGTGGACCTGGGGTTGGGCGGCCGCGCCGATATCGCGGCGTTGAACCCCAACGACGAACTGGGCAAGTTCAAGGTCATGTCATTGCGCAATATCGCCGTGACCGCGCCTTATGGCCACAACGGCTTCTTCGCCACCCTGGAATCCATCGTCCACTTCTACAACACGCGGGATGTCAGCAGCGAATGGGCCGCGCCGGAGGTTGATGTCAACGTCAACCACAGCGAGCTGGGCGATTTGAAACTCAACGACAAGGAAGAGCAGGCGCTGGTGGCGTTTCTGAAAACCCTGACTGACGGTTTCGGTCCGCCGTTGACCAATTTCCCGTTCCCGCCTTCCCCCTGAGCGGAGTTATATCCAACCGCAACGGAGCCCCGTCCCCGGGGCTCCGGTTTTTGAATCTCAGACCATCTCCCCACCGACAACACCCGGTTCTGCGGCGCCCGCGGCTTCAACGTGTGCTCGGCGAATCCCGCTGCTGCGTCTTCGTAATACTTACCCCCATTGTCAATGCCGACCCAGCGTGGTCAGGGAGTGGAGGTCAGCCCCAGGCACTACAGTGTCAATCAAGCGCGTGGTAACAAATTCCGCGGTGCTTCATTACGGCGACGCCGCAGCCCACCTGGCCTGGCTAGAATTTTCACGTTAACGCCGGCGGGCACCCAAAACAAAGGGCCGGTCGCCGCGGCGCTTGCCCCGCGATGACCGGCCCTGATAAGCAGCAACGCCCTTGCGTGCTACAGGTTCTCTTTTTCCAACTCCTGACGCAGGCGGTCCGCCGGCAGATAACCGGGAATCACTTTACCGTTGGAAAACACCAGGGTCGGCGTTCCGGTCACACCCAGGGCGCCGCCGGCATTATAGTGATCCTTGACCGGATTGGCGCATTCTTTATCCATCTTCGCCACCTGGCCGCCGGCCTTGGCCTTGGTCATGGCGCTTTGCTTGTCCGCTGCACACCAGACGGACACCGCCTTGTCGTATGACGGGCTGCCGATCCCGGAACGGGGAAAAGCCAGATAACGGATCTTGATGCCTTCCTTCAGATAGGTATCGATTTCCGAATGCAGCTTACGGCAGTAGCCGCAATCCACATCGGTAAACACCGTCACCACATGTTTGACTTCCTTGGGCGTGAACACGATCATGGTGTCTTCCTTGATACCGTCGATGATTTTCTTGCGACCGCCGGAACGATGATCATCGGTGATATTCACCCGGCTCTTGATATCGAAAATGTCTCCCTGAAAAAAATACTTGCCGTCGGCGCTCATATAGAACACCTGGGCGCCAATGGCCACTTCATACAGACCCGGCACGACGGAAGGCTCGATGGAATCCGGCGCTTGCGGCATCACCCCCGCCAAAGCGGCGCGAATATCCTCGCGGGCCTTGGCATCGTCCGCCGACCAGACGGCAGTGGTTACCACTAGTAAAGATAGAAGCACTAACATTCTGTTTATCATCAAATTTACCTTCAAACGAGAACTGTTGAATTAGATCCACTGTTGCCAGGAAACACCTGCTAGACGCCAACAATAAACCACACATCGCGGGATAGCCAGCGATTACGCAGGCGTTATACCATAGCGTCGATACGGTTAAGCTGCAGACTCGGGCACGCTACCTTGGTTAGCGGACAAATCCGGTTTGTCCGCCAACCAGGGCTGTAAATTATCCCCGGGGATGATGCTGTTCGTGCAACTCTTTCAGACGTTCCCGGGCCACATGGGTGTATATCTGAGTGGTAGAAAGGTCGCTGTGTCCCAGCAGCATCTGCACCACCCGCAGATCCGCACCATTATTCAACAAGTGGGTTGCAAAAGAATGACGCAAGGTGTGTGGAGACAGGTCTTTCTTGATCGCGGCATTGCTGGCATAGCGCTTGATGATATACCAGAAGGCCTGCCGGGTCATGGCGCCGCCACGGCGGGTGACGAACAAGGACTCACTTTGTTTGCCTTTGACCAGGAAGGGGCGGGAATCCGCCAGATAACGTTGCAGCCAATTGACCGCTTCCTCACCCAGGGGCACCAGGCGTTCCTTATTGCCCTTGCCGTTGAGACGAACGACGCCCTGCTGCAGACTAACCTGGGAAATATTCAGCGTCACCAGTTCTGAAACGCGCAACCCGCCGGCATACAGCAACTCCAGCATGGTACGGTCACGCAGGCCGAGAATATCGCCGGTGTCCGGCGCGTCCAGCAGCGCTTCCACTTCGGATTCGGTCAGCGAGGTCGGCAGGGTGCGACCCAGCTTCGGCGCATCGATTTTCGCGCTGGGATCGTCCGTCAGTTTGCCCTGACGCACGAAATATTGATAAAACCGCCGGATGCTCGACAGCAGACGCGCCGTCGATCGGGGTTGTGCCCCCTGTTCCACGCGATGCGCGAAGTAATCGAGAATGTCCTGCCGGCGCGCCGCGCCCAGTTCACTTTGCCGCGCCTGTTGCAGCCAGTTGGCCAGACCGGTTATGTCCGCCCGGTACGCTGCCAGCGTATTCTTGCTCAGCCCGCGCTCCATCCACAGTGCATCGATAAATTGCTCGAGCATTGAAATACTTCCTTCCACCATGTTTTCTGCCCCTCATAGAACACCATTTCTTAAGGTTGTTGTTGGAAGCGTTCGTGTTGCAGTAATTGTCTTTTTATTTGAACCTCCCCTCCCTGCGTCTCGCCGGAATAACCGCCAATTCCCAGTCTGGCGACCACCCGATGACACGGCACCACGATCGAAATCGGATTGTGCCGGCAGGCACCCCCCACGGCCCGCGGCCCCGTACCCAATTGCGCGGCCAGTTGGCCATAGGTCAGCACGGTGCCGGGCGCTACAGTGAGCAGCGCTTGCCACACTTTGATCTGGAAGGGAGTACCGCGTAATCCAAGAGGCAGGTCAAATCCGTTGCAGGGATCTGCAAAATACCGCTCTAATTGCCACACCACTTCCTTGGCGAGAGAATCGACAGGCGCTTGCAGCGCGATGTGTTTTTTATAATCAATTCCAGCCAATTTACCGCCAACGACGGTGATCGCAAGACGCGTCTCACCCGTGGCCAATGGATAGGCAATTACCGCGTCGTAGACCTCAGAATTATCGCTCCCCATCCTAAATTCCGATCACGGTAACGCGATCATTCTATACACAACTTTTGCGAAATTAAATATATTTAACAATAAATTCCGGAACGCATAGATAAAATACAGTAATTCCCTGCTTACTGCCCACGGTAGGCCAGTTGCTGAATATTGCGCTGTAATTGGCTACGCTGGCTGGCATCCGAGGTAACTCTCAGTAATTCTTGATATATCTTGCGGGCATCCAAGGGCAATCCAGCAAGCGTCAACATTTCGGCGGCTTTGAAGCGGGCGCTTTGCGCCCACAAATCCATGGCGCTGCCATCGGCCAAAGTGGCGGATTTCAGATAATAACGGGCTGCTTCATCATAATTTTTTTGTTCCTGCATGGAGTCGGCGATCCAAAACAGGATTTCGCGTCGACGTTGAATATCCGAGGTACGATTGAAAACCGTTTCGAACAGGGGCACCACGCTGCGATGCTCGCCTACGGCCTGCAAATCGAACAGCACCTGCATCAGTCGGTCCTGTTGTTCACCCGAGAATGTGTCGACTTCCTTGAGCAGCCCCAGAATGACCTCGGTACCCTGTTGATGCTGGCCAGCCATGATGTGCACCCGCGCCTGCCGCAGTTTCCAGTCCAGCTCGGAGACTCCCTCCGGCGCTTGCGACAAACCGCGCATCAGGCGCGATGCCAGGGGCGTATCCGCATCCTTGATCGCCTCATCGATCAGGAGATGGCGCACCCCGGGGGGCAGGTTGGCGGTATCTGGAAACAGGCGGGCGCGCAGATACAGCGCCTGCAACAACAGATCACCTTCGGGCAGGCGCATGGTGGCCGCGGCATACATCTGATGCGCATGATCGCGCACCCAGGAATCGGCGCCGTCCATAGCCAGCATGGCGTAGATAAAACGGCTGTAGATCGTATTTTTCTTTTGCTGACGGGCGGCGGCATCGAACCAGGCGGCATCATCGGTCGCCGCCCCCATTCCCAGCACCCGGGACAGGGACGGCTTTAACTGCCGATACGCTTTCCACAGCCGGTCTGGATCGAGGGCATATACGCCTTTGACAAACGGCTCGTTCCCAAGCAGGGTAAGACTTTGTTCCAGAGCATGCGCCTGTTCAAGGCCATGGCCCAGCGCACCAGCCGCCTCGGCGAACACCGCCCAGTATAATGACGCCTGTTGCGGCGCGCCGCCGGAATCGAGGATACGGCGACATTCGCGCAGCACCTGCTCGGTGTCCATACTGTGCCGGCGCAGCGCCACCAGCAGTTTCAAGGGCGAAGGCCGGGGCGCGGTCTCGCGCTGCAGAATCTCGTAGGCCTGACTCAGCCGGTTGTTCAGCACATAAACCATCGCCTGATCGGTAAACCAGTCTTCGTTGCCGAGGTATTCGCTTTCCACGCCGAATTCGGCCTGGTAATCCTCCAGGGCGATCAGCGCGTCGCGATATTGGTTTTCATAGAGCAGACCGCGTATCAGCAGGCGCCGCGCGCGCAAACCGTCGCTGCTGTTCAGCGCGCCGTGTTCCTGCCAGATAAGCTCGGTCAGCAGTCGGCGCGCGCCGGCGCCCTCGCCCTTGGCCAGATAGGCATGCACGGCCTGCAGCAGCAGCCAGCGGGCGATATTGTCGGGAATCAGATCCTTGGTGGCGGCGATGCGCTGAATCAGCAGATCCAGCTTGCCGGTACGATCATAGAGATTGAGACGTTCGCGCTCCCAGGCCACCCACTGCTCATCGTCCTCGATCGGCGGTTGATAACGTTCCAACAGCCGAATCGCCAGACCAAGAGAGCCGGCGTTACCCAGCGCGGTAATTTCTTCCAGGGTGCTTGCCAGCACCGGAATCGAGGTAAGAAAAAAACCAACGCCAAAGGCGGCTGCCAGCCGCCGTACCGTTCTGCCCATGAAAATGCTGCGCATTGTCGCTTAAATGGCGAAAGACCAGCACAAACAGTGCCAATCCACGCAGCAAAAAGGGGCGGGATGTGGCCATCCGCCCCTGCAGAAATCTCGCGCGGGCGGTCAGACCGCCCGGCGGATTATTCGGCTTTTTCAGCCGTGGTCGCGCTGATCTTCTCGCGGATACGCGCCGATTTGCCGGTGCGACCGCGCAGATAGTACAGCTTGGCGCGCCGGGTGTGACCCTTGCGCACGACTTTGATGTCTTGAATGGAAGGGCTGTAAGTCTGGAATACGCGCTCCACCCCCTCACCGTGCGAAATCTTGCGTACGGTGAACGATGAATTGAGGCCGCGGTTGCGCTTGGCAATGACCACGCCTTCGAACGCCTGCAGACGCTCGCGGTCGCCTTCAATTACCTTCACTTTGACTTCTACCGAATCACCGGTATCGAATGCGGGCACTTCCCGCGTCATTTGTTCTTTTTCAATCTGGTCAATGATGTTACTCATGACTCTTGCTCCTGAATGCAATCTTGGTAGCCGGAATGCGGCGTCGAAAAACGGCGTATTATAAAGACATTCGTGTCATTTATCATGTTCTTTTCGATACTCGGCCAGCAGAATTTGCTGCTCTTTCGTTAATTCCATCTTTTCTATAATGTCTTTGCGCCGTTCCCAGGTCCGGCCCAGGGCATTTTTCAGCCGCCAAGCCGCAATATCCTTGTGGTTTCCGCTCAGCAAGACGTCGGGCACCCGCAAGCCCTCGACCTCCTCCGGCCGCGTGTAATGGGGGCAATCCAGCAGGCCCTGACTGAAGGAATCCTGCTCGCTGGAGTCCTCGTTACCCAGCACCCCGGGCAGCAGACGGGCCAGCCCGTCGATCAGGACCATGGCCGGCAGCTCGCCCCCACTGAGCACATAGTCTCCCAGGGAGATCTCCTCATCCACTTCCAGCTGCAGCAGGCGCTCGTCCACCCCCTCGTAGCGGCCGGCCAGCAGCAGCATCGCCGGCAGGGACTTGAGTTCGCGCAAGCGCTGCTGGGTCAGCGGCCGACCCTGGGGCGACAGGTAAATCAGCGGTCCGCCGCCGCCGCCGGCGCGGGCCGCGGCCAGGGTCCGGCGCAGGGGCTCGACCAGCATCACCATACCGGGACCGCCGCCATAGGGACGGTCATCCACGGTGCGATGCCTGTCACGGGTGTAGTCCCGGGGATTCCAGGTATGCAGTTGCAATACGCCCGAATCCAGCGCCCGGCGGTTGATGCCGTAACGGCTGACCAGGTCGAACATATCGGGGAACAGGGTGATAACGTCTATGCGCACCGGGGTTGCCGCCTCAGAAATCCACGTCCCAATCGACGACAATCACGCCCTGCTCTTTATCCACTTTCACCACGACCTCATCGCGGATAAAGGGGATCAGGCGTTCGCGCTCACCGGCCACCACCATGACGTCGTTGGAACCGGTTTCGAACAGGTAGTCCACCACGCCGAGTTCCTCGCCGCGGGGGGTGAGCACCCGCATGCCTTCGAGGTCGCGCCAGTAATATTCATTGTCCTGCAGCACGGGAAGCTGCTGGCGGGAGATGGCGATTTCGGTGCCGACCAGGGCGGCCGCCCGGTCGCGATCGCTCGCTGCCGCCAGGCGGGCGACCACGCCCTTGCCATGGCTCTGCCCATCGATCAGCTCATGGGCGACCCATTGACCGTCTTGCAGGAGATACCAGGGGGAATAATTCAGGATATTGTGCCGCGGCTCGGTGTAAGAAAAGATCTTCAGCCAGCCGTGAACACCGAAAACACCGGAGATTCGCCCTACCGGGAGATAGTCACCAGAAGCGCTCATACTCCGCCCCGACGCGGCCCGTTGCGCTGCAGCCCGCAACGCAACAGGCGTAACCACCAGATCAGGCGGCGGCGCTGGCCAGGTTCTTGACCAACTTGGCCACGCGCTCGGAGGGTTGCGCACCGACGCCGACCCAGTGATTGAGGCGTTCGACATCGATACGCACTTTCTCATCCTGGCCGCGAGCCTGTGGATTGAAGAAACCGATACGCTCGATAAAGCGTCCGTCGCGGGAATTGCGGCTATCGGTCACCACCACGTGGTAGAAGGGACTGTCTTTGGCGCCACCGCGCGATAAACGAATCGTTACCATTCGCACTTATTCCTTAAAATTCAATAAACTATGTATAAATACCGGTATTGGTGCCCCACCGCGAGGGTGAGGGTCGCGTATTTTACGGGATTTCACCGCGAAATGGTACTGCCCGCTGCGATAAATAGTCGATCGGCCATTAGCCGCACCCGTTACCAGGTTTTAGCAGTCAGGCAGCGCGGCACCCGCGGGCGAATCAGCGCGGCGGAAACGGCAGGCGACCCGCCATGCCCCGCATCATGTTTTTCAGACCGCCCTTGCCCATTTTCTTCATCATTTTCTGCATTTGCACGAACTGCTTGAGCAAGCGGTTCACATCCTGCACCTGGGTACCTGAACCGGTGGCGATGCGACGTTTGCGCGAGCCGCGAATCATGTCGGGGAAACGGCGCTCATGCGGTGTCATGGAGTTGATGATAGCCTCCAGGCGCTTGAGCTCCTTGTCATTACCCATCTGCGCCTTGGCCGCCTGTGGAATTTGCGCCATGCCCGGCAGCTTGTCCATGATGCTGGCCAGGCCGCCCATGCTCTGCATCTGCCGCAACTGGTCGCGAAAGTCCTCCAGATCTATGCCCTTGCCCTTCTGCAGTTTTTTCGCGACCTTCTCCGCCTTGGCCTTGTCGATGGTGCGCTCCACTTCCTCGACCAGGGTGACCACGTCACCCATGCCCAGAATGCGCGAGGCCATGCGTTCGGGAAAAAAGGGCTCCAGCGCCGTAGTCTTTTCCCCGACACCGAGAAACTTCACCGGTTTGCCGGTAATGTGCCGGATCGACAAGGCCGCGCCGCCGCGCGCGTCGCCGTCGGTCTTGGTGAGAATCACGCCGGTGAGATCCAGCGCATCGTGAAACGCCTTGGCGGTATTGGCGGCATCCTGGCCCGTCATGCTGTCGACGACGAACAGGGTTTCCACCGGTTGCACGGCGGCATGAATGGCCTTGATTTCCGCCATCATCTCCTGATCGATGTGCAAGCGTCCGGCGGTGTCCACCAGCAACACATCGATGGCATTGCGCCTGGCCTGCTCGACGGCGGCCTGCGCGATCGCCACCGGCTGGTGCGAGCTGGCGCTGGGAAAGAATTCGACGCCGACCTCGCCGGCCAGGGTCTGCAACTGCTCGATGGCGGCCGGGCGGTAGACGTCGCAACTGACGACCATGACAGACTTTTTCTTTCTTTCCTTCAACCAGCGCGCCAGCTTCGCCACCGAAGTGGTCTTACCCGAACCCTGCAACCCCGCCATCAGCACGACCGCCGGTGGCCGCACGTTCAACTGCAGATCTTCGTTGGCCTGCCCCATGATGCGTATCAATTCGTCGTTGACGATCTTGATCAGCACCTGCCCGGGTGACAAACTTTGCAGCACGTCCTGCCCCACAGCGCGCACCCGCACCTGTTCGATGAAATCCTTGATCACCGGCAAAGCGACATCCGCCTCCAGCAGCGCCATACGCACTTCGCGCAGGGTGTCCTTGATATTGTCTTCGCTGAGACGCGCCTGTCCGCGCAACTGGCGCAGGGTCTGACTCAGGCGATCGGTAAGGCTTTCGAACATGGGCGGATTCCTGTAAGGGCGGGTGAACAACGAGCTATTGTAACGCAAAACCAGCCGCCGGGTGCGGCGGCGCGTGGCGCCGGAGGAGTTACAGGGTAAAGATTTCGCCGCCGTTCAGAGAATGAATCTTGCGGTCTTTGATCGCCTGCTGACACTCCTGAAAGATGGTGTCCTCGTGCCCAGGCTTGGGGTGGCTGACATAGATGCGCGGGTGATGCCGCAGTTTCTTGATATCTTCAGCCAGCATATTGGGAGTATAGTGTTTGGCCGCCCGACTCAGGTCCTCAGAGGCGTTGGGAAATGCCGCTTCCACCAGCAGCAAATCCAGGCGATCGTGGGCGTTGAGCGCGTCCCACAGGCTGTCGTTGGTGGTGGTATCACCGCTGAAAGCGAACACACCGCTGGCCGTTTCGACCCGGTAGCCCACGCAGGGAATGATATGGTTAACCGCAATCATTTCCAGGGAACGGCCGGCGATATCCGCCGTCTCCCCCGGCTGCATCACCTGATACCCCATTACCGGATTGCCCCGGGACGGCAACTTGGCGAAATCCGGCCAGATGTGCCAATTGAAAATATGATCCTGCAATGCTTTGAGAGTCGCCGCCTGCCCATGAATCTGCATCGGCGTATCAATCAGCGGGAACATGGTGTCCACCAGCAGCGGCAGAAAATTGAAGTGATCAAGATGGGAATGAGTGAGAAATATATGGCGAATCTTGCTCATCTCCTCCAGGCTCAGGTCGCCCACCCCGCTGCCGGCATCGATCAGAATATCGTCATCGATCAGCAATGAGGTCGTGCGTCGGTGCAAACCGATGCCGCCACTGCATCCCAGAACCCTTAACTCCATGATTCACCTTCTTATTATCGCGCGCTCAGACTATATATCTTCATCCTTGCGGCTTTCTTTAGCGGCAAATCGGCGAAACGACGCGCCGCCAACAGAAATTGTGATGCCAATCCACAAACTATTTAATACACAATTTAAATGGTAATAAAACTACCTATGAAGCTGTTTATTCAAGTAAAATAGTGGCAAGCCAATTCAATGTAAATAGTACCATGATCGCCGGTGGCGAATTCGTAAAAAAGCTTTGCAAGACACCGGCCAACGCAGAGACAGGAAGCGCCGGCGTTCGCTTATGCAGTGGTTGCCACCACTTTCGTCAGGGTGGTTGATTGTGACATGATGACAGGTTTGAGCTACCCTACCCCTCCGACATGAATATTTTGATTTTTAGTTTAATCAGTACCGGCCTCTACGCGCTCACCGGCATGCTGCTGGCCGGCCGTCTGTTCGGCCGTGGCGCCGCCCTGGCCAACGCGGTTTACCTGCGCAAGAACTGGATCCTGAGCACCGGTCTGATCGCGGTGCTGATCCACATGGCGGTGCTGTACAACAATATCATCGCCAGCCCGGCCGGCGGCCTGAATTTCGGATTTTTTAACGCCATCTCATTGATGAGCTGGCTCATCGCCCTGTTGATCACCGTCGCCAGCTTCAGCAAACCCCTGGAAAATCTTGGCGTCATCATGTTTCCAGCGGCCGCCATTGCCATCGTACTCGAAATCATTTTCCCGTCGAACCATCTTGTGTTGAGCAGCGAGGTCGCCGACCTGCGTTACCACATCCTGATTTCGATCATGGCCTACAGCCTGTTGACCCTGGCCGCCATTCAGGCGGTATTGCTGGCGATCCAGAACCAGTACCTGCGCAACAAGCACCCCGGCGGATTCATCCGCGCCCTGCCGCCACTGGAAACCATGGAGTCGCTGCTGTTTCAGTTGCTGGGACTGAGTTTCGTTTTCGTCAGTCTGGCGCTGATTACCGGCGCCGTTTACCTCGAAGATATATTCGCTCAGCATCTGGTGCATAAAACGGTGCTGGCGATCATTTCCTGGGCCTTGCTCGCCATCCTCCTGTGGGGCCGCTGGCGTTTCGGCTGGCGTGGACGCACGGCGATCCGCTGGACCCTGAGCGCGTTCGTGGTGTTGGGCTTGAGTTATTTCGGCAGTAAGCTGGTGCTGGAGCTGATACTCCACCGCTGACACAACGGATATCCTGTCATTGAAAGACATTCCCACCAGTATACTGATCATCGGCCTGGTCGTGCTGCTCGTGCTTTCCGCCTGGTTCTCGGCGACGGAAACGGCACTAATGAGCATCAATCGCTACCGCCTGCGCCATCTGGCGAAGCACGGCCACCGCAATGCCGCCCGCGCCCAGCGCCTGCTGGAAAAGCCCGACCGCCTGATCGGCCTGATTCTGCTGGGCAATAACTTCGTCAATATCGCCGCGTCTTTTCTCACCACCATCATTACCCAGCGCTTGTGGGGTGACGCGGGCCTGGCGGCCGCCGCCGGCGCCCTGACCCTGGTGATCCTGATCTTCTCCGAGGTCACGCCGAAAACCATCGCCGCCCTGCGCCCTGAACGGCTGGCCTTCCCCGCCGCGTTCCTCTACGAACCGCTGCTCAAGGTGGTTTACTATCCGCTGGTCTGGCCGATCAGCATCATCGCCAATCAGTTGCTGCGCCTCCTGGGCGTGTCGCCCCACGCGCGCTCCCAGCAGACCCTGAGCAGCGAGGAGCTGCGCACCGTGGTCAATGAAGCAGGTGCGCTGATTCCGCAGAAGCATCAGACCATGCTGACCAACATCCTGGACCTGGAAAAAGTCACGGTGGACGACATCATGATCCCACGCCAGGAAATCACCGGCATCAATCTCGACGCCCAGTGGGACGATATCCGCGACCAGATCATCAGCAGCCAGCGCACCCGTCTGCCAGTGTTCCATGGCAACATCGGTCAGACTGTCGGCTTTCTCCACATGCGCAATGCGCTGAAACTGTTTTTCATGGATCAATTCACCCGGGATTCCCTGCAAAGCATTATTCGCGATCCCTATTTCATTCCCGAAGGCACGCCGCTGAACAAGCAACTACTGAACTTCCAGGCGGAAAAACGCCGCATCGGCCTGGTGGTGGATGAATACGGGGAAATACGCGGCCTCATCACCCTCGAAGACATTCTTGAAGAAATCGTCGGCGAATTCACCACCGATCCGGTGTCCCACGCGGAAGACTATTTCCAGGAAGCCGACGGCAGCTACCTGATCAATGGCGCGACCACCCTGCGCGAACTCAAACGCTCGCTCGGCTGGATACTGCCGACCACCGGGCCGAAGACCGTCAACGGCATGATCATGGAATACCTGGAGGACATCCCCGAAGCGGGCACCAGTTTCCGCATCAACGATTTCGTCATTGAGATCGTGCAGATCAAGGACAATACGGTCAAGGTGGCGAGAATCAAACCGCAGACGGTTGAGCAACCGGCGCCTGCCGATATCTGACAACAGCGAAACGACAGCGAAACACAGCGAGAATATGCCATGCCTTCCGTATCCGCCAGCCAGCAGCTTGTTCCCGAATGGAGCCGCCAGTCCGCCGTTCTGCTGACCTGGCCGCACCGGCACAGTGACTGGGCGGCGTATCTGGCCGACGCTGAAACGGTTTACCAGCATATCGCCGTCGAGGTGGGCAAGCGCCAGCAATTGCTGGTGGTCTGCTACGACGACGCGCACCGCGACTACGTGGCACGCCGCTTGCGACCCTTGCTGCCGCCGCAGCACTTGCGCCTGGCCACCGCCGCCAGCAATGACACCTGGGCGCGCGACTACGGACCGATTACGGTGCAGGACGCAGCGGGCAAGCCGCGCCTGCTCAACTTTCATTTCAACGCCTGGGGCAACAAATTCGCCTTCGACCTGGACGACGCCATCAATCACCAGCTGCAGCTGCAGCAGCTGTTCAAGGCGCCGATGCAGGATATCGACCTGGTGTTGGAAGGCGGCAGCATAGACGGCAATGGCGCCGGCGATCTGCTCACCACTACCACCTGTCTGCTGAGCAAACAGCGCAACCCGCATCTGGACCAGCAACAGATCGAGGACCACTTGCGGCAACTGCTGGGTACGCCCAACATTCTGTGGCTGCGTCATGGGCATATCGAGGGCGACGACACCGACGCGCATATCGACACGCTGGCGCGGTTTACCGCCGCCGATACCATTGCCCACGTCAGCTGCGATGACCCCGCGGACACACATTTTCTGGAACTGCAGGCGATGAGCCGCGAGCTGGCAGGCCTGCGCGACAGCCACGGCGGCGCTTTCCGTCTGGTACCCCTGCCCATTCCGGCGCCGATTTACCATGACGGCCGCCGTCTGCCGGCGACCCACGCCAATTTTCTCATCATCAACGAGGCGGTGCTGGTGCCGACCTACCGCGATCCCAGCGACGCCATCGCCCTGGAAAACCTGGCCGGCTGCTTTCCCGATCGCCAGATCGTCGCCATCGACTGCCTGCCCCTGATCCGTCAGTCCGGCAGCCTGCACTGCATTACCATGCAGTTGCCCTGGGGCGTGATGTGATGGACGCTTGCCGGCCCGGACGGCTAGAATAGTCGGCACTATTCCCGGGTCAAGGAGCGCGTCGTGTCTCACACCATCAATGTCGCCGTCGTCCAGCAGGCCTGCGGCGGCGACAAACAGGCCAATCTGCAACGCACGGTCGAAGCCATAGAGCAGGCCGCGTCCCAGGGCGCGCAACTGGTGGTGTTGCAGGAGCTGCATGCTACGCCATATTTCTGCCAGACCGAGGCCACGGACAATTTCGACCTGGCCGAACCGATTCCGGGACCGAGCACGCAACTGCTGGCACAGGCGGCGCGTGCCAACCAGGTAGTGGTGGTGGGGTCGGTTTTCGAGCAGCGCGCGCCGGGACTGTATCACAATACCGCCGTCGTCCTGGAAAAAGACGGCAGCCTGGTGGGCAAATACCGCAAGATGCACATTCCCGACGATCCAGGTTACTACGAAAAATTCTATTTCACGCCGGGCGACCTGGGCTTCCACCCGGTAAGCACATCGGTCGGCAAGCTCGGGGTGCTGGTATGCTGGGATCAGTGGTTTCCCGAGGCTGCACGTCTGATGACCCTGGCCGGCGCCGACATGCTGGTCTACCCCACCGCCATCGGCTGGTCACCGGCGGATGACAGCGCGGAACAGAAGCGCCAGCAGGACGCCTGGTTCACCGTGCAGCGCGGACACGCAGTGGCCAATGGCATACCGGTGATCGTCGCCAACCGCACCGGCTTTGAAGCTGACCCCTCGGGCAACAGCGCCGGCATCCGCTTCTGGGGCACCAGCTTCATCGCCGGGCCGCAAGGCGAGATTCTGGGCAAGGCGGCAGAGGACACGGCCGCCCTGCTGGTGCAGCGCGTCGACCGGGCACGGGTGGACGCGGTACGTCGCATCTGGCCGTTTCTGCGCGACCGGCGCATCGAAGAATACGCCGATCTGCTCAAACGTTTTCGTGACTGACCACGGCGGGTGCGTCGACACGCGCCCCCGCCCGACAAGGGTACCCTGATGATAGTCATCCTCGAAGCCAATATCGACAAGAACGGCGAAGCCTACCGCCACCTGCTCGCCACCCTGACCCGCCTGCCCAATGTGCAGGTGCGCACCCACGAGGAAGTCGGCGCCCAGCAGGTACTGACCGAACTCTATCTCATCGGCGACACCGCCTCCGTCAGCCTGGAGGACATTCGCAACCTGCCGGGGGTGGATCGGGTAGTAAGGGTCTCGGAGGAGTACCGGGTACTGGGCCGGCACCGTGACGACAAGCGCTCGACCCGCTTCGAGTACAACGGCGTGGAGTTCTCCCAGGATTCGCTGCATGTGTTCGCCGGCTTGTGCGCCGTCGACACTCCGGAACACGTGGAAGCCATGCTGCGCGTGTTGCGCGACAACGGCCAGGTATGCACCCGCATGGGCGCCTACAAGCCACGCACCAATCCCTATTCGTTCCAGGGCCACGGCCGCAACTGCCTGCCTTATGTGTTCGACCTGGCCGGCAAGTACGGTATCAAGGTTATCGCCATGGAAGTCACCCACGAATCGCATGTGGCGGAAATCGATGCGGCGCTGGAAGCCACCGGCCGCGCCACCGGCGTCATGCTGCAGATCGGCACCCGCAATACGCAGAATTTCGAACTGTTGAAAATCGTCGGCCGCCAGCCAACTTACCCGGTGCTGCTCAAGCGCGGCTTCGGCATCACCCTGGAAGAATCGCTCAATGCCGCCGAATATCTGGCCAGTGAAGGCAACCGCAAAGTGATCTTCGGTCTGCGCGGCATGAAATCCCATTTCGGTGACCCACACCGCAACATGGTTGATTTCGCCCATGTGCCGGTAGTGAAACGTCTGACCCGCATGCCGGTCTGCATCGACCCGTCGCATTCCATCGGCAGCCGCGCGCTGGCTCCCGACGGCATGCTCGATGTACACCATGCGGTAGCCCAGGGCGTAATTGCCGGCGCCAATATGATCCTGGTGGATTTCCATCCCGCTCCGGCCAAGGCGCTGGTGGACGGACCACAGGCCTTGCGCCTGGAGGAGCTGCCGCATTTTCTCGCCGATGTCGCCGTGGTCCGTGAAGCCTATGAAAAACGCCGGTCGCTGGCCAGACAGAACAACTTCGCCTGAAGCCGGCAGGCCAGTCAGCGCAACTTGCCATAGTGCAGGCAGAACAGCAGTCCAGCGAATGAATTGGACCGGTTGATATCGGCCACCAGGTCGGTACCGAGCGCGAAATAGTCGCCCAGGGGATGATAATACCCCAGCGCCAGCGGCAAACCCCATTGCCGTCCGCCGCGCCCGCCGCCATGCAGCAGCGCGACGCCCAGGCCGCCATACCAATGGTGCGCCTCGTAGCGCGCATCCCACCCCGCCAGCAGACTCGCTTCCCGCTGTTGCGGGTCGCACTGGGTCAGAAACGGCCGCCGGCACGACACCAGCACACCAGCCTGTCTGTCCGGATAACGATATTGCAGATAGCGGACGGCCAGAAAACGCCCATCCTGCACCCAGGTAACCAGGGATTCCTTGCCCGTGGCGCGATCGCCGTCGACGAACAGGCCCAGCGGTGTTTCGCTGATCCGCCAAGTGGCCGCCGTTTCCCCGGCCCAGCCCGCGCCCGGCAGCACCAGCGCCGCCCCCAGAATCAGCCACACCGTCCTGCAGGCTGTGCTTGTTGGTTTCATCCCCTGCTCACCCCCCCGGGCTGAATACCGCCATCTCGCACCGCGATTTTATCCAGCCTGTTGCCATGGCCTCGCCCTGGACAGACCGGCGCCAGAATTCTTGTCACAGAGAATAAATCTTATATTTTCATAGAGATAAGTCAATATAACGGTACCGCATCCGGTCGCCGTGCCCACTTCGGGGGCACGATCCACCAGACTGGCGACTTAAGTAAGGGATAAGAGTCCCCCCGCGGCGGCAAGGAGGGTATAATGGCCGGCTTTGTGCGGCGGCATACCCCGATCAACATCAACGACGCGAGCGGCGAACAGCAGAGACATGAACACGCAGTACAGTGACAAGGCCCTGCGCTCAAGGGTCAAACTTTTCGGCAACATTCTCGGCAACATCCTGCGCGGTCACAGCGGTGACAAGGTGTTCGCCGCGGTGGAAGCGCTGCGCAAAGGGCATATCCGCCTGCGCAGCAAAGAATATCGCAGCCTGCGCAAGCGTCTGAACCACCTGGTGGAAAATCTCGATACCGACACCCTGACGCAGGTAGTGCGGGCTTTCAGCACGTACTTCATGCTGGTGAATATTGCCGAGGAAGCCTTTCAACACCACCAGCGGCGGCGCATCGTGCGCAGCGCCCAGACCTGGAAAGGCTCGTTCGACGCCACCCTGCACGAGTTGTTTGCCGCCGGCATCGACGTCAAACAGCTGCAGGACCTGCTGAACAAATTATATTACTCACCGGTGTTCACCGCCCATCCCACGGAATCCAAACGACGCACGCTGATGGACGGCCTGCGCCGCATCTTCATCACCGGCGAACAGCTGGACAATCCGGCGTACATGAAATGGGAAAAGGACGAGCTGGAGCAATTGCTGCTGGCCCAGATCCAGGCGCTGTGGAAAACCGATGAAGTGCGCAGCAACAAGCCGCAGGTCAAAGATGAAATCTCCAATGGCCTGTACTATTTCCGCGAGTGCCTGTTCGAAGCCGTGCCCCAGGTTTACCACAACCTGGAACAGGCGATACGCCGTGTCTACGGCGATGACGCGGCGACGGTCACGGTACCGAGCTTTCTCCACTTCGGCTCCTGGATAGGCGGAGACCGCGACGGCAATCCTTTCGTCAAGCCGGAAACCACGGAAATGGCCGTGCTTACCTACAGCCAGGATACCCTGCTGGCCTACTCGCGCAACCTGCGGGATTTGGGCAAGGTGCTGACCCACTCGCGCCTGTTGTGCACGCCCTCGGCGCAGCTGATGGAAAGCCTGTCCATGGACAATCAGTTTGCCGAAAACGCTTTTCGCGAGCGACCGGAACGTTTCAGTCAGGAACCTTATCGGCGCAAAATCGGCATCATGCGCTATCGCCTGGAACACAACCTGGTGGCCATCAAGAAGGCATTGCAGCGTGAACCGCAGGCCCGGCATGCCGATGCCTACCAATCGGCGCAGGAATTCGTCGCCGACCTGCATCTGATGCGCGACTCCCTGGTCAGCCACAGTGACGGCAATGTTGCCCACTACCTGGGCCTGGAAAAACTCATCCGCCAGGTGGAAACTTTCGGTTTCCACCTGGTGCACCTGGATGTGCGCCAGGAATCCACCCGTCATACGCAGGCGGTGGCGGAGATTCTCAGCCAGCAGGCGCAGGGAATCAACTATGACGAATTGAACGAAGAGCAGCGCCTGGCGCTGCTGGCGCGCCTGCTGGCAGATGACCAGCCGCTGACGGTGGACAAATCGCGCCTGGCGGATGCCAACGTGGAAACAGTGACGCTGTTCGAGGTCATGCAGCGCATGCAGCATACCGTGGCCCCCGAATCCTTCGGCAGCTATGTCATCTCCATGACCCATGCCGCCAGCCACGTGCTGGAAGTCATGCTGCTGGGACGCCTGGCCGGGCTGGTGGGCAGGGACGCGTCGGGCGACTGGTTCTGCCGGTTGCGCATCGCCCCGCTGTTCGAAACCATCGTCGACCTGGAACACATCGAGCCGGTGATGTCACAACTGCTGAACACGCCGATCTACGCCAGCCTGCTGCGGGCTTCCGGTAATCTGCAGGAAGTCATGCTCGGCTACTCCGATTCCTGCAAGGACGGCGGCATCCTGTCTTCGACCTGGACCTTGTATCAAGCGCAGAAACAAATCACCGGTCTGGCGCGCAGCCGCAATATCGGCATCCGCCTGTTTCATGGCCGCGGGGGCACGGTCGGCCGCGGCGGCGGCCCGACTTATGATTCGATACTGGCGCAGCCGCCGGACACGGTGCACGGTGAAATCAAGTTCACCGAGCAGGGCGAGGTGCTGTCGTTCAAATACAGTAATCATGAAACCGCCATTTACGAACTGGGCATGGGCGCTTCCGGCCTGATCCAGGCCAGTCGCAGCCTGGTGACGGATTTTTCCCGCGATCCCGAGGCCTACGTGAAAATCATGTCCGATCTGGCCAAGCGCGGCGAAGCCGCGTACCGCGAGCTGACGGATCGCACCCCCGGTTTTCTCGATTATTTCTACGAATGCACGCCGATCGCCGAGATCGGCCAGCTCAATATCGGTTCACGGCCTTCGCACCGCAACAAAAAAGACCGCTCCAAGTCCTCGGTGCGCGCCATCGGCTGGGTATTCGGCTGGGCGCAATCGCGCCATACCCTGCCCGCCTGGTACGGCATAGGCACGGCGCTCAGCGACTGGTGTGCCGAGGATGCGGGGCGGATAAAAATTCTCGGGGAAATGTTCCAGACCTGGCCGTTTTTCCGTGCCTTTATCAGCAATATCCAGATGGCGTTGACCAAGGCCGACATGCACATTGCCAGACAATACGCCACCCTCGCCTCCGACCCGGGCACGGCCAATCATATCTATCACCTGATCAGCAGTGAATTCGAAAAGACCCGGGACATCGTCCTGCGCCTGACCGGGTTCGACGAATTGCTGGACGACAATCTGCCGCTGAAACTGTCCCTCAGCCGTCGCAACCCCTATCTGGATCCGTTGAACATCATTCAGCTGACGCTGTTGCGCCGTTATCGCGACGAACAGTCCGCCGATGCGGACCGCGCGGTGTGGCTGCGCCCGCTGCTGCGCACCATCAACGCCATCGCCGCCGGCATGCGCAACACCGGCTGAGACTCGGCTGCGGCGCCTACAGCTCGAAGGCGCCGCACCACTGCCCGGCGCGGAAATCGATGCGCAAGGCCCGCGGTCGCATACGCTGGGCGCCGGCCGCGGTCAGTTGCCGCTGTACCGGATGATGCGCGGCGAACTCCACCGGATCGCAGGCGGCGGACTGTACCGTGCGAAACACCACCGCCAGTTGCTGATTGACTGCGGTCGCTTCGGGCAGCATCCGCGGGTGAAACACCACCCGCTTCTGCACCACGCAAGTGAAGTACAGCTGCAATTCCGCGGTCACGGCCGGTACGCGGCGCATTTGCCGATCCGCCCGGCGGGTCCAGCGCACCAGCATCGGTCGGCCCTGCAGCTCTATCTGGGTCCGCAGCGTCGGCCGGTGCAGCCAGCTGTCGAGCAGACGCAGTGGATTGCCGATATAAAAATAACTGGCATTAAAACCCAGCACGGGTACCACTCCCGGATGGCCCGTTACTGTAAACCCGGCGCACGACCGAGCTCATGATTTGATACCCCGTTCACGATCCCCACGCTTACTCAATTCCCGCTTGAGCACCTTGCCGGTGGGCGTTCGCGGCAGAGCGTCCATGAAGATGACGGTGCGCGGTGTCTGGTAGCCGGCCAATTTATCCTTGCAGAATTCCGCCACATCATCGGCGCTGATCGCCCCGGGAGTGTCCGCTACCATATATGCCACCGGCACCTCGCCGTGCAGGTCATCGGGCTGGCCAACCACCGCCACATCCTTGACATGCGGCATGCGATACAACACGTCTTCCACCATTTTCGGATAAACATTCATACCGTTGATGATGATCATGTCCTTCAGGCGATCAACGATATAGAAGTAACCATCGGTGTCCCGATAACCCAGATCGCCGGTGCGATACCAATCACCAAAAAACACCTCCGCGGTCTCCTTGGGACGCCGCCAGTAGCCAGGCATCACGTTGGGACCGCGCACGCAGATCTCGCCGATTTCCCCATCCACCACCTTCTTGCCATCGGCGTCGCGGATTTCCATGCTGACGTCCAGCACCGCGGGACCCACCGATCCCGGCTTGCGCTGACCACCGATGGGATTGACGCAGGTAACCGGCGAACACTCCGAAGGGCCGTCCCCCTCATAGATCAAAGCGGTGAAACGCTGCTCGAATTTTTCCATCACCGGCAGAGGCATGGCGGAACCACCGGCGATGCAATAGCGCAAGGTGGCCAGTTTACCGGTTTGCTCCGGCGGCAGCGTCAGCAGCATGGCGAACATGGTAGGCACTCCCATGAATACCGTCGCACCGTTGCGCGCGATGGTGTCCGCCACCAGCTGCACATCGAATTTCGGCACCGGCACGAAACGGCAGCCGGACAGCAGCGGCACCAGCATGCCGACCATGTGGGCGAAGGAATGGAACATGGGCAGTACCACCAGGTAGGCGTCGCGGCCAGCCTGCGGTTGCAATGCGTGCCGGCAACTGTTGGCGTTGGCCATGAGATTGCGGTGGGTCAGCATCGCGCCCTTGGGACGTCCGGTGGTACCGGAAGTATAGATAATACATGCTACATCCTCCGCCGGCCGCACCTTGATCGCCGGAGCCTGCCCCGTTGCCGCCATGCAGGCCGCCAGGCTGGTGTCATCGCCCGTGGCGACATCACCGATTACAATGCGCTGGCGCAGTGAGGGTACGGCCAGGGAGGCGACGGTTTCGCGGAACAGCTGATGGTAGATCAGCATACTGACCTCCGCATCGTTGAGAATGTAGGAAATCTCCGTCGGCGGCAGCAGCAGGTTAACCGGTACGGCAATGGCGCCGCACTTGATAATGCCGAAATAGGCAATGGCATAAGCTTCGGAGTTCACGCAGTACAGCCCGACCCTGTCGCCGGAACGCAAGCCGGCTGCCGCCAGTGCCGCCGCCACCCGGTCGGTGACGGCGGCGAACTGTTGAAAACTCACATCGCCCTGCAGTCCATTGATTGCCACCGCATTACCGTACTTTGCCACTGAATGCTGCAAGCCTTCGATCAGATTGTCCGCCTGTTGCTGCTGCATGCCCCCCCCTTGTGTCATGGTTAGACTGGAACCAGGAAGTCCGATATTACCCCGATACCGCCCCAAAGGGTATGGTCTGCCGCGACCGCCGCGGCAGCGGCAAACGCGGGCGCCGGCCGCCGCAGCCGGCTAGCGCGCGCCGTCATGGGTAATGCCGCAACGACGGTGTTCAAGGAGCGAGCGACTTAAGCAGACTGTATTTTTCGGAAGCGGACAGATACTGGAGCTTACCGTCGCTGTAGACTTCAACTAGCTGCCAGGAGATTTGTTTATCCTTGCCGGATCTGGCAAACAGCAGGCGCCGTTGTTTTCCCAGATCATCCTGGAATTCAATGGCTTGCCTTAGCGCACTCCCGCCTACGGCGGTAAGCTGCGGGCGCAACTCGCGGGCGGCCAGACTGCAGACGAAATCGGCGAAGCTGGCTCGGTATTGTCGCTTGCCGCCGCCGGCACTGGCTAACTGCTGCCGTTGCAACGCCGGGGAAACCTTTGCCTGCTGCAGATACGCCGCGCATGCGGCGTCGTCCAGCCGCCGTTGCTTGGACTGCGGTTTCGCCACCAGCTGCTGCACGGCCTGCTCCGCAATCGCTACCTGTTGCAGGGTCTGCTCATCCACTGCGCCGACATCGAGGGAAGCGAAAGCGCGCAAGGTCGCTTCGGTATCGCGCGCCAGTGCCTGGCGTTCGGGCTTGGACATCTGCCGCGTCAGCTGCTCCGCCCTTTCCTGGGCAAAGTGAATGCGGCTGCGCGCGACCAGTTCGCCGGCGGCACGGACGAAACGCGCCGCCAGTTCCTCCACGCCCTGAACATACTTTTCGCTGCTGAAATTTTCGTCCCGTTCTCGCTGCAAGGCCAGTACCCGATCGATGGCGCCGGGTCCGGGGCTCAAGAGCGCCATTTCCTGCAACGCCGCCGTGAAAAACGCTTCACCGTCCCGGTTCAACTGATAATTTTGTGCGATATGCGTGCAAGCGCTGACATACAGTAAAGCCGCGCATACCGGCAAAGACGGAAACTTGCGCATATCCCGTTGATCCAGCCTTTAAGTATCATTCTCCTACAAACTTAGCGGATGCCGAGGATGATTCCTTAATTAAAAAAAACATATATGCAAATAACGGATTGGTTGTAAAACGGTGTGACCAGGCTGCTTTTCCCTGCAGGAAATATTTTTTTTACATTTCCTTTAAAGACAAGGCAGGGTGGTCCGAACTTACTATATTTAATATATGGTATATTCCGCCGCCGAGTGATGACCTGAACGTGTACCAAGAGCCCACCGCGACCGCAAGTATGAATTGGCGCAGCAGCGTCGCCGTGGTCATTACCACCAAGGTCGTTCTGGTCATCGCTGTCCTGATAACGACCATCGCCACCCTGGTGTTTGTGCGCGTCGACGACAGCCTGCTGGCGGAATACGAGGAGAAGGCCGACCTGCTGGCCTACCGAATCGAAAAAGTGCTGATCGCCGAACGCTCGGTAATGACCCCGGGATTTGAGCGGCAAGCGCGGGTGTTGCTCGTCGAACTCGGATTCGTCGCCCTGCGTCTGACTCCGGGGGCTGGCGCCCGGGAAATCGGTCAGTTTCGCCCCGACCTGGAATTAAAGCTGCGCCGCATTCTGGTCAACGAATCCAGCGGCATCCAGACTATTACGCTGGTCGCCGCGCACATCCCCCTGAGCTCCCTGGCCCATGAGCGACATAAGCAGGTGTTTTACTATTCCCTGGCCTCCCTGGCCCTGCTTTCCCTGCTGCTGCTGCTGACCATACGCAGGAACGTACTGCAACCGCTGGCGGAACTGGTGCAAACCACCCGCCGGGCTTTTCCCGGTCAGGGCCAGCAACGCATCGACAGCCGGCGCAAGGACGAATTCGGGCAACTTTCCCGTTTCTTCGATGCCATGCTCGATCAGATCCTGCAGAGACAATCCCAGCTGGAAGTCGCGTTGGGTAAATCGCAGGCGGCAAATATCGCGAAAAATCGTTTTCTAGCCAATATGAGTCATGAACTNNCCGCTGAATGCGATCATCGGTTACGGTGACATGCTGTATGACAGCCTGGCGGCCGCGGACAGACCGACCGACCGCGATGACTGCCGGCAAATAACCACTGCAGCCTGGCATTTGCTGTCGCTGATCGACCAAATCCTGGATCTCACCATGATCGAGGCCGGCAGCATGAGTGTCAACGCCGAAACCCTGCTGATCGGCAACCTGGTGGATGACTTGCGTTCCACTTTCGCGACGCCGCTGGCCAGCCAGGGCAACGCGCTGCGCATCAACATCGCCGATGATTGCGTGGAACTCGTTACCGATCATCGCAAACTGCGTCAGATTCTCGTTCTGCTGCTGAACAACGCCAACAAATTCACCCAGCAAGGCATGATTACCTTGAGCATCAGAAGCAAGGTGGGAGCGGATAAGACGCAGTATGAATTTGCCGTCAGCGATTCGGGCATAGGCATTGCGCCGGAAAATCTGCCGCTGCTGTTCCAGCCGTTCTACCAGAGCGACGATTCACCTTCCCGTTCTTACGGCGGTACCGGCCTGGGTCTGGCCATC
>DKAS01000224.1:259-4237 GCA_002448875.1 Proteobacteria bacterium UBA6920 | reverse complement strand
GGGACTTAATCAGAGGTTCCCTAGTTAAAACGTAAACAGCCCGCCACCAGGATGGTGGCGGGCTGTCCTTTCTGATCTCAGGCCGCTTTGTGCGCGGTCTTGCGTTCCTTGCTCTTGCGGACTTCGTCGATGGCGGTGATGGCCGCCGCCTTGCGTTGTTCCGCCGCCGGGCTGGTTTGCTCTACCCGCGGGATGGCCGGCTGCTGGTAGGGGCGAACGACGCTCTGCAGCAGGTCTTCACCGATCAGGGCGCTGATGGCCGGGAATACCCCCGACAGGGCCAGCAGCGAACTGACGGCGGCGTATTCGGGCAGGACGAAGACCGAACCGATCAGGGCGACGCCGGTGACGGCCAGTTCGCCGCGGCTGGTGGCCGACATTTTACCGTCGGCGCGGTCACCGAGATCGNNCCGATCCTTACGACTTTCTTGCAACTGAGGGAGGGTCGGACCAAAGAAACTCTTTGATTAATAAATGTTTTTGAGAAAATTCGAGCAGTTTTTTTCATTTAGGGGCGGCATTTCAGGGGTTGAATAACGCTGTTTAAATCGCGGGACTGTTCTTACGCTGGTATTTGTGGGCGCCAAATGGCGTTCTAAGGCGAAAATCTCCCCCGTTTAGGCGCACAGATTCAAAAGATTTCAACAGATTACCGTGGTCCGACCCCGCGGTTCGCTGTTGCTGTTGTTAGTTGCCGTTCTTATGCGGTTCAACCAGCTTGTAGTTGTCCGAACGCACGCCGCGCATCAATAAGTCGACATTTTCTTGCGGGGTATTGAGGATTTCCAGGGCCAGGGCGCCGAGGCGCAGGCTGCTCTCCACTGCTTCGGGATAGGCATGGGTGGCGCCGGCCTCCATTAGGCGGGCTACCGCGGCCAGGTCGCGGGCTCGGGCGATCACCGGCAGGGCAGGGTAACTGTGGCGGATGTGCGAGACCGCGAGTTCCGCGGATGGGCCGTGATCGATGGTGAGAATCACCAGCAATGCATGTTCGGCGTGGGCGGTGGCGAGCAGATCCCGATCGCCGATATCGCCATAGTACACGGGAAAACCGTCCGCCTGTCCCTGACTCACGTGTTTGGGATTGGTGTCGAAGGCGATAAAAGGTATGCCGCTGCTGTGCAGCAGCACGGACACGGCGTGTCCCACCCGGCCATAGCCGCCAATAATCACCTTCGGTGCAGCGGTGTTGTGCTCGGAGTCCGCGAAGCCCTGACCGGTTGATTCACCCAGAGCCGTGAAACGGTTGCTCAACCAGACGGACAGATGCAACAACACCGGCGTCAGCAGCATACTGATGGAAATGATGCCGATGGCGTGGACGAAGGTGGTATCGTCAATAACGCGCAGAGTTTTGGCCGAGCCGAACAGCACGAAACCGAATTCTCCCCCCTGGGAAAGCAGAAAGGACACCCGGCTGGCGATCGCCGCCGAATAGCCGAAAGCTCTCACCAGCAGGAACAGCACCAGGATCTTCAGGCCGATGATCACCATGGTATGTTGCGCAAACAGGGGCAGGTCCATGGCCAGGGAACGAAAATCGATGGACATGCCCACGGCGACGAAGAACAGGCCCATGAGAATGCCCTTGAAGGGCTCGATGGAGGCCTGAATCTGGTGGCGGAAGCGGCAACCCGACAGGGCCACGCCAATGATGAATGCTCCCAGGGCCATGGAGGCCCCGGCCAGCTGCATGGCCCAGGCGGCCAGCAGCACGGCGAGGATGACCACCAAGAGAAATCCTTCCTTGTTGCGTTGCCGGGCCAGCAGTTGCAATGCGGCAGGGACGGCGAAACGGCCGAAAGCGCTCAACAGTCCGATGGCACCGACGAGAACCAGACCCTGTTCCCAGCGCGGCAGGGCGCCGGCCATGGGTCCGCTCCGGGACATGATAGGGACTATGGCCAGCATAGGCACGACGGCCAGATCCTGCATCAACAGGATAGAAAAAGCGGTGTCGCCGTGGCGGCTGGCGATCTCGCCCCGTTCCTGCAACAACTGCAGGACAAAGGCGGTGGAGGAGAGGGCGAAGGTCATGCCGATCAACAGGGCGACCTGCCAGCGCTGCTGGTAGGCCATGAAATACACGCCGATAGCCAGGCCCGAGATCAGGATTTGCAGCGTGCCCAGGCCCAGCGCATCGCGGCGCATGGCCCACAAGCGGCTGGGTTTCATCTCGATGCCGATCAGGAACAACAGCAGCACCACGCCGAGTTCGGTGAAGTGGCGCACATCGTCGACATGCTCGGTCACCAGAGAACCGGCAACATGTGGTCCGACGATGATTCCCGCCGACAGCAGGCCCAGCACCGAACCCAGACGCAGATAGCGGAACAGCGTAACGGCGATGGAAGTGGCGATCAGTATCACCAGCGCCGATGTGATAAAGGAATCAAGATGCATCGCTGTACCGGGGTCGGTATTGACCAGGCAGTCAAGTTGTAATTATCGCTACGCCACGCCCGGGACCGTAGTGCCAGGTTTGGTAAAGATTACGCTGCCACAACTTCCGGGGCGGATCAAGCGCTGGATTCTTAAGTTGATCCGATTGATTTATAAAGCAATTTCAGTATCCCGTTCCCCGTGTCTCGCTTGGTCGAATGCTTATCGAATTTTATGGCGTGCTGGCTTGCCTGAGTCGAGTGGTGCGAAAAACGCCGTGCGGGTGCGCAGCGCTGGGGCAGCAGGTCTGCACCGGACAGGATGGGGCGCAGCGAATGAGTGGCGGTTTTTCCGCGTGGATGCCTGATCTCAGTCACGAACCCATGAATATTACACCGCAAGAAATATCCGCCAGGGAATTTTCGGACCCGACAGGACGTTATGGAAGAAGATGAGTTAAAGCATGCGCAGCTGCTTATCGTCGGGGAATTGCCGCGATTCGTTCTCGATCTCGGCTCACCGGTGCGGAGTATATCGCCGTAACTGGTGCGGACCACATTTTAGGTACTATACTTCAAGCGGAGCTTGATATGTCTTTTGGTGCATAACACAAGGAAGCTATATCATGTCTACACTAAACACATTATACCGCGAACGAGTGAGCGTTGTGATGGTTGTTGTCCTGGGTATTCTGCTTTGCGCCTGTGACGCCAGGCGTCTGGCAATCTACCGGCCGTTGTTGCGCTACAACCTGCCGGAGAATGAGGGCAGCCGCGCGCTGTCTTTCGATTTTCAATCAAACGCAGGTCCGATGATAGTCTTTGATGGCAACGATCTTGATAGTTATCACCGAGATCATTTTGACGCCATACCCGAATTCGCCTTCACCTACGGGCCATTTGACAAAGTGGATTTCGCGGCCAATATCGGTTACGGCGGTTTTGGCGCCAAGGCGAAGTATCAAGTTCTCGGCAAGGATCAGGTACGGGCGGGCGCGGGTGACATGTCCGTGGCGCTTTCCGGATCGGTGAACTATACCGAAGACTATAATGGTGGGGATGTGTATGCGAAAACGGGCATGGGCATCGCGGCTTACTATACGGATGTGACGCTTTCGGTTGGTTACCGGCCTGCGCCGAAGCAGCTGGTCTATTCCGGCGTGTTTTATTCCGAGGGTAATTATCGTGGCAGGATCGAGGGAACACATTTTTCCTTCAACGAACCGTGCCTGGGAGTCAATCTTGGCGTGGCCACGTTTCTTTCAACCGAGACCAGTCTGATCCTTGAAGCGGTAGACAGCCGTTATCAATGGCGTGGCAAGTCCTGGAGTCAGACAGCGATGGGTTTACGTTTTGAAAAGGACATTCACTATTAGATCCGGTTGGGCCGGTAGAGCTTACTGAAAGACAAAAAATCTCTATAATAATGCAATATGTCATACCCCCTGTTTGAGCCTGATATCCGCTGAGCAGCAAATACGACTACCGTCAATTCGTTTGGTCCGTATGAGCGGCCCGCCGCCATGCTGGCGGCGGGCCGTTGCCTTTGGCCGCGCGCCGCGCAACTGAAAACACAGGCGCCTGTGTTTTCAGTTGC
>DKAS01000224.1:0-189 GCA_002448875.1 Proteobacteria bacterium UBA6920 | reverse complement strand
CCGATCTCCTGCAGCGCGGCGTTGATGGGTACCACGAAGATGCCACCGGTCAGGCCGATGAGCAACAGCACGCTCTTGGCCATCGATGCGTCGTGGGTGAAGCCGAGCAACAGTATGCAGCCACCCATCAGGTAGGCGGCCAGGCGTGCGCGGCGCAACTTGTCGATGGGTATGAGCCTGGGCACCAGC
>DKAS01000010.1 GCA_002448875.1 Proteobacteria bacterium UBA6920 | reverse complement strand
GGTCTGCCCAAGCCGACCGGTTGCGTCTGATTATACGCCAGGGTTGAAATCCGTCGGGCCGCTTGCGCGGCAACGGCCCGACGGCCATAAAAACTACACTTTACTATGAAGGACTGATGCATGTCTTTATCAGTCATCTATGCTGTTTTGTTTTATCTTGCCACCCTGGTGCTGCTGTTTGGCGTCGGGCGCAAGATATATATCTACAGCAAAACGCCCCAGCCCCTGAAAATACCCACGACGCCCGCACCCTTGACGACCGGCGGCGTGGTCTGGCGTTTGACCAAGGAAGTGACGGTTTTTCACAGCCTGTTCAAATCCAATAAGTGGATCTGGCTGTTCGGCTGGATGTTTCATCTGGCCTTGGCTCTGGTGCTGATGCGCCACTTGCGCTATGTCACCGAGCCGGTGTGGTTCTGGGTGGATTGGGTGCAACCGTTCGGCAAATATGCTGCCTTCGCCATGGTGGCCGGGCTGGCCGGGCTGTGGGCGCGCCGCGTTCTGGTTGACCGCGTGCGCTATATTTCCAGCCCCTCCGATCATCTGCTGCTGGCACTGTTGCTGGCGATCGCCCTCAGTGGTCTGGCGCTGAAATTCGTGGCGCATACCGATATCGTATCCCTCAAGGCCTTTGTCCTGGGGTTGATGTATTTTGATCTGCAGCCCTTGCCGGCCAACCCCTTTTTGCTGGTGCATCTGGGTCTGGTCATCGTATTAATGCTGATTTTCCCTATTAGTAAACTGCTGCATGCTCCGGGCATGTTTTTCAGCCCCACCCGCAACCAGACGGATGACGTGCGGGAAAAACGTCATGTGGCGGGCTGGTCGGCGCAGTAACGGGGAAAAAAGAGGATTACATGGCGGATTTTCACACACCCGAGCTCAGAGAGTTCCCCCTTATCCCGCATATCAAACCCGGCAGCATGGCGCACAGCAAACCGTTTGTCGCCAAGCCGGAGCATCAGGCGTCGCTGGGATTCCCCGGCGCGCTGGTCGATGACTGGCAGAATGTCGCGGTCAAGAAGCTGGGTGAGCTGGTCAGCCAGTCGCGAGCGTTGCAGGTGTTTCTCGATATCTGCGTCAAGTGCGGCGCCTGTACCGACAAATGTCATTATTATCTGGGTACGGAAGATCCGAACAATATGCCGGTGGCGCGCCAGGATCTGCTGCGCGGTGTCTATCGCCGGCATTACACCCTGGCCGGCAAGCTGTTTCCGAAACTGGTGGGTGCCATCGATTTCGACGAAAAGACCCGCGACCTGTGGTACAGCTATTTTCACCAGTGCTCCCAGTGCCGCCGCTGTTCCGTGTTCTGCCCTTATGGCATAGACACTGCGGAAATCTCCATGGCCGGGCGCGAAGTGCTGGACGCCATCGGCGTCGGTCAGAAGTACTGCAACGAAATTCTCGGCAAGGTGCATAAGGTCGGTAACAACCTCGGCCTGCCCGGTCCGGCGCTGGAAGACACGCTGGCGGGTCTGGAAGAGGACGTCAAAGAGGATACCGGCGTGGATGTGCGCTTCCCGGTGGATCAGAAGGGCGCCGATGTGCTGCTGATCACCCCTTCGGCCGATTTCTTCGCCGAGCCGCATATCGACGGCCTGATCGGTTACGCCAAGGTGTTTCATCAGGCGGGCATCAGCTGGACGGTAAGCTCCTATGCATCCGAAGCCGCCAATTTTTCCATGTTCATCGGCAGCCACGACAACCTCAAGCGTGCCGCCATGCGTATTCGCGAGGCGGCTCTGGAGCTGGGCGTCAAGCGCATCGTCGTCGGTGAGTGCGGCCACGCCTGGCGCGTCGCCTACAGTTTCTGGAATACGCTGATCGGCCCCTTCGATTTTCTCGATCCCAAGTATCCGGCGCCGCAGCATGTCTGCGAGCTCACTTACGACCTGCTGCAGCGCGGCGCCTTGAAGATCGACAAGGAAGCCAATGATCACCGGCGCATCACCTTCCACGATTCGTGCAACGTGGCGCGCGCCTCGCGCATGGGCAATATACCGGGTGGGCAGTTCATTATCCCGCGCGAGATACTGAAAACCGTCGCCAATAATTTTTATGATATGGCACCGGAGACCATCCATGAAAACACCTTCTGTTGCGGTGGCGGCGGCGGTCTGCTGACCGACGACCTGATGGAGCTGCGGGTCAAGGGCGCGATGCCGCGCATGCAGGCTTTGAAACAGGTGGTGGATGATCACCAGGTCAACACCCTGGTGGCGATCTGCGCGATCTGTAAGACGCAGTTCGCCAAGACTTTGCCGTACTACAAGTTCGGCATGAATATGATTACCAGTCTGCACCACGTGGTGGGCGATGCTATCGTCCTCGGTGGCAAGGACTGACGAAGATTACGGGCACTACTGGCTAGATTCAGGATCGGGAGACAAAACCATGGCAACTCCAGCAAACAAGACGAAGCAAGGTCATACTTTCAGACGGTTCAGGGATGGTGATAGTGAACAACTGCCCGGGCGCGAGCGCATTTTCGTCGCGGACACCACCTATAAATGCCCGACCTATGTGCATCAGACACCTCCCTGTCAGGGCAGCTGTCCCTCCGGTGAGGACATTCGCGGCTGGCTCAATATCGCGCGCGGTATCGAAAAGCCGGTCAAGGGCATGAGCTGGCAGGAATACGCCTTCCGCCGTTCCACCACCGCCAATCCTTTTCCCGCGATCATGGGCCGCGTGTGTCCGGCACCCTGCGAAGACGGCTGCAACCGCAACCAGGTGGAAGACCACGTCGGTATCAATTCGGTTGAACAGTTCATTGGCGACCATGCGCTGAAAGAGAAACTGAAATTCACCGCCGCGGCGAAAAACACCGGCAAGAAAATCGCCATCATCGGCGGCGGTCCCGCCGGCCTGGCGGCGGCCTATCAGCTGCGCCTGCTGGGGCATGGCTGCACCATATTCGACGACCACCGTGAACTGGGCGGCATGATGCGTTACGGTATCCCCGGTTACCGCACGCCGCGCGACGTGCTCGACGGCGAAATCGCCCGCATTATCGACATGGGCGTGGAAGTGAAGATGAATACCCGGGTGGGGCGCGACATCAGCATGGCCGACCTGGAAAAGAACTTCGATGCGGTGCTGTTCGCCATCGGCGCGCAGGCGGGTCGCGGTATTCCGGTGCCCGGCGCCGACGCCGTCAACTGCGTCTCCGGTGTCGCCTTCCTTGACGCGTTCAACGACGGTCGCCTGAAAACGGTGGCTGGCCGGGTGCTGGTCATCGGCGGCGGCGATACCTCCATCGACGTGGCTTCGGTCGCTCGCCGACTGGGGCATATCACCAACATCACCGAGAAGGACCGCCCTGAAATGGTGGTGCTGGGGCATACCGCCCACGACGTCATGGACATCGCCAAGCGTGAAGGCGCCGCCGTTACGCTGATTTCCCGCCATCCGCTGGACAACATGACCGCGGCGCAGCATGAAATCGAGGACGCGTTGCGCGAGGGTGTGGATATCCGCGGTTGCCTCAATCCGGTGGAAGTGATCAGGGGTGCCGATGGCCGTGCCACCGGCCTCAAGGTCATCGAACTGGAATACGTCAAGGGCAAGGCGCAGGAAAAGCCCGGCACCGAATTCGTGATCGACGCCGATCTCATCGTGTCAGCCATCGGCCAGGTCGGTAATTTCCAAGGTATGGAAAGTTTCGACAACGGCAAGGGACTAATCAACGCCGATAAGCACTATCAGGTGCCGAACAAACCCGGTTTCTTCGTCGCCGGCGACATCATCCGGCCGCACCTGCTGACCACGGCCATCGGTCAGGCATCGGTGGCGGTGACCAGCATCGATGCCTTCCTGAAGAACCAGGAACTGGGCAAGCGCCCGAAGGTTGATGTACACCACTTCAATCTGCTGGAAAAGCTGCGCGAAACCGGTCTGGAACCCGAGATGTACAAGCCGGGCGGCAGCTCCGACGATCGCCCCATCGACCGCGGCGTGCGTGGCACCTCCGAAGCGGGTAAGGCGGTAGGTGGTTTCGCCGTGCACAACTATGAGGATCGCTCCTTCCAACAGGTGATTCCGTCCACCGAACTGTTCCTGGGCCACTTCGAATATGAAGAACGCAACAAGCGCCAGGAAAAAGTGCCGTCGGCCGAGGAAGTGCTGGGTCACTTCCAGGAACGGGTGACCGGACTGAGCGAAGAACAGGCCAAGGCGGAAGCCGAGCGCTGCATGAGCTGCGGCAT
>DKAS01000131.1 GCA_002448875.1 Proteobacteria bacterium UBA6920 | reverse complement strand
GGCGGGATCGGCGAAGTCGCGGGCATCGACCTGGTAATTGCCGTTGTCGTAGAGATTGCTCGAGTGCATGACCGGGTGGCTGTCCTGGGTGAGATCGCCGCTGGCCGCGCCGCCGCGCACGGCCAGGCCATTCTGATTGCGGCGCAGGGTGGCGTGGTCGACCGTGCCGCCGGCCCCGGCGGCAAAGGCCAGGGCGTCGGCGGCGTATTCCACTACAGTATAGCCGGCCTCGGTGAGGGCGCCAGGGCCGGTGGTGAGGAGGCCGGACCAGTCGTTGGCTTTCTTATTGACCTGGGCCGAGGTCAGGGTGACCGGGGCGGCATCGCTGCCGGCGAGGGTGAGGTGGCCGTGGTTGCGCAGGGCGCGGCCGCTGTTGAAATGCAGTTGGGTGCCGGCGGGGACCGTGAAGGAATTACCCAGGGATACCTCGGTATCGCCGACGACCAGGTAGGGGGCGCTGGTATCGGTCAACGGGGTGAGGGCATCGGAAACCCGGCCACCGAGCGAGCGGTAGGGGCTGAGCGCGGTACCGGCCGCGTCGAGGCGCCAGGGGGCGATGGCGACGATGGCGGCACGGGGATCGTCGAGGCTATCGTGGATGACGGCGTTGATATCGCTCAAAACAGGCGAATCCCAGTAGTTTTCCTTGAAATCGAGTACCTTCAAGGGGTCGGCGTAGTTTTCCACGCGCACGGCCTTATCGTTGTTGCCGGCGAAGCGGGTGTGAGTGACCGAGGCGTTGGAGTCCAGGTGGGTTAGATACTGATCATTTTTTTCCGGCGGGCAAACCGGGGTGCCGTTGAGATCGGTGCAGGTCGCGTAGGGGTCGGCGGGAATGAAACCACCGGTCAAGACCATGCCGACACGGTTGTCGAGCAGCTGGCTGTCTTCGACGCCGACGGCGGCGCCACCGGAGAGCGTCAGGGCCTGGTTGGCATGCCGTACCGTTATGTATTTGAATTGATGTCGGAAATTGAATGGCTGCAAGACATCGACATCATATCCGCAATCGGCAAAGTTATGCAAGGCGATGCCTTGCCAATCGCCCGCCGCCGGCGCAGTGTTGGCGGAGTCGAAAATGACAGGATGGTCCGCCGTATTCGACGCAAAAGTATGTATTGGACAGTCCGCGTCCAATCGGGTACCGGGGAAAAATAAGATTCTGACCCCATTAGGGATCAAAACGGGGTAGGCGGCGATCAGATTACTGACGGCATAATACGCGATATCAGGTTTTGCCAGGTTAAGAACGTGGAAGAGAAGCTCTGACGTCGTCGCGTTCGCATTCTCATCCAACCAATGGCCAAAGTCGATCCAGGGAGCATCTTGAATGCCGTCAGCCCGGTCGTAGATGGTTCTCGCAATGCTTTGCGCATCGGTGGTGCCCCACCAGTTGTTCTGTAGATTGATAGGCTGAAAATCCAGGTAGCTGGTTTTTGCATCAGGGGAGCCCGGGTAGAAGTGCTGCGAGACGATGTTGTATTGATTTTCAAGGATCGCGCCGCTCTTCAGGGAGAGATAGGAATTTACCCAAATGGATTGATTGTTATCGAGAAACACCTGCTGCCCGCCTTCTCCATCCAGATAGATGCCATAAGCGTTATGAGTTAGGGTGTTTCCGGCGCCATTTACCCCAGCTTTGAGGGCGGTAAACATGCCTATGGTATTGTCGTGAATGGAGTTGTTATTGAAATTAGCGTAGGCCAAGCGAATCTTCGTACCCGTATTGTTATTTCGCAACGTGGAAGCGTTGATACTGGGGTGCGCCACGCCATGGTCGGTGAAACCGGCGTATTCGTATACTGGTCGGTATACATAGATACCGATATCGGCATATTCCACGATTACATTGTTTAGTACGGTGCTATAGGGTACCGGTGTGTTACCTATATACTTTATATAAGTGTAATCCAGTACTTTCAATCCAGGCCAGTCACCGGGGCTGGGGTTTGGTTTACCGGAGGTGAATACCACCGGAGCTGCGCCGGGTTCCGCGCTGCCGATGTTTTCGCCGGCGATGGAAATCGAATAGCTGTCAACCACTTCGAACCGCGTACCGGCCGGTAAGTTATTTACATTCAATACAGTGTTGCCGATGACCTGATAAGTCTGCCCGGCAGTAATTTGCGCTGCACCAACGGTTCCTGCAAGGTAATTGCCCGCCGCCTCGTTCATGTCTTCATTGAGAAAGTTTAGGTAATTTACCCAAGGCGAGGTTCTTGGGTTTTCCGCGAAGTCGAAAATACTCTCGCTGATTTTCGTCGGATCGATCGATCCCCACCAATTCCCTTTGGCGTCAAGCTCGGTCACCATGGTGGCCGGTGCTAAGCCCTGATATAGAGGCGTAATGACAGTTCTGTCATGATAGTGGGTAGCGACAAAGTTGTATTGCGAATTATTGGCGATGCGATTGGCGTTGACTCTTGGCTGGGCGTCTGTGTATGTGAATCCTGACTGGATTGTATCCCAGCCTTCGATGGTAGGATTCCAGATATGCGTATAGACGGGTAAAAGCGTGCTGTCGGCGCTGTTGACGAAGATGCCTAGTTCATTGTCGATAATGGTATTGTTGGCGACCTCTGGTGAGGCTATGGAAGTGGCCAGCAGGCCAATAACCGATCGCGAAATGTAATTGGCATTGATCTTTGGGCTTGAGTGACTTGACCAAATGCCTATATTTGCGTCGTCAATTCGAGTATGCGCAATGTCAACGGTATCGCATCGCACATATGTAGCTATCAATTCACTGTTGCCTGAACTGCCTAAATCTTCGATATATTCCCCGCTCGTTACACGTATGCCTATGTCTGCGGATGAAAGGTTTAGGTAGTCTACGGTGACTGCATAGTCTCGATAGATGTTTCTGTTATTGAGAAAATCATACCCTACCAGTACTTTACCGGTGAGGTGGATATCCAGCCAGCCATTTTTTCCGCTGGCCAGTGCGGGCTTGAATACAACCGGGTTGTCCGGCATGCCGGTTACGGACGCGTCGCCGTAGATATCGATGGCATACCCGTCGACGAATTCGAAGGTCGTTCCGATCGGAAGGTCACCACTGAATGCGATATCGCCGATAACCCTGTAAACCTGGCCGGGCGACAAATTCGCGCCCGAGATAGGGCCGGATAACTCGTCAGCTTTTTGAGCGTTACCACCGAATGCGTCAAGGTAATTCGAATAATCCACCCAGACATTGAGACCTGAGTCATCGCCTCTGTCAAAGATAGATTTGGCTATCAATGTAGGGTCGGTTTGGTTCCAGATATTACGGCTTGCGTCAATTCGCAACGTCGGTATCGATAATATTCCCGAACCGTTGACGTTCTGCCGGGTGTGGGAAAGTCTGCTGGCGTTGAAATTGGTCGCAACCATGGAATAGTGAATGTTATCGCGGAATTCGTTACCGTTAATGGTAGGAGCGGCTTCCATGCTGTATTTGATGGCTGGCCAGATGGATGCGTATGCGTCGCTCGGCGGCGGGATGAATTTCTGCATGCCGCCGTAGCCATCGATATGAATACCGACGCCGTTGTGAGAAATCTTGTTGCCTTCGGATATCTTCGGCGAAGAGATCGACTCAATTCGAATGCCGGTCTCGTTGTCGGAAATAGTGCTGCCGACGATATTGGGCGAGGCCTCATGAATCAGTATCCCCTGCTTGTTTCGCCTGACCAGGCTGTCGGCTATTTGTACGGAGTCGCTGGCGAACCATCGGGTTGTATAGGAATCGGTATAGGAAACCTGGCTTTCGATATAAACACCGTTTTCGGCGTATTCGACAAATACGCCATGAAGGTTCGCTCCTTGCTGTGCATTATCGACATTGATGTGCAGTCCTGTCCAGGAACGGCTGTAATCATAGGTTCCATTCAAGAGCTTGACCTGTTGCAGGCTGGTAAACACGACCGGATAGAGTTCGCTTGCCGCTATGGCAAATGCCTGTGGATCGAGCGTGACGCCCACGCCGGTGTCGCTGCGGAATACGATGTTTGGTGACAAACCGCCGGTGATCACTATATTGTCGTGCAGTAAGTAAGTGGTCCCGGGAGCAAGCTGCGTACCGTCGACGGTACCGGTAAGCGTATCATTGATCACCGGCGTGAGCGCCCGGCCATCGAGGTCGTCGAGGTAGGGGATGTAGTCGACCAGGGGCAAGCTGCTGTTGTCGATGCGGTGTTCCAGCGTGGATTCTATTGCGGAATTCTGAGCGCTGCCCAACCAGTTGAACTTCGCGTAAACGGACGCTGTTTGGCCGGCAAAGAAGTTCTTGGTCTGCAAATTGTATTGCGCGTTCGCGTGGATGGCGTTACCCCGGATTATTGGGGTCGGGTTTTCGTCGCTATTACCCGTGCCTTCCACCAGTATCCCGATAGCGTTGTTGGTGATGGTGTTGTTTTCGCGTAATAGCGGGGTGGATTTGCCATAGATGCGAACGCCTATCTGATTGAGGTCGATCAGGCTGTCGCGCAGGTGACCGGTTGCGTTATAGAAGGTAATGCCGGTGTTCGCGTGTTCGACAATGGCATGTTCAATATTCGCGGAGCCGTAAATCACGATGCCGCCCCAGAGATCGCCGGTGCCGTTACCGGTAAAGGTGACAGGGAGATAGGACTCGCCCGGCGCCAGCAGTGTGCCATAGACGAGTAATTGCGCGCCGGGCGCAAAATTCAGGGACGTGCCAGCCGGAATGGTCAAGGTGGCGCCGCTTGCCAGGGTCAGACTGCCGGAAACGGTATAGTCTAATCCGGCCAGCAGGTTGGTGTCGGTCGTAATCGTACCGCTTAGATTGGTGTCCGCGGTGAAAACACTGCCCTGTGGCCAGGCGGCATCGAGGTAGGGTTGGAAAACGACCGTCGGTTCGCTTTGGTCTATTGTGGAGGCATCGGGATAGTTGATGTCGAGGATACGATTGCGAACGAGGCGAAGATTGACGGTGCCCCACCAGTTATTTTGCGCGTCGATGAATTCGCCGGAGGGTGTGAGGCCGCCGTAGCCGTGACTGCTGAGGTGGTAGTTGACGTTGTCATGGAAATTGTTGTTATTGATCGCGGGGGCGGGATTGGTCGCAAACGCATGGTTGCCCTCGATGTGCATGCCGACGATATTGTTTTCGAATTCGTTGCCATCCTTTATTGAAGGATAGGACTTTATTTGGGCATTGGATCCGTCCAAATAGATACCGGCCGCGGTGCCGTGGAGGTGATTTCCGGAAATCAAGGGGGAGGAATTCTTCAGGTAGATACCTGTGCCGGTATGGTCGTTATTGACGATGTCGTTCCCGAGTATGGTTGCATACGAATCGACGGCGATGGCGATACCGGACTGGCTGAAGTCGGAAATCCGGTTATTGTTGAACTGCAAGCCAGGATTTGCCGCGCTGGGAGGCGTATAGCCCGCTTCCGCGACGGAGATACCCGTCGCGGCGTATCTGATGTCGGCGTGTCGGATGGTTGAAGATGTGTTATAGGCCGGGGTGGAGAAAATAATGCCTTGCCAACTACCTTTCGCGGGGGCTGAACCGTTACTGGTCAGGGTGACCGGCGCCTCGGCGTCGCCCTGAATATCCACAGTGCCCTGGCTTACGAGCATGCTATTGCTGGGAGAGAAGCGCAGCGTGGCTCCCTCTGCCACGGTGAGTTTTACGCCGAGGAGAATTTCAAGGCTGTTTTCCACGTCGTACCAGACCCCGCTGCGCAGATTCAGATTGTAGTCCGGTGAGAGCAGTGGCTTAATAACCGCCGATTGCGTCAGCGAGGCGCCGGTGTTGACGAAAGGCGCGGTGGTATCGTCCAAGGCATGGTGGACGCTGTTTTCGATATCGCCGGTGCCACTGCTTCCCCACCAGTTTCCACTGGCATCGAGAATGGTGCCGGTGTTGGTGAACCCGGTGGCGTAGTAATTGGCGATCTGATTGTAAATGAGGTTGTTGCCATGGACGACGGGTTTCGGGTCGCTGCCGCCGCCTTGCGCATAGATACCGTAGTCGTTCAACAATAGAATGTTCTGCGGTCCGATTTGCGGACTTGAACCGCCACTGACGCGAATCGCCTGATGGGTCCTTTTGATCGTGGTATGGGAAACCTGGCCGCCGCCTTGGCTGAAGTTCAGCCCTTTGTCCGCCCAGAGGATGTCGGTAGAGTCGATGGACACCGAGCCGCTGACAAAGGCTCCCTTCCATATCCCTTTACTGGGGGCTGGATTGTCACTGGTCAAAACCACGGGCAGGTTTTCCGGGCTGCTGGTTTGCAGGCTCCCGGCGACAGTCAGGCCGGTATTATCAAGGAATTGGAGGCGCACGCCATTGCGCAACGCCAGGGTGACACCCGAGGGAACGACGGTGTCGGCCATGACCCAATAGGGGATGTCGGTGATCAGGGATTTATCCGACGCAATCGTTCCTTCCAGTCGGCTGACGAGTACTTCGTTCCGATAACCGCTGTAGTTGACCGTGGGATTCAGATGGTGATCCTTCTGGTCGTAAATAACGTTATCTATATCTACGCTGTTCGCTGTCCCCCACCAGTTGCCTGTGGCATCTATCGGTGTAGAGTTAGAATACGAATAGTAGTCGGCATAGATGGCCGATTGCTTGTTATTGTAGATATCATTGCCGTTAACCTTGAGTATCGGGTCGTTGCCGGCAGTGTATGTTCCGCTGGCGCGAATGCCTATATTGTTGTAGGTGACGATGTTTCCCGGTGCCAGGGTAACTACTGCCTGGCTGCCGGCGCGCAGTCCGTAGTAGTTGCTTTTCAAAACGCTGTTGCGGATGACGGCGGTGGCGTTGGTAACGTATACCCCATATGCCGCCCATTCGATCACCGCATGCTGGATATCGGCGCGCCCGCCGTTGGCGACCATCAGGCCGCTCCAGAAATTGGCGTAGCCCGCGTTCGCCCGGTAGTAACTGACGTCTTCCGCGGTGGTGAAGTGCACCGGGCTGCCATCGGACCCGTTCACGATCAAGTTGCCGGCAATGTCAAAACGTGCGCCCTGATAAAACAGCATAGTGACGCCCTCGGGCACGGTCAGGGTGGTGCCCGCGGCGATCGTTACCGTGCCGGCGATCTCATAGGTGGTGTTGGGCGACAGAGGGTGGTCGTCGCTGATGTTACCGGTCAGATAATTGATCTGTACGGACTTTCCCTGCGGATAAGGGGCATCCAGGAAGGGGACATACTTGACCTGCGGGTATGACCAGTACATGGTGTTATCGGCGATGGTGCGGGTGATATCACCGAGTCGGTTGCTGCCCCACCAATTGTTTTCCATGTGAAGCACGGCAGCCGACATGTCAAAATTGCTACCCAACCACATTGACGAGGGTGCGAAATTGATCGGATCCAGCCAGGAGAATTGTCGGTTGTCATGAATATTGTTCTGAGTGATGATCGGTTGAGGTGCCGGGAAGGTCTGGTCGGGATAGTTGGCGCTGTCGTCGTACCAGCCGATTACGATACCCATTTTGTTGCCATAGATATCATTGCCATTCTTGATAACAGCATTGGCATCCTTGCCGTCGATATAGATACCGACGAAATGATTCGTAATAGTGGTTCCGGTTACCTGGGGAGCGGCATCGAAGAGGCTAAGACCAACGCCTTGATAGTTGGTGCCGGAAATTACGCTGTTTGAAATAATGCCCTGGGTAATCGTTGTGGTTCCATATCCGTAAATCAATAGGCCATCTGTTTTGTGATTTTCAAGTTTGCAATGGTCGATGGTGAGGTCGGCGCCAATGTTAGTGATGGCGGTACGACTCCACTCGAGTGTCAAGTAGGACATTGTCGATCCACCGGCGGTGTCGCCGAAGATAACGCCGTACCACTCGCCTGGGGTTGGGGTTGACGGCGGCTGGAAAAAGTGACCGGTGGAATCCGCGGAAGTGAACAGTATTCTTTGGTCGGCGGTGCCTTCGGCGCTGAGACGGCCCGAGACTTCCATGCCGGACCACCAGTGGAAAAACAGGCGCGAGCCGGGTTTGATCGTCAAGGTGGCCGTCGAGGGTATCGTCAACCAGCCATTGATGTAATAGTCACCATCGAGAATATAGTCACCCGAACCCAGCACGCCGGACAAATCCCCCGGCGGTATCAGGCCGCCCGCGGGCATGGCGTTGTTGACGGTGAGGGTAACGGTTGCCGAAGTGGACGCCGTGCCGTCACTGACGGTAACGGACAACGTGAACGACTGCTCCGCAGCGACGTCCGGCGGGGTATAGACCGGGTTAGCCACGTTGCTATTGCTCAGGCTACCGGCCCCCGCGGGGACAGTCCAATGGTAGGTCAGGTTGGTGCCGGGGTCAGGATCGTAGGCCAGCACGGAAAGTTGGCTGGTCTCATTGTCGAGCAGGGTCGGTGGGTTGGCCTGGATCGAGGAAATCACCGGCGGTTTGTTCACCTGACGGATGGTAACGGCCACGCTGTCTTGGGCGCTCGCGCCGGTATTGTCTGTCACCGTCAATTGGAATTGTGCCATGGTGTCCGCGGTGACTTCAGGCGCGGTGAAATGGGCTATTGAAGACGATGCGTTGGTCAATGTCACCGCGGGGCCGCCGGTTTGCAGCCACAGGTATTGCGCAATGTTGCCATCGCTGTCTGTCGACTGGCTGCCGTCAAGTGTTGCCGTGGTGTTTTCGTTCACGGAAAAATCGGCACCGGCGTTTGCCACCGGAGGATGGTTGACGTGGACGGATGTCGTCGCCGGCGGCGATTGCTTGTAGCCGTCGCTGACCACCAATGTGACCGTATAGTTGCCTGCGTTGGTGTAGCTGTAGCTTGGTTTTGCGCCGCTGCCACTGCTGCCGTCGCCGAAGTTCCAGGCGTAAGTGATGGGTTCGATATCGGGGTCGTACGAGCCGGTACCATCAAATATGATAGGGGAGTTAATATTGCCTACATACGGCCCCCCCGGTACGGCTACCGGCGGTTTATCCAAATCGGTTACGGTCAAATAGAACGGCAAAATGGCGCTCTGGTATCCGGTGGCGGTAATGCTGACTACGCTGTTATACGCGCCGGGCAATAATCCGGTCGCGGTTACGTTGGCGTTGGTGGATAGCGGCGTGGCGCCATTCGCCGGACTGAAAACCAGCCAACTCGCCAGATCCTGAATAGTTACCGATGCGACACTGCCGTTACTGGTGGAAACGGACAGGGGGACGGTGCCGGTTCCCTGGCGCAGGTCTACCGCCAGCTCCAGACGAGATAGATTTGTGGTGATGACCGGTGAAACATTGCCGACGGTAAAGCCGGCATACAAATCTTCCGTGGCACCAGTTTTCAATATTATCCTGGTGGCCAGGATGTGCGACCCATCGGACAACACCGTAGTATTCAGTGGATTCGCCGTCGTCGAGTTACCGCCCGCGTAATCAAATGGTGCGTTGTTGTCCACGGCGGAAGGTCCGCTGGCCATCTGCGGGTCGTCCATGTGAAACTCCACGCGGCTGATATCCGTGGCGGGGGAGGCGTATATGTAAATGGAACCCGCTACTATTGCCCCATTGAGATCGAGCGGGTTGGTCCGATTTGCCACCGTGCTGAATACGACTTGATGAGGCGCCGCTTTCGGGTTGATCGACAGCGTTACGGGAATGCGTGCAGACAAATAGCCCGTCGCTACGGCGCTCAGGGTTCCCAAGTAGGTGCCCGTGGGTAATGATGCAGCACTCGCCGTGGCGATCAGGGTTTCCGGCGCGGTGCCCTCCGCGGGCAGGGTGCTGAGCCAGGGGACGTCGATGGATGTGCTATAGGCGGCCGCATTACCGTCGCTCGTTTTCAGGGTCAGGACCTGATCCGGCGGGATGGAACCCTCGGTTACCGAAAACACCAGAGAACTTTTGTCAAAACCCAGTACCGGCAAGGTGTTACCGATCGTAATATTGGCGTGCACCAGACGCAGTTCACCGGTGGCCATTTCAATGCGTGCCGTCAACACGTGGTGACCATCGGGCCAGACAGTGGTATCGAAGGGGTTGGCCGCGGAGGTGCTGCCGCCGGCCAGGTCAAATGGCGCACTGGTATCGCTGCGTAACGGTGTGCTTTGACCCAGCGGATCGTCGATAAAAAATTCCGTTTTGGTTATGGCCGCATCCGTGTGCACGAACAGGTACTGGTTGCCTGCTATGACTTCTTCATCCAATGGCATGGGGTGACTTCTATCCGCCAGCAGGCTGAATTGCAGTTCTGTGGTGTCATCGGGGGCGCGCGCGTCGATGATCACCGGCAGGCGCGCGGTAAGGTAGCCGTCAGTGGCAATGTTCAGCGTTGTGCTGTATCCGCCGGGAGACAGCCCGTTACTGTCGATGGATACCAGCAATTCTTGCGGTGTGGAGCCGGAGTTCGGTAGCGGCGATAACCAGGCTTCAGCGCTGAATGCGGAAAATGTCGCGTTGCTGTGATCGCTTGTGTCGACGACGACTGACTTTTTGACGGCCGAGCCACCTATGCGCGTATTGACTACCAGTAAAGGCTGATTCAGCGTTATCTGCGCCCAGGTATTGGCGACATAGACATTCGCATGTATCACTTCCGTTGTGCCACTGAGCAAATCGGCCTGGGCAGTGATGGTATGTATGCCTTCGGTTAAGGTGGTCGTGTCGAATACAACGGCGCCATTGGTGCTGCCCCCGACCAGATCAAAGGGCGCTTTGTTGTCCGTTCGATAAACGCCATTGATCATTGCAGGGTCGTCGACGAAGAACAACACCCGGTTGATTTGATCCTGTGGTTGTACGACGACATAAATGCCGCCCGCCACCGTGCTGTCGGCCAAGGGCGTAGCGGCACTGCGATTGGAAAATGGGCTCAGCATCAGCTGGCTGGTCGAGCTGCGCAAATCGGAAATCGGTGCGATGCAGAGAATGAGGAGCAGGGTGACAAAGAACTTAGGGACGGTGCGACGGGGGATTTTTATTTCCTTATTAGCGCCCGGGTCACCTGTGCTTGTTGGATCGGCTTCAATGCGGCTTGCCATAGGTTGCTCTCGAATTCGAAAACAATATGAATAAAGTAGTAAATATAAACTGTTGATTATTAAGCTTTACTAATACCACTGTAAAAATATTAATAAACATTAGCATGACAAAATAACGCGCAAGAAATAATGAAATTAACTAAATTTATATTTTGTTAAGTGTGGATAAATGTAGATAGAAATGCTGTGGCATTTGTAACAAAAGGAATGTAAAGCGAAATGTTTGCGTTAGTTGGTATCGCAATGCAGGTGATCTTCGGCCGCATTTATAAAGACGGAGCCGATAAGATTTAATTTTAAAAAAGCTTCTTCTAGAAAAATTGCTTACATAAAAAAATCAGGAAGGATTCTGGGACACGCGTTTTCCTGATAGACCGCTAAGGCGCAGGCTCCGGCTTGGGTTCGGTCTGCGGCCGCAGCAGGCGGTCGCCGATGTCGCTGGCGAAGTGGTATTGCACGCCGAGGTCAGGGCGCGCCAGCAGGGTTTCGCGTTCTTTGTTGAACAACTGAAATTGCAGGCGGCTGCCGTCCTGCAGGTCCACTTCCAATTTTTTGCCCTGGGTTTTGTCCCAGGGGGAAATCAGGCTGGCCTGGCTGAAGCGCCATTCGTCCACCAGGTGCGCGATCTGTTCCTGGGTGTAGGTCGCGCCGGTGGCGGTCCAGCCGCTGTCGGTCTTTTGCAATTCCAGCCCGGGCAGATGAAATGCCACCGGCTCGGCGCCCGCCGGCAGCAGGCCGCGATACAAATAGCTTTCCGGCGCCTGGTTGAACAAATACCGCAGATCGTTATCGATCAGCACGATCTCGTTGCGGTACAGCACATAGCGCCGGTTCTGCAGCGGATCACTGGCGCCGAACTGCAGGTCGATGTCGTTGAATTTAACCGTCACCGCCTGGGCGTCGAAGCCGTACTTGGCGGGGGTGTCGCCCACCGCAAACCGCGACAGCGCATGGACGCGGAACATCTCCAGCATGCTGGCCAGCTGCACATCGTTGGCGGGGTGCTGGTAAGGCGCGGTCATCAGCCAGTGCCCTCCCAGTTTGTCGAAATGCACGCTGCGGCCGGCGAAACGGATGTCGATGCTGTTGATCTGCGCGCCGTCGCCGCCGAGCAGGGTGGGCGCCGGCGGCGGGGCATTGTCCGGGGCGAAGATCACGGTCAGCAGCAGAACCGCTACCACCACCAGCAGGGCGAGATTGAGCAGGTTGCGGTTGTTCATCGCCGGTGCCTCATTGCTTGCGCCGGCGCAGCCAGATGACGATGCCGGAGCCGGCCAGTGCCAGCGGCAGGAAAATCAGAAAACCGAAGGCGAGAATATACTGGCTGGTCTGCCCCAGCTCCAGCTTGGTGTCGTTGCGGGTCAGGGCCGGTATGGTCACCAGGTCGTCGTCCTGGCTCAACCAGTTGAAGATGTGCAGTCCCAGGTCGAGGTTGCCGCCATTGCCGAGAATGGAGTTGGACAGGAAATCGCCGTCACCGATCACCACCACCCGCTGCTGGCCGCCAGGCTCCTGCCCGCCCGTGTCCTCGCGCGCGCGGCTGAGGGCCACGCCCAGGGTCAGGGGGCCGGGGATGTCGCTGCCGCGATCGAATTTTACCTCGTCCTTCAAGGTCCCGGTTTCCGACCAGCTGCGGTCCACCGTGGTCAGCAGGTCTTCTTTTTCCCAGCCTTCCTTCGCTATCACCTCCAGGCCCGCCGCCTGGGGAAACACGGTCATGAGTTCGAAATCACGGGTGATGGGGTGGGGCGAGTATTCGCTGACCAGGGCGAAGCGTGGATCCTGCAGGCCGAACAGCTGAGTGGTGGGATCGACGATGGTGCCGGCCTGCAGACCCACGCCCATCGTTTCCGCCACCGGTTCCAGTTTGTGCAGGTTCGGTCCCGGTTCCATCAGCCACAGCAGGTTGCCGCCGTGTTCCACGTATTTGCGCAGCAGCTCCACTTCGCCCGGCAGGTAGTCGGTCTGCGGGCTGGCGACCACCAGCACCTTGGTGTTGTTGGGGATGGCCGGCGTTTCCGCCAGGTTCAGGTTCTGCACCTTGAAGCCTTTCTGCTCCAGGTGATTGGTGAACGACTGCAGGTCATGGTTGGCGATGCCGCGCGGTTTGCGCTCGCCGTGGCCTTCGAGGAAGACCAGCCAGGGATTGCTGTTGCGCGCCAGCCGCTGCAGGGCGTTGCTGACGCTTTCCTCGTTGAGGTTGCTGATGCGCTCGCTGCGCTCGCCGATGGCGATCACCAGTTCGCCGTCCATCTTGATCCCCAGCTGCCGGGTCAGCTCCGGCTCGCGCTCGGGATTGACGAAATCCAGGCGGATATCGGCTTTGTGGCGCTGATAGCGGCCGATGGCGTCACGGATCGCCTGGCGCAGTTGGCCGTTTTCCGAGGCATAGGCGGTGATGGTGACCGGGCCGGGGATGGCGTCCAGCACCTGGCCGCTGGCCGCCGACAGGGTGTTGCGGCCGCTGTTGCTCCAGTCGGCCTCGAAATGATAGCGGTAACTCAACCAGGCCAGCAGCGACATGGCCGCCAGAAACAGCACGACGAAGGCGGCGGTTTGCATCCGCAGGCGAGTGTGATAACGCTTGGATATGCGCATAGTAGGCTCAGTCCTGCAGGCGATGGGAGTCGAGGTGGCGAATGGTGAGCACCACGAAGGTGGCGGTGAACAGCAGGTAGTACAGCGCGTCCGTCGAATTGAACACGCCGCGCAGGAAGCTCTGGTAATGCTTGAGTATCGACAGGTAAGTCAGGACGCTGCCACCGTCGCCGGTGGCGGCGGCGTCGACGATCCACAGCAGCAGCAGGGCGCCGAAGGTGCCGACGGCGGCGATGGTGGGTTGCGCGGTCAGCGACGAAATATAGAGGCCGACGGCGGTGAACGCCGCCATCAGCAGCAGCAGGCCGAGGGCGGCGCTGGCCAGCAGGCCGAAATCCAGATGCGTGCCCAGCACCAGCGACAGCGGCATCAGGCACATCAGCGCCAGCATCAGGCCGAGGAAACCCATGATGCCGCAGTATTTGCCGAGCACGATTTCCGACATGGACAGCGGGGCGCTGAACAGCAGCGGCAGGGTCTGGTTGCGGTATTCCTCGCTCAGCAGGCGCATGGTGAGCATGGGCATCACCATCAGCAGGATCACCGACAGGGTGTCGAAGAACGGCGCCGCCACCACCTCGGTGATGCCGGGGGCGTTGGCCATCTGCGCCAGATTGGATTGCATCAGGGTGTAGCGTTCGATGTAGATCAAAAAGAAATAAGCCATCAGCAGCTGGACGATGGCCAGGATCACCCAGGCCAGGGGCGAAAAGAACAGGCTGCGCAGCTCACGGGCGGCGATGGTGGGGATCATGTCAGGCGGCCTCCGTCGGCGCCGGCGGCGGTGCTTCGTTGCGGGTCAGTTCCACGAACAGCTCTTCCAGGCTCAGGCGGTCGGGGTAGAGCTCGCTCAATTGCCAGCCCTGGGCCACCGATTGTTCCACCAGCGCCGTCGTCGGATTGCTGCCGGCGTATTGCAGGCGGAATTTGCCGGGCGCCAGTTCGCGCACCGCCTGCACGCCGGCCAGGGCCTGCAGGCGGGCGACGGCCGGCGCCTGCTCCAGGCGGACGATGATCGCCGAGGTGTCGATGTGCTCGCGCAGGCCGGTGATGGTATCGCTGAACACCAGCCTGCCCTTGTTGATGATCTGCACCCGGTCGCACACCGACTGCACTTCCTGCAGGATGTGGGTGGACAGGATGACGCTGTGGTCGCTGCCGATTTCCTTGATCAGATGGCGGATCTCGCGGATCTGGATCGGGTCCAGCCCCACCGTCGGTTCGTCGAGAATGACGATGGCCGGGGTGTGAATGATGGCCTGGGCGATGCCGACCCGTTGCTGATAGCCCTTGGACAGATTGCCGATCAGCCGCTGGCGCACGTCGCCCAGGCTGCAGCGCTCCAGCACCCGCTGCAGCGCCGCGCCGATCTGCTCGCGGCGGATGCGGTTGAGGCGCGCGCAGTAGCTCAGGTATTCGGTGACGGTCAGCTCGCGGTACAGCGGCGGCTGCTCCGGCAGATAGCCCAGTTCCGCCTTGGCCGCTTTCGGCTGGTCGAGAATGTCTATTCCGTTGATAAGGATTAAGCCGGCGCTGGGGGCGAGATTGCCGGTCAGCATCTGCATGGTGGTGGTCTTGCCGGCGCCGTTGGGGCCGAGAAATCCCAGCACCTCGCCGCGCCGCACCTCAAAGCTGATATTGTCCACCGCCGCCTGCCCGCCGTAATAGCGGGACACCTGTTCGAGCTTGACGAGCACCTGGTCACTGGTCATGGCGTGCCTGAAACCTTCGTTTAGTCCGCTGGTCGCGCCCGCCCGGGGCGGGGTGGGTTGCTGTCGGTACGTATAACACTGGAGGCGCGATGTCGAATATGATAGTGCCATTCACGTAAAGGTCAACCCGCGCACCTTGGGTCGCCTAAGAATCCACCAATCTCCCGCCAGGAGCCTGCCCTTGGATACTTGCGCTCTTTATGGGTTCGATCAACAGGCGATAGCCGCCTATCTGCAGGCGCTGGAGCTGCATGCGACCGACAGCGAACTGGCCGATATGCTGCAGGCGGAGGTGATCGCCCCCCGGGTCGAGGATATCATCGGCGATTTCTATGATCGCCTGCTGCGCCTGACGCCCGCGCGCAAATACATCAGCAGCGACTCCCTGCTGCAGCGCCTGCGCACCACGCAGACGGCCTACCTGCGCAGTTTCGGCCAGCATTTTTCCTCCATGGATTATTTCGAAAACCGCCTGCGCGTGGGTCTGGCCCATGCCCGGGTGGGCGTGCCGCTGCCCTTATACATCCATGCCTATCGCTTTCTGGAGCAGGCGATCTACGCCGCGTTCGGCCCGGCGCTGCGGGCCGATGAACCGCTGGCCGATGCCCTGCGCACCCTGGTGCGCAAGATCATTACCCTGGACATGTCGCTGGCGGCGGAGACCTATCACGCGGTGAATATCAACCGGCTGCAGGATTCACTGAATTTCCTGCGCCGCGAGGAAGATTACCTGCGCCTGCTGGCCGATACCGATTCGCTGACCGGCCTGTGGAATCATGAATGCGGTCTGCAGCGTCTGGCCAAGGCGCTGGATGATGCCCGCATCAGCGGCGAGCCGCTGTGCGTGCTGATGGCGGACCTGGACCATTTCAAACAGGTCAATGACCGCTACGGGCACCCGGTGGGCGACGCGGTGCTGCGCGATACCGCGGCGCGCCTGCGCGCCACGGTGCGCCGCCAGGATCTGGTGAGCCGCTATGGCGGCGAGGAGTTCATGATCGTGTTTGCCGCCACCCCCCTGGCCATCGCCCGCGAGGTTGCCCTGCGTATGCTGCCGCGGGTATCGGCGACGCCGATCAATGTCCAGGAGCAGAAAATCTCCATTACCATCAGTCTCGGCCTGTGCCAGGCCCGGGCCGCGGATACCCTGGACGAGGTGCTGCAGCGGGCCGACCAGGCCCTGTATCAAGCCAAGCACCAGGGCCGCAACCAGCTGGTGGTGGCCGGTGACCCATCCCCTTCCCGCGCTTAAATACCATCATTAAAATATTGAAGAAACGATCGGTAAAGTCCCGACACCGCCATCGGCGGCGGAAATAATTGAATCACCGGCGGTCCAGGGCTTATCCTTCGCAGGGCACCGGCGGGCGCGGGTAACACGCCGCCGGGTGACGTGGGCGCCAGCCGCCGCAGATCGATGGAACAGGTATAGGGGGGAGAATGACAGCAGTGAGCAGATGGATGGGAGTTTGTCTGGTGGTGGGCGGTGCGTGCGGTTCGCCGGTGGCGATGGCGGCCGATGCGCCGCGCGACGGGGCGGCGCTCGGCCGGGAATTCGTTTATTCGGCCAACCAGATCGATCACAACCTCAGCGCCTACCGGGTGGACCGCAGCAGCGGCTCGCTGGTGCCGGTGCCGGGCGCGCCCTACAAGACCGGCTCGTTTCCGGTGAGCGTGGCCTTGTCGCCGGACGGCAAGAAGGTTTACGTCGCCAACCAGGGCTCGCGCTCGGTGTCCGTATTTCAGGTGGTCGACGCCGACGGCCGCTTGCAGCCGGTCAAGGGCTCGCCGTTCGCCGTCGGCAACTATCCCGACGGGGTCAAGGTCAGCCCCGATGGCCGTTATCTGCTGGTGAGCAACGAAAACGACAATACTGTCACCAGCTATCGTCTGACCGCCAGCGGCGGCGTGGGCGCCAAGGTGCAGGCGGCGCCCACCGGCCGGCATCCGATTTCGGTGAATTTTTCTCCCGACGGCCGCTTTGCCTATGTTTCCAATTATGACGACGACACCATCAGCGCCTTTCGTCTGGACAGCACCAGCGGCCGGCTGACGGCGTCGGCGCCGCCGGTGAAGACCGACACCCATCCGATCTATGTCACCGTGGCGGCCAACGGCAAGTTCGCCTACAGCAGCAATTACGGTTCGGTCACGGTGTCGGCGTTTACCGTCGATCAGACCAGCGGCGCCCTCACCGAGGTCGCCGGTTCGCCCTATATCGCCGGCGGTCAACCCTACTCGGTGGCGGTGGACGCGCAGAGCCGCTTTCTCTATGTCGCCAACTGGGGCAGTCACAACGTTTCCGCCTTCACCATCGATGCCGCCACCGGCCAGTTGAGCGAAATCGCCGGTTCGCCCTATAAGGTCGACTGGTATCCCTACGCGGTCATCGTCGAGCCCACCATGCAGCACGTCTACGTGGCCAATAACGGCGCGGGCAATATTTCCGCCTTCGCCGTCGACCAGACCAGTGGCGCCCTGACCGAGCTGCGGGATTCGCCCTACCAATCCGGTCTGGGGCCCTATTCCCTGACCATTTCCAGCTGGGTGCGCTGAACTCCGGGGTGCCGCGTCGCGGCCGATGATGCTGATGCAGGACGACGCGGCGCCCCCTTCTTACTCGCCTGACAGGCCCTTGCTGCTGGGCGTGGATACCGGCGGCACCTTCACCGATTTCGTGTTATATGACGGCGCCGGCCTGCACCTGCACAAGGTGTTGTCCACCCCCGCCGATCCGGCCCAGGCCATCATCCAGGGTATCCGCGAGCTGGGCCTGCTGTCGCAGCTGCAGCGTCTGCAGGTGGTGCACGGCTCCACCGTCGGCACCAACGCCGTGCTCGAAGGCAAGGGCGTGTCCACCCTGTACGTGAGTAACCGCGGTTTTGCCGACGTGCTCACCCTGGGACGGCAGGCACGCCGCCAGCTCTATGAGCTGCAACCGCAAGCGCTGGCGCCGCCGGTGCCGGCGTCCCATTGCCTGGAAGTTGGCGCCCGCTGCGCTGCCGATGGCAGCGAGCTCAGTGCCTTGAGCGAGGACGATCTGGTGCGTCTGCGCGCCGCCGTGCAGCAACTCAAACCGGCGGCGGTGGCCGTCAATCTGCTGTTTTCCTTTCGCAACGACAGTCACGAACGCGCCCTGGCGGCGGCGCTGGACGAGGACGTGTTTGTCAGTCTGTCGTCGGAGGTGCTGCCCGAGTACCGCGAATACGAGCGCGGCATGGCCACCTGGCTCAATGCCTGGATCGGGCCGCTGCTGGGGCGCTATCTGCGCCAGCTGGCGCAGCAGCTGCGCGGCGCCGGGCTGGCGGTGATGCAAAGTTCCGGCGGCACCATCCGCGCCGACCAGGCGGCGCGCCATGCGGTGCGGCTGCTGCTGTCCGGACCGGCCGGCGGCCTGGCCGGGGTGCGGCATCTGGCCGGATTGTCCGGACACTCGCGTCTGCTCAGTTTCGACATGGGCGGCACCTCCACCGACGTGGCGCTGGTGGACGGCGAGTTGCGCCTGACCAGCGAAGGGCGCATCGGCCCCTATCCGGTGGCGGTGCCCATGGTGGACATGCACACCATCGGCGCCGGCGGCGGTTCCATCGCCACTGTGGACGCCGGCGGTCTGCTGCAGGTGGGACCGCAATCGGCGGGCGCGATGCCCGGACCCGCCTGCTACGGCCTGGGCGGCACCCGGGCCACGGTTACCGATGCCAATCTGGTGCTGGGCCGGCTGCTGCCGGACAGTTTCCTCGGCGGCCGCATGCGCCTGCAGCCGGCTCAAGCCGAGGCGGCGGTGGGCGCCATCGCGCAAGCGTTGGGTGTGTCGCTGGCGGTCGCCGCCCAGGGCATCGTCGATGTGGCCAACGAACACATGGCGCGGGCGCTGCGCGTCATCTCCGTGCAGCGCGGCGACGATCCGCGCGCCCTGACCCTGGTGAGCTTCGGCGGCGCCGGCGGTCTGCATGTGTGCGCCCTGGCCGATGCGCTGCAAATGCGTCAGGCGATGGTGCCCCGGTATGGCGGGGTGCTGTCGGCCCTGGGCATGCTGGTGGCGTCGCCGTCGCGGGAGCTGTCGCGCACTGTTAATGAACTACTGGGTGACGCCGCGGCGCCGCAAGTGGAGCAATGCCTGGCGCAATTGACCGCCCAGGCCGCCGCCGAGCTGCGCGACGAAGGCGTGGACGAATCGCAAATGCAGGCCAGCGCGTCCGTGGATCTGCGCTACCTGGGTCAGACGTATACCCTGCCGGTGCCGTGGCAGGGAGTGGCGGCCAGCGCCCGCCAGTTCACCGCCCAGCATCAACAGCGCTACGGCCATGCGCTGGATCTGCCGGTGGAACTGGTGAACGTGCGCCTGCGACTGCAAGGTGAACGGCCGAGCCTGGCGTGGCCGCCAACGCCGGGTGGCGGTGCCCCGCCGCTAGGCAGCGCCACCTTGGTCGGATACTCCCAGGCGGTGCCGGTGTACAGCCGCGAGGCGATACCCGCGCGCGCCATGGCCGGACCCTTGCTGATCACCGAAGAGGTCGCCACCACATATGTTGCCGCCGGCTGGCTTTGCCGGCGCGATGCAGCGGGCAATCTGCTGCTGCACCGGCAATGATGCCGCCGTGACCGGCGCATTGCGGGCGGTGACTGGCGCGCAGGTGACGATCATTCCAGGTTTAACAGACGATATCTCATGTTGATCAGCAACTCGCCTACAGTAAACTACGGCTGTTGCAATTCAGGTTTGAACTCACTACGATGCATTTTGTCGAGACGAGGACACGGTCTTGCTGTGGATACGCGCGGAGTACGCCGTATTTTTTCCAACGCAGAGTAGCGCAAGGACCCGCCGCTTGCATTCCAAATTCACCATTCGCCCGGGCGCCGATCGCCGAAAGTGCCGATCGTTCGTGCCGCTTGCGTTATTTTCACTCGGCACGGAAATGCTGCCACCGGTCCATGAAAGAAATCATTACGCGTTTTGTTTTCAACAGGAGAGGTATGCGTTATGGGAGTGAAGTCAGGTAGGGGTTTATTGTTGTTCGTTGGCATGATGGCCGCGTTGTTCACCACCCCGGCAATGAGCGCCACCGTGGGGTATCTGCGGTATGGCGCCATACAGGGTAATGCTACCGCGGCAGGGTATGCCGGCCAGGTCGAGGTGCTGGAATATTCTTTCAATGCGACACAGCAAATCAGTATGGATGTCGGCGGGGTTGTCGGCACGGTCAAACCGCAGATCGGATATCTCAAGCTCCGTGTGCTGCCGGGATCGGCCTTGGCTGATTTATTGAAGGAATCGTGGACCTACACTCTGGGGCAGACGGCGATACTCAGCATTGTCAACGACACGGGGGGCAAAATCACGGAAGTGGCGAGTTATACGCTTTCCGATGTGGGCGTGGCCTCTGCGACCACCGGGGTTCCCGGGGTGGGGGCGGATGACGGGATGCTGCTTTATCTGGCGATGAGCAGCGTGGTCGTTAGTACGGTCAATACTTCCAGTGGGAGCAAGTCGGGGCTCCCAACCAGTGTGGGGTATGATCTTTGGGGCGGTAAGCCGCTGTAGCTCGGTGGGAGATGATTTACCGGTGGAAAGCCAGGACTGTGGAGTTCCGCGATGGAATTTTTATGGTCTGGTTTCCCGCGCGCGGCAAATGAAAGAATTCAAACACAATCAGTTGAAATAAATGCATGGGAGATGCGAGTGTCATGGGGATACGGTCTGGGAAAAGTTTTTTACTCGTAGTTGGCGTGTTTTTCGTCGGCGCGCTGTTCGCCGTGCCGGCGCTGAGCGCGCCCGTGGCGTATTTGCAATATGGCACCTTGAAAAACGCTGCCACGTCCGGGGCTTACGCAGGGCAGATACCAGTGTTCGAATATTCCATCAATGTATCGAATCCATTTAATATGGACAGCGGGGGGTCTATTCTCTCCGGGGTCAAGCCACACACCGGATATATCAAACTTCGTGTGGCGCCAGGATCAGCATCGAACGGATTGTTCATTGCATCGTGGACGGGCATGCTTGAACCGACAGTGGTGCTGACCTTGGTCAATACCGATGCCGCCGGGCAGACTACGGAGATCACGTATACGATGACCAACGCGGGGGTCGCTTCCCTGACCACCGGGGTTCCCGGCCTGGGGGCCAATGACGGCATGTTGCTGTATTTGGCGATGTCCAGGCTGATGATTGACGATCCATCGGCGGCACAAGTCGGACTGCCGCAGAGAACGGGCTACGATTTTGAACAAGGGAAGCGGTTGTAGTGTGGTAAATTATTTTCCGGAGTCACATAACCTATGCCTATCCCTGTAAAGCGAATATTTCTAGGCGGTTGTTTATTGATGGTCAGTAGCGTGCTTCACGCCGACCTCATCGTCGCCAGCGGCGCCACCTTCGGTGGCGGTCTGGCGTCGCTGACCCTGACCACGCCGTCGGGACAATACCTGCCGCTGTTTAACGTGGTGGCCGCGGCGTCGCCGCGGATCTTCAGTGCGACGGATACCGTGGTCTGCGACCTGGTGACCGGGCACACGGCGGTGGTTCCCGCGGCGCCGTCGGTGGCGCTCGCCGGCGTGGAAGGCACGGTCGTCGCCGCCATGCAGCTGCGCAACATTGTTTCGCCGGTCAGCTACGCCAGCCGCGGCAGCGATGTCTACCTGTGGGATGCCACGGCGCGGGTGCTGCGCCGCTCGGCCGGCGCCGGCGGGTTCACCGCCGCCGAACTGGATGCGCCCGGCGCCGTGATTTATGTCGTCACTGGCGCTTCCCAGCCTGACTATGACAATGATGGCATCAGCGACGTCGATGACAACTGCCGGTATCACGCCAACGCCGATCAGTACGATGCCAACAACGACGGTTTCGGCAACCGCTGCGACGCGGATTTGACCAATGACGGTGGCCTGGTCAATACCGCCGACTATGCCATTTTTCGCTCACGCTATCTCAGCACGGACGCGGAAGCGGATTTCAATCACAATGGCATAGTCAATACGGCGGACTATGCGATTTTCCGCCAGCTATACCTGCAGCCACCGGGGCCGTCGGCGCGCTTCTACTTTCACGAGCATTGATGCCACCACCGGGATTGCACCCGCGGTGGCGGCAATATGCTGCAAGACGGAAAAAAGCGCACAGCGCCAGCTCGACCGGGCCGGCGTGGTGCTGCAGTTAGGAAGCTGATACGAGGTCAGTCTGAGCACCGCCGCCAGCTGTGCGCTCGCTAGAAAATTCGTCGCGGGCCAGGTTCGCCGTTAGCATACCCGCAGGTCGGTCACGGCGGATGGGGCCGCTTTTGGGTGCCGCGGCTGGCTTCGGCCTGCAGCGGATCGTCGGGCCAGTGGTGTTTGGGATAGCGGCCCTTCATTTCCTTTTTCACTTCTTGATAAGACGAACGCCAGAAGCCGGCCAGGTCCTGGGTGATCTGCACCGGCCGCCGCGCCGGGGATAACAGGTGCAGCACCACGGCCACGCGGCCGCCGGCCACCGTCGGCGTGTCCGCCTGGCCGAACATTTCCTGCAGGCGCACCGCCAGCACCGGCGGAAAACTGCCGTAGTCGACGGCGATGCGCGAACCGCTGGGCACCGTTAAGTGGCTGGGCGCCAGGTCGTCCAGCAGTTTCTGTCGTTCCCAGGGCAGGCGCGCCAGCAGGGCGGCGCGCAGATCCAGCTTCTGCAGGTGACTCAAGCGCGACATGCCGGAGAGGTAGGGTGCCAGCCAGTCTTCCAGGGTGGTCAGCAAGGCCGCGTCATCGCTGGCGGGGAAGGCGCTGTCTACCTGCTGATGCAGAAATTGCAGGCGCGCCTGCAGGTCGCGGCTGGCATCGTCCCAGGGCAGGCAGCCCAGTCCCTTGCGGCGGATGCCGGTAAGCAGGGCGGCGGTGATGGCGTCGCCGTCGGCAGCGGTCCAGACTGCGTCATCGATCACGACCGCTCCCAGGCGCTGCTGGCGGCGCGCGCGCACGCAGTCGTTGCGCTCGTCCCAGTCGACGAATTCATGTTCCTGCAGCGGTACCGCCTGTTCCCGCAACAGCTGGTCGTGGTCTATGGCGGCCGCCAGATAGATGCGCGCTTCCTTGTCGCCGTCCAGTTCCGCCGCCACCAGATAGGGCTCCCGCGCCAGCGGGTCATCCTCCGCCAGCCAGGCGCCGCGGCCATTGCTCAACAGATAACGGGCGCCATCGCCGTCGCGGCGTTTGCCCACGCGGTCGGGATAGGCGCAGGCCAGCAGCACGCCCAGCAGACGCAGCTCATCTTCGTGCCAGTCCTCGGCGCAGCCCAGTTGCCGCTGCCACTGGCGGGCGGTGTCGCGGATGCTGAACAGGGCGGCGCGGGTCGATTCGGCCGCCGCCTGCCGCTCGCGCAACGCCAGCACCCGCCAGCGCAGGTCGGCGTCGCGGGCGGCGGTGCCGCGAAAGGGGTCGCCCTCGTTGAGAATGGCGGCCAGGGCGCAGGCCAGGGCGCCGGCGCCCAGTTCCTTGCCGCGCAGCATCATGTGCGCCAGCCGCGGATGGGTGCCCCATTGCGCCATGGTGCGGCCGTGGGCGGTGATATTGCGTTTGTCGTCCAGGGCGCCCAGTTGTCGCAGCAGATCGGCGGCCTGGTCCACATGGGGCGGCGGCGGCGGGTCCAGCCAGCGCAGACTTTGCGGATCGCTCACGCCCCAGGCCGCCAGCTCCAACAGCAGCGGCGCCAGGTCGGCGTCGGCGATTTCCGGCGGCGCGAACGGCAATAAATAGGTTTGCTGCGGCCATAGGCGATAACAGCTGCCGGCCTGCAGGCGGCCGGCGCGGCCGCAGCGCTGTTCGGCGCCAGCCTGCGACACGGCCTGCGTCAGCAGCCGGCTCATGCCGGCATTGGGATCGAAGCGCGGCAGGCGCATCAGGCCGGCGTCGATCACCAGCCGGATGCCGTCGATGGTCAGGCTGGTCTCGGCAATGGACGTGGCCAGCACCACTTTGCGCTTGCCCGCCGGCGCCGGTTGAATGGCCCGGTCCTGTTCCTCCGGCGTTTGCTGCCCGTACAGCGGCGCCAGCAGACAATCGGCGCCCAGCGCCATGGCCTGCAAGGCGCTGTGCACCTGGCGGATTTCGCCGGCGCCGGGCAGGAACACCAGGGCGCTGCCGCTTTCCTGCCGCAGGATCTCGCCGATGGCGCGCGCCGCCGTCTGCAGAAAGCCGCGCCTGTCCTTATTATATTGCGCCGCCAGCGGCCGGTAGTGCACCGTGACCGGGTAACTGCGGCCCGCGCTGGTAAGCACCGGTGCGTCGTCCAGCAAGTGCGCCACCGCCGCGCCGTCCAGGGTGGCGGACATCACCAGCAGGCGCAGGTCCTCGCGCAGGCCCTGCTGGCTGTCCAGGCACAGGGCCAGGCCCAGGTCGGAATTGAGGTTGCGTTCGTGGAACTCGTCGAAGATCACCAGGCCGTAGTCGCGCAGCTCCGGGTCCTGCTGCAGCATGCGGGTGAGCACGCCCTCGGTGACGACCTCGATGCGGGTGCGGGCGCTGATCTTGCTGTCCTGGCGCACCCGGTAGCCGACCGTGGCGCCGGCCTGTTCGCCCAGGCTGCCTGCCATGTAGCGGGCGGCGGCGCGGGCGGCGATGCGCCGCGGTTCCAGCATGACGATCTTGCGGCCCTGCAGCCACGGCGCATCCAGCAGCGCCAGCGGTACCCGCGTGGTCTTGCCGGCGCCGGGCGCCGCCTGCAGTACCGCCCGGATATGGGTTTGCAGGGTCTGGCGCAGCTGCGGCAGCAGATCGTCGATGGGCAACGGCGCGGTCATGGCGGCAGGTAAGCTGCGACAGCTCAGGGCTTGCCGTAGATCAATTGCGGACGCTGGCCGGTTTGCCGGTAGGCGTTATAGTCCTGCAGAATGCGGCCGTGGTCGAAGGCCAGCGCGACGTTGATGCGGCGCGGATCGAACACCTCCACCCGCGCCGCGTCATCGGCGGCCCGTGGCGTGCCCCGGGCCTGGGCCACGTAGACCACGCCGATGGTGTGGCCGCGCGGATCGCGGACGGGATCGGAATAGACACCCAGCAGCGTGACCAGGGTGATATCCAGGCAGGTTTCTTCCAGGGCTTCGCGGCGGGCGGTGTCCTCGGTGGTTTCGCCGATATCGACGAAGCCGCCGGGAATGGCCCAGCCCGGCGGCGGATTGCGGCGCTCGATCAGGACGATGGGGCGGCCGGGCCGGTCCACCAGCTCGATGATGGCATCGACGGCCACCGCGGGAGTCACGGGTGCGGGCATGGTAAGCTCTTGGGACGAATAAAGAGCGAGTGTACTACCGAAAATGCAGGACAACCAACCACCGGCGGCAAATCCCTGGAACGCCCTGGTCGACGTGTTCGGTCAGCCCTGGGACAGCGACAGCGTGCCCGAGTATGCCGCCGACAATATCGTGATCGCCTGGCCGTCACTGCGCGCCGCCATGACGCGCTTGCTGCCGGCCGGGCAGGCGCTGAACGTGCTCGACTTCGGCTGCGGCGGTGGCCTGTGGTGCCGGCAGTTGCATGCCCTGGGCCATCGGGTGACCGGTTACGAACCGGCGCAGGATCTGGTCGAGTCCGCTCGACGCAACGCGCCGCCGCCGGTGCGCATCACCGATGCACCGGCGGCGATGCAGGCGGGCGCACCCTACGACCTGATCACCGCGGTGATGGTGTTTCCCTTTATCGCCGACCTGGAGGCGCAGCTGCGCCAGCTCGCCGGCCTGCTGCGGCCGCAAGGCTGTCTGCTGTTCGCCGCCTTCAATCCGCCCTTCGTGCGCGACAACGCCGGCGACGACCAGCCGTTTCAGCTGGCGCCGGGCGCCGATCACGGCCGCATGGCATTGCGGCCGGAGGTCAGCATTCCGTGTTATCTGCGCTCCGCAGAACAGCATCGCGCCCTGTGCGCGCCCCTGGGTCTGCGCGAGGTTTACCACGACACGCCGCCGTTCACCCGCGAGTTTCTCGAACGCTATGCGTTTCCGCTGCGCACCCGTCACGGGGAGTATTTGATTCAGGGGTTCGGTTTCGACGCGCAGGTCTAGATTGCCGATGTTCCAGCGTCACTCGGTGCGCACAGGCCGGCGTAACGCATCGACACTCGTGGCGAAACAAGAAATCAAATCACTTTCCCGCCCGCGGCAGCGGCGTCGGCCCGCTTTGCCGGGACGTCCAGCGCCAGGGAAGGCGCTGGTCGAGCATGCAGGGATGCGGCTCTTGCGATCCCGGCAAAGCGGACCGACGCCGNNCTGCGAAGAGCGGGCGGGAACACCGTACTTGCTACGCACTCTGATCGTGAAAATTTCTGAATCTGGCCTAAAATGTTCGCGACACCAGGCGTTAAAGGGGCATCGCTTCTTATTACATTGATTTTGCGCGGGTCCAGTTTTTTGTATTCCGCGGCGGCCTGATATCTCGCCGGACGCGTGGCAATGCCGGGGAAAGCCGCCAGCGATCGCAACAAAAAAGTAATATTTACTTTCCCGCCCGCGGCANNGCTCTTGCGGTCCCGGCAAAGCGGGCCGACGCCGCTGCGAAAAGCGGGCGGGAACTCCTTACTTACCACACATTCCGACGAGAAGACGTGCCAGATTTACTGCCGCAGGAAGAACTGCATTATGCCTGGGTCTATGGCGATGCCGTAAAACAAGCCGTTGAATCTGGCCAGCACATTCTCGATCGGCCGGTGTATTCCTCGCTGCTGTTTCGCATGAGTTCCTGGGGCGGATGGGTTGCTGTTCGCCGCCTGGGCGCCGTGCGGGCTTGCCGTTCAGCGATTGAGTACCAGGCCGCACACCTCTTTCCCGCTTTGCTCGGCATAGACCGCCGGAATGTCAGGGTTGGCGCGCAATTCCTTGACGACCAGGGTGTAGACCCGCGAGGACACGGCCTCGCCGAACTTGATCACCACCTTGCCGTTATTGTGCACGGCATAGGAGGCCTGGTTATCCAGATCGTGGCTGAACAGGGTTTGGGCGACGAAACTGTCGATGGCGGACTGCTGCGCCCGCTGCTCTTCGCTGACGACGCTTTCGCCGGCGCAACCGGCAAGGCCGAGGGTGAACAGCAATACGGCGACGGACAATGAGCGCATGGTCGATTTTCCTGGTGGGTGTTATAGCCAGGATATCGAGCCAGGTCGCGGAATTCTTGAATCGCGGCGGGTTACATCAGGAACAGGGTCGCCAGGCCGAGAAAGGCAAAGAAACCGACGACATCGGTGACCGTGGTCAGCACCACACCGCCGGCCAGGGCCGGGTCGATGTTCATGCGTTTCAAGGCCAGCGGGATGAAGGTGCCGGCGAGGGCGGCGCAGATCAGGTTGGCGATGATGGCCAGGCCGATGATGATGCCCAGGTTGCTGTCGGCAAACCAGTAATCGGCGATCAGGCCCACCACCACCGCCCAGATCAGGCCATTGAGCACGCCCACCGCCAGCTCCTTGCGCATGATGTTGCGGGCGTTGCCTTCGCTGATGGCGCGCAGCGCCAGGCCGCGCACCACCAGGGTGAGGGTCTGGCTGCCGGCGATGCCGCCCATGCTGGCGACGATGGGCATCAGCACCGCCAGGGCGACGATGTGTTCTATGGTTTTGTCGAACAGGCCGATGACCCAGGAGGCGAGCAGGGCGGTGAGCAGATTGATGCCCAGCCACAGGGCGCGCCGCCGCGAGCTGGCCACCACCGGCGCGAACATATCGTCTTCCTCGCTCAGACCGACGCTGCTCATCATCGCGTGTTCCGCTTCCTCGCGGATGACGTCGACCACG
>DKAS01000252.1 GCA_002448875.1 Proteobacteria bacterium UBA6920 | reverse complement strand
ATAGGCGTAGGTGGCATCGGTGAAGCGATCGCACAGCACCCAGCGGCCGCTTTGCAGCGCGGGCAGTATGACCTGATCGATATGCTGGGCACGGGCAGCAAACATCAGCAGCAATTCTGCATCACTGGCGATATGGTTGTTTTTGTCCAGAAGAATGCCGCGTATCTGTTCGCCCACCGGCGTGCCGCCGGGTTCGCGCGTCAGCACCAGATCCACGCCATGTTCGCGCAGATAGGCGGTAATGAAGGCAATATTGGTGGATTTACCCGCCCCCTCCCCGCCTTCGATGGTGATAAACCGACCACGTCGCACTCGCTGACTCCTGAACCGCGAAAACCTGGCGTTATGGTACTAAGAACCGAGGCTACAACGCCACCGCCATGCGCGGCTACGACGGCGCGCGGCCGGTCCGGGGCTGTGCAACGCCGGCTAGATGGCTTTGACTTGCTTCAAGGAGGAAAACGGCCGTTTGCGGCCCTTGAGCTGGTATTTGATAACCGCGTTGTTGTGTTCTTCCAGGGTGGCGGAAAAATGGTGGCTGCCATCCCCCCGTGCTACGAAGTACAGGTTGTCCGTGGCATCGGGATGCAGCGCCGCATTGATCGCGGCGGCACTGGGCATGGCAATAGGCGTCGGCGGCAAACCTTTGATGCGGTAGGTGTTGTACGGTGTCGGTTTTTCCAGATCCTGGCGGCGAATATTGCCCTGATATTCTTCTCCCATGCCGTAGATGACGGTGGGATCGGTTTGCAGGCGCATGCCCTTGAGCAGGCGCCGGCTGAACACCCCGGCGATGGCGAAACGTTCTTCGAGTACGGCGGTTTCTTTTTCAATGATGGAGGCGAGAATCAAGGCCTCATAGGGTGAATTGACCGGCAGATTGGCCTGGCGTTTTTCCCATTCGTCGTTCAGCGCCTGGGTACAGGCGTCATAGGCGCGGCGGAGAAATTCCACGTCGGGGGTGTTGCGGTAAAACAGATAGGTGTCGGGCAGGAAGCGTCCTTCCGGATGTTCGCCCGGATGACCGATGGCGGCCATGATCTGCGCGTCAGTTTTACCGCGCAACTCGTGATGCAGCTGCGGCTGTTGATTGATGGCATCCATGACCTGGCGGAAGGTCCAGCCTTCGACCAGGGTGAGTGAATACTGCACAACCTTGCCGATATTGATGTGTTCAAGGAAGGTCGCGGGACGAGTGCCGGTGGCGATCAGGTAATCCCCTGCTTTGATATGATCGGCCAGACCGAGCAGGCGCGCGTACCAGCGGAAATAACGCCCGTCTGCGACCACGCCCTGATGTTGCAGATCCTGCGCGATGGCCGTGAGGGTGGCGCCGGGTTTGACTTCATACACCAGACCGTCCGGCGGCACTTGCAGCGGGGTGTCACGAAAAGTCTGATACTGCAAACCCAGCCAGCCCGCCGCCAGACTGAGCACCACCACCAGGAATCCGAAAAATTTAAACAACGCTTTCATCATTGTGCTGCAATACTTGTCCCAACATCCTTTGCAAGGTCTTGACCACGGTCGTGCGGTAAACTTGCCGCGCGTCCAGGGATTTGACCGGCCAGATGCCGATGAGACTGTTGGTAACGAACAATTCGTCGGCCGTCCACAGTTCTTCTTGAGCCACGGCGCGTATCCGCACCGGCCTGCCGGCGGCGCTCAACATTTCCAGGACCTGTCCCCGCATAATACCCTGCACGCCGCAACGATCCAAGTTCGGTGTGCTGATCTGCTCACCCTGCACCAGAAACACATTGCTCATGATGCCCTCGATCACCCGGCCCGCGGCGTCCAGCATCAATCCCTCGACCCAGGGCCCGTCCGCCCATTCGCGCCGTGCCAGGACCTGCTCCAGACGATTGAGGTGTTTGATGCCGGCCAGGCGCGGTTGACAACTCAAGGACGTCTGACACAGGCGCGCGGCAATGCCGTCCTGCCAGTAAGCTGTGGGATAGGCCGGCAGCGTGTGCCGGGTGAGAATCCGGGTCGGCGCCAGGCTGGTGTCACTGTAGTAGCCGCGACCACCGCTGCCGCGGGTGACAATGATTTTCAAGACGCCGTCACCGCCGTCGGCGAATAACTGAGCAATTTCCTGACGCAGCGTGACGGCCGCTGGCGGCGCGATGCCCAGTGCGGCACATCCGTTCTGCAGGCGCTGCAGATGCTTTGGCCAGAAACGCGGCCGGCCGTTTTTGATGAACACGGTTTCGAACAGGCCATCGCCATAGCTCAGCCCGCGATCGGCAAGCGGCAGACTGTCCCGAGCCTCGCCGTTGACCAGGGAGTTCACCGCGTGACGCCCAGAGCCAGAAGCAATCCCCGGGCCTTGGCCCGGGTCTCCTGTAATTCGCGCTGCGGATCGGAATCGGCGACGATGCCGGCGCCGGTGCGAAAATGCGCCTGCCGGCCGCGCAAGGTCAGGGTGCGAATCAGGATGTTGAAGTCCATATTGCCGTTGGCACTGATGTAACCGACGGCGCCGGTGTAGGCGCCGCGCGGCGCCGCTTCCAGTTCGGCGATGATCTGCATGCAGCGCACCTTGGGACAGCCGGTGATGGTGCCGCCGGGAAACAGGGCGCGAATAATCTCGCCGGGGCTGGTGGCCGGCGGCACCCTGCCCTGCACGTTGGAGACGATGTGATGCACATGGGCGTAGCTTTCCAGAGTCATCAGCTCGCTGACTCGCACCGACCCCGGCACGCAGATTCTGCCCAGGTCGTTGCGTTCCAGATCGATCAGCATGATGTGTTCGGCCCGTTCCTTGGGATGCGAGAGCAAATCGCGGGAACTGGCCAGATCCTCGTCGTGCTGCGCGTAGCGCGGTCGGGTACCGGCGATCGGCCGCGTCTGCAGGATATCCTTCTCCAGTTTGAACAGCCGCTCTGGCGACGAACTCATCAGCACCACGTCATTGTGGTAGACACAGGCGGCAAAAGGCGCGGGATTGTGCCGGCACAGGCGACGGTACAGCGTCTGCGCCGGCAGGTCGGCGGCGAATTCCAGCCACCAGGCGCGGGACAGATTGACCTGAAACACGTCGCCCTCGCGGATGTAACGCTGAATGCGCGTTACCGCGTCGCAGTAGTGATCGTCAGGTTCCTCCAGCACGCGGGCCGGCTGTGGTTCGATATCGGCGACGCGCAAACGCAGGCTGGCCTCGATATCGTGCAGGATCTTCGCCGTCAAGTGTTCCCAGCCTGGCTGGGTGACCACGTAGGTGCATTGCTGCTGGTGGTCGTGCACCAGCGCCGCGGGCGTGTGGCTGGCGAAAGCCACAGGCAGCGGCGGTGCATGGCGCAGCGCCGGGCGCAGTACCGGTTCGATCTGCGCCGCCATCTCATAACCGAGATAGACGAACCAGCCGCCGACGAACGGCAGGTCGGCCGTCGCATCGGCAGGAACATCAGGTTCGCGGGTAAAACGATCGAGAATACCGAGGAAATCCGGCGCGCCCTCGGCCAGGGACGCCAGTGAGACGGTTTCCTGGGGAAAGGCGCAGAGTATGTCGTAGCGTGCCTGGGCGGTACCGCGGCTGATGCTCTGCAGCAGATAGGGATAACGCTCGCTGTGCAGGGCCTGCAGACGCGTAAGATCGACGCCGGGAACCAGCCGGGTCGGTTGACGGATTCTGCCGGTTAACGCCGTCGGGAGTTCAGATCCGGTTAAAGACCAGGGTGGCATTGGTGCCGCCGAATCCGAAGGAGTTGGACATCACCACATCGATCTTCATCTGCCGCGCCGTATGCGGCACGAAATCCAGATCACACTGCGGATCCTGGTTGAACAGATTGATGGTGGGCGGCGCCACCTGATCGCGTATCGCCAGGGCGCTGAAAATGGCCTCGATGCCGCCGGCAGCTCCCAGCAGGTGGCCGGTCATGGACTTGGTGGAACTGATGGCGACCTTATAGGCGTGGTCACCGAACGCACCCTTGATCGCAAAAGTTTCCGCCAGATCCCCGGCTGGCGTGGAGGTGCCATGGGCATTGATATAACTGACCTGCTCCGGATTCAAATGAGCGTTGCGCAGCGCGCTCAACATGCACCGGCGGGCGCCGTCGCCGCCTTCGGACGGCGAGGTCATGTGGTAAGCGTCGCCGCTCATGCCGTAACCACTGACTTCGGCGTAAATGCGCGCGCCGCGTTTTTTGGCGAATTCGTATTCTTCCAGCACCAGCACGCCGGCGCCGTCGCTGAGGACGAAACCGTCCCGATCTTTATCCCAGGGACGGCTGGCGGTCGCGGGATCATCGTTGCGACTGGACAGCGCACGCGCCGCGCAGAAGCCGCCCAATCCACAGGGGGTGGTGGCCATCTCGGCGCCGCCGGCGATCATCACGTCGGCATCGCCGTACTCGATGATACGGGCGGCTTCGCCGATGGAATGGGTGGCGGTGGCGCAGGCCGATACCGTCGCCAGGTTCGGACCCTTCATGCCGTACATGATGGACAGATTGCCTGAAATCATATTGATGATGGTGCTGGGCACGAAAAACGGCGAAACCTTGCGTGGACCGCCCTTGAGATAGTTGTCGTAACCTTTCTCGATGCTGCCCAGACCACCGATGCCGGAACCCAGGGCCACGCCCACCATGGGTGCGTTTTCCTCGGTGATCACCAGACCGGAATCTTCTATGGCTTCCTTGGATGCCACCAGACCATACTGGATAAAAGCATCCATTTTCTTCAATTCTTTGGCCGGTATCGCTACCGCCGGGTCAAAACCCCAGACCGAGCCGCCAAAACGTGTCGGAAACGCGCTGACGTCAAAATGCGTCAGCGGGCCGATGCCGCCTTTGCCTTCAAGTATCTTGGCCCAGGAATCCTTTACGTTCAAACCTACGGGGGAAACCATGCCTAAGCCGGTGACAACGACACGTCTGCGAGTCAAGAGAACACCTGTTATATATTAGCGATACGGTACACTGAGGACGGGTAAACGCCGCCACCGAACTGGTGGCAGCGGTTGGTCATACGATATTAGTTATGACTGGTATGCGCAGTGATATAGTCAATCGCCTGCTTTACCGTAGTAATTTTTTCCGCGTCTTCATCGGGAATTTCCGTTTCGAATTCCTCTTCCAGAGCCATGACTAATTCCACTGTGTCCAGGGAATCTGCGCCAAGATCGTCGACAAAGGAAGCGGAATCGCTGATGTCCTCTTCTTTCACGCCCAACTGCTCGACTACTATCTTCTTAACGCGCTCTTGTACTGTGCTCATAGCGTATATTTCCTCCCAAATTTATAACCAGCGTTACGCTGCGGACGGTATTCTATTGAAATCTCAAGCCTGATGCCACAACTAAGCGCGGCCGGAAAGAGCGGCTGCGCCCTGGGTGACCATCAGCGGCCCGAGCAGCGTCCAGGATGGTACTGTTTTCAACAGCTTATCCCGTCAACAGCTTGTTTAAACCACTAAATTTTCCTAACCCTATAACAACAAATTATTAAATGTTTAATTCATATACATTCCGCCATTGACGTTCAGGGTCTGGCCGGTAATGTATGCTGCTCCCGGCGAGGCCAGAAAGGCCACGGTGGCGGCTATTTCCTCGGCATTGCCAAGGCGATTCAAGGGCACCATTTGCAACAAGGCTTTCTTGTGCTCCTCAGGCAGAGAACGGGTCATATCGGTGTCGATAAACCCGGGCGCCACGGAATTTACGGTGATGTTGCGCGAAGCCACTTCCCGGGCCAGCGATTTGCTGAAACCGATGATGCCGGCCTTGGCGGCCGCATAGTTGGTTTGTCCAGCGTTGCCGGAGACCCCAACCACGGAAGTGATGCTGATAATACGCCCCTTGCGTGCCTTGGTCATGCCGCGCAGGCAGGCCTTGGACAGGCGGAAAACCGAGCTGAGATTGGTGTTGATGATGTCATTCCATTCGTCGTCACTCATGCGCATCAGCAGATTGTCGCGGGTGATGCCGGCGTTGTTCACTAAAATGGAGGGATTGCCGTATTCGGTCTGGATCTTATCCATGACTTTGTCGATCGAGGCCTGGTCGGCCACGTTGAGCATCAGGCCGCAACCCTTGACCTGATTGGCGGCCAGGTACTGGCTGATGGCGGCCGCGCCGTTTTCCGAGGTGGCGGTGCCGATGACGGTGGCTCCCATGGAGCCCAGTTTGATCGCGCAAGCCTGGCCTATGCCGCGGCTGGCTCCGGTAACCAGAGCGATTTCCCCTTGCAGCTCCATTATGCGCCTCCTGTTACTGTCAGTGTTTTGTCGAGGCTGGCGGGATCGAACACGGTCTCCGTGGCGATTTCCTTAGTAATGCGCTTGGCCAGCCCCGTAAGTACTTTGCCAGGACCGCATTCTACCAGGGTTTTAATTCCCTGACCCGCCATTGATTGCACCGTTTCCACCCAGCGCACCGGGCTGTACAGCTGGCGCACCAGGGCTTCGCGAATTTCCGCCGGCTGCCGGGCCGCCGCCACGTCCGCGTTGTTGATCACATCGATTTGCGGCGCCTGCAGCGGTATCTGTTCCAGACGGGCACGCAGCCGCTCCGCCGCCGGCTGCATCAGGGCACAGTGGGAAGGCACACTGACCGGCAACAGTACGGCGCGTTTGGCGCCCAGTTCATTGGCCGCGGCAATAGCGCGTTCCACCGCGCTCTTGTCCCCCGCAATGACCACCTGGCCCACGGAATTGAAATTGACCGCGGCTACGATCTGCCCCTGAGCGGCCTGCGCGCAAGCCTGGCGCACCTGTTCATCCTCCAGACCGAGGATGGCGGCCATCGCGCCCTGGCCGGCGGGAACCGCTTCCTGCATGAAACGGCCACGGTCGGCCACCAGACGCACGGCGTCGGCGAAGGCCATGGCGCCGGCGCATACCAGCGCGCTGTATTCACCCAGGCTGTGCCCGGCCATCAGCGCCGGGGTCGCGCCGCCGGCCTGCAGCCACACCCGCCATACCGCCACACCGGCGGCCAGCATCGCCGGCTGGGTGATATGGGTCTGGTTCAGCTCGCTCTCCGGACCCTGCTGCACCACCTGCCACAGATCGTAGCCCAGGGCCGCGGAGGCCTCGGCATAAGTTTGCGTCACCAGCGGCTGTGCGGCCGCCAGCTCTTTGAGCATGCCCAGCGCCTGCGAACCCTGTCCGGGAAATACGAATGCCAGCGATTTGGATGTACTCATAAAATTCTGCCCGTTGCTGTTTGCTTAGTTGCGACAAAAACGAAATGCGAGTGCCGTTTCAATACTGCAAAAGGATGGCGCCCCAGGTGAAACCGCCGCCAAAGGCCTCCAGCAGCAGCACGTCACCGCGCTTGATGCGTCCCTCGCGGATGGCAACATCCAGCGCCAGCGGCACCGACGCCGCAGAAGTATTGCCGTGCTCGCCCACGGTCACCACCACCCTGTCCATGCTCATTTTCAGTTTCTTGGCGGTGGCGGTGATAATGCGGATATTGGCCTGGTGCGGNNCGTCGCCGAACAGCACGCAGGTGCTGCGATCTTTCCAGTCGATGATGCGCGACAGGGTTTCCGCGCCCACCACCAGCGCGCGTTTGGCGGCGCCGGTCTTGATGAATTTGTCGGCCACCGTCATGCCATAGATGAAACCGGTGCACACCGCCTGTACGTCAAACGCCGCGCAGCCGTGCAGACCCAGGCGCTCCTGCAGCAGACAGGCGGTGCTGGG
>DKAS01000180.1 GCA_002448875.1 Proteobacteria bacterium UBA6920 | reverse complement strand
GACGAACTGCGCCGCAACGACTGGGCGCCCAAATCCGTGCATCGCAAAGTACGCGAAGTCACGCAAGCCATGCGCAAGGTCGAGAACGAAACCGGTCGCGACGCGCGCGACGAGGAAGTGATCAAGGCCATGGGGATTTCGCGCGAAGAATATTTCAAGATCCTGCGTGAAGCGACTATGTCACGCATGGTGAATCTGGACGACGCCGGCATAGACGAAGAAGTGCTTTCGGAAGGCACGTCCAAACCCGAACCCACCCCGCTGGAAACACTGCAGGACGAGGACTTCAGAAAAGGCCTGTCACGAGCCATCGCCGCCCTACCGGAGCGGGAACGCATGATCATCAATCTGTATTACGATTCAGAACTCAATCTGCGCGAGATCGGCGCGGTGCTGGGCGTCAGCGAATCACGCACCAGCCAGCTGTTGAGCCAGGCGCTGATCCGGCTGCGGGCGCGCATGACCAGCTGGACCAATCAATAAACCACGTCACCAATCGTTACGCCACTGCAACTACCGCGCCGGAAATTTCCGTAGCACGCGGCCTATTTTTCCGCCGCATGCCGCCTGGATCACATTTTTTCTGCGCCGTCAAGAATCCGCATTACAGGAAAGCACATTTTATTGCACATGCATTAAATTATTTCCCTGCGGGGTCCGATATACCCGGTAATGCCGGCGCCCGCGCCGCAACGCCATGCCAGCGAAAAATATCGCGGCGTTTGATAGGCAAGCGATTCTGGCATATGCTGTTGAGCAACCTCCCGGCAACGGCTGCAGGCGGCGGAATCAAACCCGGCACTTGGTAATACGGAGCAGAGACACAGGGCCATGCGGAAATCGCGGCACTACTTCAATCAGACACCACTGTACGAGAGCAACTTCACCATGCTCCTGGAACTGGCGCCTGCCATTGCCAACGACATCGGAATCAACCGTGTTTGTCTGCATCACCCTTGCGGTCCGGTTATGGATATACAGGTTACCGAACGGCACAAGTTCACCACAGTGGTGCGCATCGTCACCCAGCTGAGCGATCAGGCTGTGATTTTTACCAACCCGGTGCTGCTGGTTCGTATTTATCATGATGTGCATGTGGCTGAGGTGATCGGTTACCAGGCCTGCACCCGCTTTGAGGCGGATTATCCCTATCCCAATGAACAAATGCTGCAGCCTGACGAAAAACGCCAGGTCAACCAGTTACTCAATGAATTGCTCGGCAATTACCAGGGGCGCAAGATCCGCCGCCGCAGCATCATCGACAACACCCTTTAAATCCCGCAATATCCCCCCGTTCAGCGCTCACCGACGGCGCGCGCCAGTCACCGCTGTAAACAAATATCTTGCAGATTTATTTCAAGCAGGCAGCGCCTGCGGACGATATACCTGATGACGGCACTACGGGGCAGGAAAGCAAGTTTTGCCAGTGATTCACACTGGAACCAGACCAATGCGGGGTATAACGATATGAGCAAATACGATAAAGATTCGCCAGGTACGGAACTTAGGCTCATGGAAGTGAAGGAAGATACCACCTCAATGCTGCACAAGGACTACCTGAAGAACAAGTTTATCGCACCACCGTCATGGGATTTCACCCCGGCGATTTTTGAACTGGGCGCCGGCCAGGAAGACACCATCACCAAGCACTGATTCCTCCAGCAAGTCACCTACACGGCAATGCCTCGGCATTGCCTTTTTTTACAGACGGTTACATCTACATCGGTATAACTAAATCTTATTTCCACCCGCCGCCAGCGCACGCGCATTAATGTCACATTAACTATATTGATACATGGGCGCCTGTTTTGCCCGGGTCAACAATTTTCAAACCCGGGTAAAGGGCTTATAATTCCCCGCCCAGGGACGACAAAGTATAACAATCGGACAGTCTACTCACGTGGTACGCGGCGGAAACAAAATGCGGTTAAGAAATTCGAAATCCGTCATTTATGTCGGCTTTGCCATGCTGGGCGCGGTCATCATCGCCCTCACCGCCATCGGTTTCGCCCACAGCATCAGCGTCGGCGCGGAGCTGAAAAATCTCACCGATACCCACCATGAAGCTTCGCGCCTCGCCTACGAAATGCGCCTGAGCGTACGCGAGCGCCTGATCAGCCTTACCCTGATCGCCAATCTGGTCGACCCCTTCGCCAGGGACGCGGAAATCATGCGCTTCAACAGCATCGGCACCCGCTTTGCCGAAGCACGCACCCGCCTGATGAATTTCAAACTGACGGATGAAGAACAGCAGTTGCTGACCAGGCAGGCGGAAATCACCCATGATCTGCGCCCACTACACGATGAATTCATCGACGCCGCCATCCGCGGTGACGGCGAACTCACGCGGGATCTGCTCACCAAGCGCATCATCCCGGTGCAGAACGATGTCATTGATACGATCAAGGATCTGCAGGACCTGCAGGAAGTGCTGAATCACCAGGTGGTTGACCGCTATACGCGCAAACAGGAATTGTCCAATGTCCTGTTCATGTCGCTGCTCGGGCTGTCGACCATCATCGCCGGCGCGATCATCGGTTACATTGTCAGCCGCAGAATCAGCCGCACGGAACAGGCACTGTTCAAGGAGAAGGAACGCTACGCCCTGGCGGTGCGCGGCGCCAATGACGGCATCTGGGACTGGGATCTGGAAACCAATCAGGTGTACTTCTCACCCCGCTGGAAGGACATCCTGGGCTATGAAGAACACAAAATCGCCAACAAAATTGATGAGTGGTTCAAACGCATTCATGTCGACGATGCCGAATCCACCCTGGCCAAGCTGAACCAGCATCTCAACGGCCACAGCTATTATTTCGATACCGTGCACCGCATGCAACATCAGGACGGCAGCTATCACTGGGTGCATAACCGGGCATTGGCCCTGCGTGACGAAAGCGGCAAGGGCTACCGTATCGCCGGCTCCATGGAAGACATCACCGAACGACGGCTGGCTGAAGACAAACTCAAGAACAGCGAAAAACGCATACGCGCGGTTCTCGACAATGTTCGCGAGGGCATTATCACCACCGACGCCACCGGTAAGATCGAATCCCTGAACCAGGCGGCGACAGAACTGCTGGGCGTGCAAGCCGCGGACACGCTGGGACGCAACTTCAAGGAATTTCTCGACGATCCCGCGCAGCTGGATTATGACAAGCACAACATTTCGCCAACGATCAAAGGCAAGAACACGGGCAAACTGGTGGACCTGCAAGGTATCGCCATCCGTGCCCAGGATCAGAAACTGAATATGGACCTGACACTGACCGCCATGGAACTCGACGGTGAAATGAAATTTATCAACATTCTGAAAACCACCCAGGGCGTGAAGTCGCGCAAAACCGCCTGACCCGGGCGCAAGCTCCAGGCAAAGAGGCGCTCCGGATTCAGCCGTGCACCGGAACACGCATTTCACCAGATCGCGTCTGCATTGACACTGGATCGCAAGGCATGCTGAGAAACTGCTTCCCTGCCCTCGCCCCGCTCCTGCTGACGCTTCTGTGGTCCGGGTCGCCGTTTCCCGCCCTTGCCGGTAGCGACTATTCCCTGCAGGGATTCATCCGCGACGACGAAGGCAAGCCCCTGGGCGGCGTGGAAATCCTGTTTATCGATACCGGCAGCCGCGCCCTGGTGAAAAGCCTGCTCAGTGACGGCAAGGGACGCTACCATCTCAGTCTGCCCGCCGGAACCTACGAAACGCGGTTTCGCAAGGTGAAATATGCAGACCAGGACCTGGACACAATCACCGTAAAGGCCAGCGGCAAATTGCCCAGCGTGCAAATGAAATCACTGGAATGGAATAACGACAGCGGCAATACCCCGGCCGGGGGTGGTGGGAAAGATTGTGATTAGAGGGGGGGGACCTCACACGAGCGCGGGATGGCCTCGGGGCCCTCCCGGGACCCTCGCCCGACAATTCCGGGGGTTCAAATCCACCTATGAACCAAATAATGCAAAGGGGGGACAAGCCCCCCTTTGCATTATTTGGCGGAGAGCGAGGGATGGCCTCGGGTCCCTCCCGGGACCCTCGCCCTGCGGGCGCGCTGCGCGCGGCCAATTCGGCAATCCTGCCGAATTGTCGAACCGCCATAAGATTCCGGGGGTTCAAATCCACCTATGAACCAAATAATGCAAAGGGGGGACAAGCCCCCCTTTGCATTATTTGGCGGAGAGCGAGGGATTCGNNTTCGACCGCTCAGCCAGCTCTCCGTAAAACCCTTGATCACACAGGGGTGTAACCCCACAGGAAAGGGGAGGCAGGATACCGTAATTGCCCGCGGGACGCCAGCAATCGACCCTTGAATTCCTGCCCCCGGAACCCTATAACAATATTTCGCCATAAACTTGACTCGACTAGGCTATAAGAAACTTTTTTAGTATGCTGCAGGTCAGACGTTCAGTTTCCCCTGTTGAAAAATCATGAGGAGTACCATGTACCAATCACAACCCACAATCAGTCGCAGCTTCGGTTCCACCCTGGCGGTGAACAAGGTTCTGCGCAACACCTAC
>DKAS01000220.1 GCA_002448875.1 Proteobacteria bacterium UBA6920 | reverse complement strand
GATCGGGCTGGTGCCGCAGGAACTGACCCTGGGCGCGTTCGAGACGGTATGGCATACCCTGTGTCTGAGCCGTGGTTTGTTCGGCAAAAAACCCGATGCCCGTTACCTCGACAAGCTGCTGCACGACCTGGCACTGAGTGACAAAAAAAACAGCCTGCTGATGTTTCTGTCCGGCGGCATGAAGCGCCGNNACCATCATCCTCACCACCCACTATATCGAGGAAGCCGAAGCCATCGCCGACCGGGTGGGGGTGATTAATAACGGCGAATTGCTGGTGGTGGACGACAAGCAGGCGCTGATGCACAAACTGGGTAAGCGCCACCTGATCATCGAGATGGATAAACCGCTGGCGGCGTTGCCGCCGGCGCTGGCCGGCTGGAACCTGGAGCTGGCGGCGGACGGTACGCGCCTGATCTTTAATTACGATCCATCACGCGCCGATACCGGCATCGACGAACTGCTGCAGGCGGTGCGTGCCGCCGGCGTGTCGATCAAGGACCTGCAGACGAAAAAGACGTCGCTGGAGGAAATCTTCGTCAATCTGGTAAAGGCGGGCAAATGAATATCTACGCCATACGGGTCATCTACAAGTACGAAATGCTGCGCGCCTGGGAGACCAGCATGCAGAGTTTCGCCTCGCCGGTGCTCTCCACCGTGCTCTACTTCGTGGTTTTCGGTTCGGCCATTGGCGGCCGTATCGACAACGTGGAAGGCGTGGACTATGGAAGTTTCATCGTACCCGGCCTGATGATGCTGGCGCTGCTCACCCAGAGCATTGCCAATGCCTCCTTCGGTATTTTCTTTCCCAAATTCACCGGCACGATTTATGAAATTCTGTCGGCGCCGATTTCGGTGCCGGAAATCATCATCGGCTATGTCGGCGCGGCGGCGACCAAGTCGGTAATCATCGGCCTGATCATTCTCGCCACCGCCGGATTTTTCGTGCCGCTGCACATCGCCCATCCCGGGTGGATGATCCTGTTTCTGCTGTTGACCTGCGTATCCTTCAGTCTGTTCGGTTTTATCATCGGTTTGTGGGCGCAGGATTTCGAGAAGCTGCAGCTCATTCCCATGCTGGTGATCACCCCGCTGGTGTTTCTCGGCGGCAGTTTCTACTCGGTAAACATGCTGCCGCCCGCCTGGCAGGTGGTGACGCTGTTCAATCCCGTGGTCTATCTGATCAGCGGATTTCGCTGGAGTTTTTTCGAGGTGGCGGACGTCAGCGTTGCCCTGAGTCTTGCCATCATTCTAGTATTTATGCTCGCCTGCCTGATTCTCGTCTGGTGGATGTTCAAAACCGGTTATCGGCTGAAACAGTGATGCCGCGACGCGGCTCAGTGGCGCAGCGCCGCGTTTTTCCCGTCGTTGACCTCAGCGCGCAGCGCGTCGGCAAGATTGACAACCACCTGGCCGACCAGCGCCGGAAAACGCGTGCTGAATTCCGCCAGGTCCGGCCGGTAGCGATCGCTGATGGTGATCTCGAAAGTGCCGTCGGCGAAGCCGGCAGCCTGTTGTTCGGCGGCGGGCAGGGCAGCGCCGGCGGGCGTCTGGTCTATGGTGGTGCGTTCGCGATTGGTCGCGGCGATATGTCCCAGGTAAATTATCCTGTTCATGGGGACCGCGAAATCACGATGCAGGGGAATGCTGAAAGCAGCGACAAAAACATCGTCGGTGCTGGTGCCGGCGGCGGTTTCCAGCCGGTAGTTGCCCGGCGGCAAGCGCAGACTGATCAGATAATTCAAGGTTCCGTCCAGTTCCTCGCGATGCGGACTGCCGGTGCTGAACACCAGGGGCGCGCCGGCGCGGTCGCCGTTTTGCCTGAGGCTGAGCGAGAGGGTGCGCAGGCGGGGTTGAAACAGGCGCTGATAGTCGTTGGCCGTTTTCAAGGTAAATAACACCAGGGAATCGGTGTCGGTCCGCAGCTTTTCGTTGTCGTCGCTCAGCGCCATGGGTTTAAGCGGGGTGCAGGCCGCTGCCAGAATCATGAGTACGACTATGCTTAGTGTGCGCATGCAGCGGACTCCCTGGGGACTAACGCCTTTAGTGCCGCCCTGAATATGACGGTGTAAGCTGGCGATTTTACACGGTTGTTTTAAGCGAACCTGAAAGCGGCCGAAGATCACGATTTGATCGCTGTCTACGTCTGTGCATTGTTTCACCAGTTTTCTTAGCGCACGCTTACACTTCTGCCCACGTCGCCAAGTTTCGCTGGCAAGTGTTCCTTTTCTTTTGCCGTCTCACCTATACTCCTCCCCCGGTTGTTCCATTAACTAGAGGGTACGGAAACATGAAAAAAGTGTCTGCAATGCTGTTGGGCAGCGTGTTGTCTCTGGCTTTGGTGCCGGCACACGCAGCGCAAACCAATGTGTTCAAGATGAACGGGGAATTCGCTCAATTGCCTTATTCAAGCAGTGATCAGGGCTGGGTGACGGGCTCCGTCGGCGTGGATGGCAATGGCGCCAGTCGCGTGGCCTATCTGTTCTATGCCGTTTATACCCCGGCCAACGGTTATGCGTTCTGGCGCGACCAGATCCCGCTGTCGGCGGTTACCGTCAAAGGCGTATCCAGCATGGCGGTGGAGCTGGATACCTGTACGGTTTCCAATACGGCCGGTTGTGGTTATGTAAAGTTCGAGGTCAACACCAATGAACCCGCCAGTGGCTGGATCAACAAGGGTTCCTGGGGCTACGCCTACGACGGTTATATGGTGCGTTTCGCCGGTGCCGGCCAGGCGCGCAGTTCCAGCGCCACGGGTTCCATTCTCGGCCTGCCCGTCGACGGCAGCGGCGCCTGGATTGGTACGCTGGACAACGTCACCGTGGAAGTGACGGTTGGTAAATGAGCTTGACGCCGGGCGGGGATACCCGTCCGGTGTTCTCCATGTCGCGGATCTTAAAAAATGCTAAGACAGCCTGTCGTCCACGCTGTCGCCCATCTATTTAATCGTGGATGGTCCGCTGAACGCTGGGTGTTTTCCGCCATGTCGGGTTGTTACTGCGCTTTTGAGGAATTAATACGTTCGCCTGGATGTCACGGTTTTAAGGATTCCACAAGAATATCAGCATATTCTGTCATTCTCGCCGGCGGTATACTAGCCGCTGGCCAAAAGGTCTGTTTGTTATGCGCAATGCTCTGACAGTGATCATCCCCGCCTACAATGAAGCCGACAGTATCGCGGATACCATACGCAGTATTCAGCAGCAAACGCTGCTTCCCGAGGAAATTATCGTCATCGATGATTGCTCCAGCGATGACACCGCGGCCCGCGCCCGCGCCTGCGGCGTCACGGTGATTTGTCCGCCGGCGAATACCGGTTCCAAAGCCGGCGCGCAGAATTTCGCGCTCGCCCGCGTGACTACCGAACTGGTGATGGCGATAGACGCCGACACGGTGCTGGCGCCCGATGCCATCGAAAAACTGCTGCAGGCGCTGGACCGCGACAGCGTGGTGGCAGCCTGCGGTTTCGTCATCCCCCGGCATGTGGAAACGATCTGGGAACGCGGCCGCTATATCGAGTATCTGCTGGCGTTCAGCTGGTACAAACCCATTCAGGAATACTATCGCAAACCGCTGATTTCTTCTGGCTGTTTTTCCGTTTACCGCACCGACGTGTTGCGTTCCGTGGGTGGCTGGTCGACGCGCACCATGGCCGAGGACATGGACCTGACCTGGACGTTTTACCAGCAGGGGCACGAGGTGCGTTTCATCCCCGAGGCGGTCTGCTACCCGATCGAGCCACGCACCTTCGGCTTCATGAAAAAGCAGCTGCGGCGCTGGTCCCATGGCTTCGTGCAGAATGTCGCGCTGCATTGGCGCGCCAACCTGCGCATTCCCTTTCTGCGGGAAATCGTTGCGGTGGCGCTGTGGGACGCGGTAATTGCCGCGCTGGTCTATCTGCTGGTGGTGCCGGCGCTGGCGCTGTTTTTCCGCCAGCCGCTGTTCCTGCTGGCCTATCTGATCGACTTGCCGGCGATCGCGATCCCAATATTTTTCACTCCCCACGGCCGGCGCGATATTCTGCGGGTGTTGGCCAGCCTGCCATCGTTTTTCGTGTTGCGCACGGTGAATGCCTATTTCCTGTTGCGCGCGGTATGGGATGAGTGGGTGGTAGGGCGCCCCTTGCTTGTTTACGAGAAAGGTCACTGATAAAAACCGGAAAGAAGGAAGCTTGAAATGACGGCAGGATTACCAGGTACGGGAATTGGCGGCGTGTTTTATCTGATCAGCGCTTTGTTGATGCCGGTGAATGAGCTGGTGCTGACGCTGCGCGGCCGCAGTAGCCTGGCGCGCTGGCGCCAGGTGCTGCGTCAGCTGACGATGTCGGCGGCGATCGTCGGTGGCATGTGGCTGATCGGCGTGCTGGCCGGGCTGGTGTTTACCCAGTTTTCCGCGGCGGTGCCCGATGCGCCGATGGCCCGTGAACTGCACACCCATATCGTGGCGACCGCGTTTCGGGTCAATATTTTCCATGTCACGCCACTGCTGATGTCAATGGCAACACTGGCGTCGATACTGGCTTTTACCAATATGCTGCGCCTGTTCTTCCGCCCGCTGGCCAGCGAGACATAGAGGTTCGCTGCGTCCAGCTATGCCCGCGAATACGTCGTACTTGCACCCGCACCGGGTGGTTTTTCGCGGCCTTGCCCTGATTGTGGCGCAGGCGTTGTGCCTGCCGGCGGTCACCGCCGTGGCGGCCGATGCGGCGCCGTCCAGTGCCGTTTCCGCCGCCACCCGCGCGCGCATGGCGCGCGATGAAAAGGAGATGGCGGACAATTTCTTTATGCAGCAGCAGCTGGACACGGCCGCCGATCTTTATCTGCGCGCCCTGGAGCTGGATGACGGGATCTTCACCTACGCCGAACGCTTCGCCATTTCCAAACGCCTGCTGGCCGCCGGCCGGCGACGCGAAACCAAGGAACTGCTGCGGCGGCTGGTCGAGGAACCGCACAAGGGCACGGTGGCGGAAGTGGCCCTGGCCCGGCTGCTGGCCGCCGATGGCGAGTATGACGCGGCGGTGGACGAGATCGACCGTATTCTGCGTCACGATCGCAAGAACGAGCGCGCCCTGCTGGTCAAGGGCAATGTGCTGCGCTGGCGTAAGTCGTTCAATGAATCCATGCAGGTGTACCGCAACATCCTGGCGCAGCGCGACGATTTTGACGCCCGTCTGGGCCTGATCTACAGCCTGCTGGCCGTTGGGCGCAAACAGGAAGCGCTGCAGCACTTCAAGTTGCTGCACGCCGAAGACGAGTGGCAGCAGGCCGACCTGGCGGAACTGACCGGTTACATTCAAAGCATAACCCGGCCGGTGGCGGAGTTGCAGACCAGCAGCTTTACCGACAATGATGGCGACAGCATCGGCGAGCGAAACTTTACCCTGAGTGTGAACGTCATCGATTGGGATTTTTCCTTCACCGATCGCACGCGTCACGCCAGCATCGGTGGGTTGGCCACCGACGCGGACAGTTATCGCCTGTGGGCGGGCCGCAATCTGACGGATGCGCTGCGCTTGTCGCTGACCGCCGGCAAAGTGACTCTGACCTCCGGTAAGGTCTTCCAGGAGACCCAATCAGGCGGCAGCCTGACTACGCCGCAGCGCTCGGTTTCCCATGCCCTGGGCGAAATCTGGCTGACCCAGCAGCTGGGCAACGGCGAATTCCAGGCGGGGTTGCTCCAGGACGTGGGTACTGCCACCGCGATCCTGATACGCAACAATGTGACTATGCGCCAGTTACAGCTGGTTTATTCCTGGCCGTTGTCGCAGAACGTCACCGCCAAGGGTATCTATCGCGGGACGGACTATGAAAGCGCCGGTCATGAGGTGGTGGAAAAGAAAGTCGACGGCGTTGAAATAGTCTCGACCGGCGTGGATGGTGGGCACAACTATGCCCGCGATTTCGAGGGTTCGGCGTTGTGGGCCATCAACAGCAGCGGCCCGCGCTTCAGTCTGGGCTATGGTTATCGCAGCGTGAGTTTCAATCAGCCTTCCACCGCGGGTTATTTCGACGTGCAGAATTACCAGGCGCATAAGCTCTTGTTGCTGATGGCCTACGAAAAAGGTCCTTTATATTTTTATTCCGACTTTGCCTGGGGGCAGCAGTCCTATATCCGCAAGCGTTATGATCTGAGCGACGACATCGTTCACGCCGGTGGTACAGCCGGCATCAATCTGTTCAAACGTTTACGCGTGGAGTTGAACGGCGAAATAAACAACTCAGCCTCCAACGCGATACCTGGTTACACCTATAAGGAAAATTACAGTAACCTGCGCCTGTCTTACACTTTTTGAGTTGCCGCCAGGCTATGAGCAAACACGTCACGCAGCAGCAACGCACCATTGAAGGTCTGCAGTATCTGCGCGGCATCGCGGCGCTGATGGTGGTGTTTTTCCATGCCCGTTCCTATTTCGGCGAGGTACCCGACTGGACCCGCATCGGTTCGCGCGGCGTGGATATTTTCTTCGTGATCAGCGGCTTTATCATGATGTACACCACCCGGCATTGCACCCATGAAGTGTCGCCCTGGCGCGCCGCCGGTGAGTTTCTCGGCAAGCGTTTTGTCCGCGTGGTGCCGCTGTACTGGATCGCGCTGCTCTGGGCCGCCTGGCCTTATTTCAGCCACTGGATCGCCGGCGCCGATTCCCTGGCGGCGCTGGCTGCCGGCATCACCCCTGACCTGGCGTCCATTTTCAAGGATTTCGCCTTTATTCCTCACCCCAGCCTCGACGAGGAGGAGATGGGTGAGATGTTTCCGGTGCTGATCCAGGGCTGGACCTTGAACTACGAGGTGGTTTTCTACTTGTTGTTCGGCATCGGCATGCTGAGTGGACAATATCGCGTGGTGCTGGTGTCGGCGGTGCTGGCGGGCGCCGTTGTCGCGGGCAAGCTGCTGCACTTCAGCGGCGATGCCGGTCGCTTTTACACCTCGCCCATTCTGCTTGAATTCATTTTCGGCATGGTGGTGTACGAAATCCACAGTCGCAGCGAACATCTGCGTTTCAGCCGCCTGACCCTGCTGTTCCTGGGCGTGCTTGGCTGTCTGCTACTGGTCACGGGTTCCGCCGCCAACGACAAGGTGGTGCTGGGTAGCGCCGCCGCCCTCATTGTCTGGTTGAGCATTCAACTGTTTCGCGGCGTGCGCAGTTTCCCGCTGCAACTGCTGGGCGACGCGTCATATTCCATCTATCTGTTTCATCTGGCGACATCCAGAGCTGCCCGGCAGCTTGTTCAAGATCTGGGGCTGACATCGGCAAACTATACGGATATCGCGCTGGCCATAGGCATCAACATGGCGCTGGCGGTGGGCTTGGGTATTGTCATTTACTACAGTCTGGAACGACCGTTGCTGAGCCTGTTGCGCAGGCGTCTGCGCAAAACCGTCGCCGCCGACCCGCTGCCGGCCCTGCTGCCCGCCGCCTCCGGCAAATAACCGCCCGGCAGGCGCGGGTCAGAACTCCCAGGGGTAGTCGAACCAGACCGAAGTGGCAACGCCTTCGCGGCCGCCGGCGACATCGCCGCGGAAGACCACGCCGGAGGCGGTGATGACGCGGGCACCGACGCCGCCGGACAGGCGCATGTCGTCCCACAACTGATCATTGCGGTCGGCGGTGGTGCCGGCCTCGAGGAAAAACGCCAGTTGCACGGTGGTGCGCACGTCCTTGACGATCACGATATCGAAGGGCGTGAATTCGTCGGTCAGGTTCCAGCGGAATTCGCCGCCGATGAAGCGGGTGTGTGCGCCATGGAAACGCCCCTCGGCGAAAGCGCGCAGGCGGTTGGCGCCGCCCAGGTTGCTGGCGCTGCCGTGGCGGTTGGCGGCGACCACGTTGTCGATGTATTCCTCGCAATTCTGCCGATCGCCGGCGTCGGCGATGGCGGCGCAATCGAATCCCAGCTCGCCGGCTACCGCTGCCCGGTCGGTCAAACCCTCACGTTGTACATAAGCGTCGGATTTGAGGTAGTTCAGCGCCAGGGTACTGCGCTTGCCCATCGGGAGATACGCCGTGGTATTGATGTCCACCAGGGTGTATTCCGGACCGTTGCCCCGTTTGGGCGCATGCCAGCCACTGGTATCCACGCGCAGGCCGCGCCGGGGATCGGAAAAGTCGTCGGTCAGGTCGACGCGGCCGCCGAAGATATTCTGCCCGCCGCGCAGTTTGAATCCGTCTTCCGCCTTAAGGATGATATTGCCATCCTTGTCACGGATGCTTTCCACGGTGACGCCGAACAGGTAGCGGGCGGCGTACAATTCCAGCCGCCGCTGCAGAAAGCTGCCGGTCATGCGGCCGCCATAGGCGCGGACGCTGGAGACCTCGATGTCGGTGAAGTGCTTCGGGTCCGAATCCATGCCGCGTTCGTTGTAACTGCGAAACACGCCTTTGCTGATATCGGAGTAGCCCACATCGAAGAACAGGTGCTGCGGCACCGCGTGGATTTCACTGACGCCCAGGGCGGCACCCTGGATGTCCCCACCCAGCAGTACGGCGTAGATATCGGTGTAGCTGTTGAAGGCGTTGCTCACGCCACCGACGGCGGTGAGGCCGGAACCTATGCCAGGCAGCGAATAGGGAAAGGGAAAAACGGCGTAGCCGGTTTCGGTTTCGAATTGCGGTTTGCGCCGTTCCGTCACCCAGTCTGTTGCCTGCGCGGTGACGCTGATCGTCAACAGCAGGGCCAGCCACCATCCCGGGAAGCATGCACGCCGCGTTGCTTGTGCCCTCATCTGGCGCAATTCCTCTCTCGCTGACTATGTTGAAACCATAACATGTGGGTGAACGACGAAACAATCGTTTGACTTCGGGTGTTGCGCCGGCAGAGGGTCTCCGGCAATGGTAACAATTTGTAACAGCCTGCGGGCGCGGGCTGGGTTGAGCAAGTGTAGCCCCGGAAAGACACGAATTTTTGTCTTTGTCGCAGCGGTTTGCAGGCCTGTTTAAAAAGGTAAATTCATCTTTGTTGACTGTAATGCTCGGGTATAGGGGCGATATAGTGAAGTAGTTAACACTTTCAACCGACGGATACGCACATGCAGGCCAGATACCTCACTCCTAAAACCCTGATTAATTATCATCCCTTCGACCGCCTGTCGGTGCATGAATTGATAATGCTGGCGAGCAACACGCTGATCGAGGAGGCCGAGCCGGGCAAACAACTGGTGGCGATCAATGATACCACTCCCCATTCTCTGTTCCTGGTGAAAGGCAAGGTCAAGCTGCGAGCGGCGGACGAGCGGGAAAAAATTATCGATACCGACGATGGGCTGCAGAAAACGCCGATTTCCCATCTGCTGCCGCACAAGTACGAAGTTACCAGTCTTTCTGAAGTTTCCTATTTCTTCATCGACAACGGGATTATCAACGGTATTCTGGCGCGCCTCAACCGCGCCGGCGAAGAAATCGAAGAGCACTTAATCGAAAAAAGCTGCTTTGAGCACCCGCTCTTCAACGAGATTTTCCAGGATATCATGGACGATAACCTGAATCTGCCGCAGACCGGTGGCTTGATCAAGGGCCTGGGAAGCATCTTGTATAACGATAAATCGCTGGACAGCGTCGCCTCGCTGTTGATGGCGAACCCGTCGATCGCGGCCAATGTGATGCGCCTGGGCAACGGTCCGCTTTACACCGCCAGCCGCCAGGCCGATTCCCTGCGCGGTGCGCTGCGCAATATTGGCTCACCGCATGAAATCGGCGCGGTGGTTAATCTGGCGAGCAAGACCCTGTGCACCATCCACGACCGCGCGGTGGCCGGCAAAATCGACAAGGTCTGGCAACAAAGTCTCGAAATGGCGATCATCAGCCGGAATCTGGCGGCACGCACCGCCGACCTGGATGGCGAGGTGGCGATGAACTATGCGCTGTTTCTCAACATCGGCATGGTTATCATTTATCAATACGCCTACCAGCGTCTGGCGACTATCGATGACGCGCAGCTCAACGAGGAATTGCTGCATCTGCATCGGCCAGTCAGCAAGCTGCTACTGCACTACTGGAATTTTCCGCGCGCCTATGTTGCGCTGGCGGACTGGGTCGACGACTGGTCGGATTCATCCGTCGCCGCCGCGGACTATCACGACGTGCTGGCGCTGGCGCGCGTATTCAGCTATATCGGCAAGGATGTGTTGCGCGATATGCCACCGACGGACGTCGGCAGTCTGCCGCAGGATCTGGCCGTGATGCCGGCCTTCAGTAAACTGGGATTCAGCAGGCAGCGGCCGAAGGAAGTAATGGATTTCGTGCAGGGATGCCGGCGAGTGCTGGTGCGATACACGCACAATACGCGCCAGCTGGCTGCCTGACTTTTGCAGGTGTCACGCCCGGGTGCGGAGTCGTGCTGCGCGGGCGGGAACAGCCGGGAGCGGCGAGGCCGCTCCCGGGAATGGAATCAAAGCACGTACTTGCGAATATCGAATTTTTCCACGTGCTGTTTGGTTTCCGGGTTGAACAGCACCTGCAGCATGGCGTGCAGCACATAGGTGGCGCCGTCGCGGGCCACGCCGGTGGTTGGGAACACCGGGCCGGTGTCGGTACTGGCGGCGATCGTCGCGCTGCTCCAGTTGTCGGCGCTGGTCAGCTTGAAGACTTTATTGGTCTGCAGATTGGCGATGACCACCAGGGAACCGTCGCTGTTCCACAGCAGGCCGTCGGCGCCGATCAGGGGCATATCAAGCTTGATTTCGCTGAACTTGCCCGGATCGGCCAGGGGGATCTTGAACAACAACCCATCGTTGTATTTGGTCACGATCAGGAAATCGTCCTTAATCACCAGGCCGTTGAGATTGAAGCCGTCACCCTTGAATCGGTCGTTGTTCAGTAGAATGCTGGCATTGTATGCCGGATCGATCTTGTAGAGGATGGGGGAGAAACTGTCGCTGACGTAGGCATTGCCGTCCGCGCCGATAATGATATCGTTGCAGAAATGCCCACCCGCCGGCGCCAGCGCGCCCAGATCCACATACTTGATCAGCGCCCCGGTCGATAACTGAAAAGCGGCCACGCCAGCCAGTTTGCCCTGGGTTTCCTTCTTCGTGTGCACGCTGACTCCGGGATCGGAATTGCACACCAGCACCCGGTCCCGCGCCGCATCCACCCGCAGGCCGACGGCCGATACCATAGCGGGGTCCTGAAAGACGATGCTGTAGCTGCCATCGTCCTTGACCGCACCCACCGTGCCTGCATGCAGGGAAGTGACCAGGAAACGCTGACCTTTGGCGTCATATTCCACACCTTCAGGATACAGGGCCGGGGCGTTGAAACTGACCAGATCCGGCGTCATGACCGGCGCGGCGCTTTGTTGCGGCGCGGTCGCGACGGGTTCCGCCGGTTTTTCGGTGACGGCGGGTTCGTTGCCTTTGCCGCAGCCCGCGATCGCGAGGGCCAGGACGGCGAAAGATACGGCCGGGAATTTTAGGCGTTGGGTATTGATCATGGTCATGCTCTCCCGTGAAGTATTGTGAGTATGCGCGGCTGGATTGTTGGCAGATGTCGCCGGAAATGCAATTTCATTGCGGGCGCTATGTTACCACGGATAGGCATCTTTCAAAATAAATCTATAGGAACGATGCGGGTTGGCAGTGGCGGTGACTATCAACAGCGCGAAGTATCAGGAGTACTCCTTTCAGGGTAATAAATTCAGAGCTCGCTCCCGGTCGGAGTGGGATATAATTTTTTCTTTATTTACCAACGTGTTAAAAATTGTTGCTGAATCAACATTTAATCAAAACGCAAATCACTTCCACCCATGACCAGGCAATTCAGCGTTGAACAAATCATGGCCATTTTACACGAGGGCCGTGGTGCTGCTTCCATTCGGGACGTGGTTCGTAAATATGGTATTTCCGAGCAAACGTTTTATCGCTGGCGCAAGAAATACCAGGACATGAGCGAAGTCCAGGCAGAGCGGCTGCGGGTTCTGGAGAAAGAGGTCATTGCCTTGCGGCGTCGCCTGCAAAAGGTGCAGCAGGACAATCTGCTGCTCAAGCAAGCGTTGCAAATCCGGGCGGCATCGCCGGAGCCGGTCGCCGTGAATCCGGATGCGGCGAGTGTCGCCGATTCCCCCTTATATATAGAACAGCTCAACGGCAAGGCGAGAAAACCGGGCGTGGGTTAATACCAAAAACGCGGCAAGCTTAGAGATAAAGATAATAACGCCCACGGTTTTTTTTCCGGTATTCTCACCCACTTTTCCTTATTCGTTAACTCGTTGTTGACGCGGGGAGATTTCGGCGGGGTGGGTTATTGTCCGCGGCAAATCCGGAGCCGCGGCGCCGCTTCAGCCTGGTTCATAAAGTGAGTGCCTGCGACCTGTGTCACAGCGCGTCTGCGTCATGGTTGTCATTTACTTTTTTTCACCGACATTACGCGGGTGCAAAATCACTGGTTAATTTGTTCTTTTTATCGCCCTGTGCCGGTTGCGTCCGGCATTCGCTTGCTCTGCGCCTTTTGCGCCTCACTTTTTCGCCGGCCACGGTGGCCGCTCTATCGATCGATAAAGAAGAACCGCCCGCCGACGATAAGGGGGAAACACGATATTTTTTCAATTGGAGGCGTTATGGGCTTTATCACCTGGGACAATTCATTTGCGGTGAACGATGAACTACTGGATGGGCAGCATAAAATTCTGTTCCAGATCATCAACCGGTTTCACGACGCCGTGCAACGTCAGGAAAAGACTCCGGTGCTGACCAAACTGTTCGATGAAGTGCTGGACTATACGTCCATGCATTTTTCCATCGAGGAACAAGTGATGAAGCAGGCGGCCTATCCGGAACTGACCACGCATCAGGAAATCCATGGCCGACTGCTGGCCGACGCCAGAGATTTGCAGGCGAAAATCCGCGGCGGGAACGCGCAGGCGGCGGGTGATGCAATGAATTTTCTGAAGAACTGGCTGGAGAAACACATCAAGGGCACGGATACCAAGTACTCGCCCTTCCTGAGCAAGCGCAATGTAGCGTGACCGGTGGCATGTTCCCGCCGATATCCGGTTGTCGTCGGCGGGGGCGATCTCTTGCGGGGGGCGATGCACCCCGCTTTTTTATTTCAGCAATTTTTGCACCGCCGTCGACAGCTTGAGCTGGTCCGCCGCGGCCTTGTAGTCGTTGTACAGAGCGATCTGGTAAGCGGTGTCGCCGTGTACATCCTTCAGCGACGTATTGGCGCCCTTGTCGAGCAGCAGTTTGACGATATCCAGACGGTTTTTCTCCGCCGCTTCCATTAGCGGCGTCAAACCCAGGGTGTTTTGCGCGTCCACCGCCGCCTTGGCGTCGAGCAGGATTTTTACCAGCCGGGTATGGCCGCGGGCGGCGGCCACATGCAGGGCGGTATTCTTCTGCTCGGAGCGGGCATCGATCTTGGCGCCGGCCGCGATCAGGGTATCGACCACCTGCTGGTGGTCGCCACTGACCGCGGCCATCAGCGGTGTTTGCCCGCGATTATCCTGTAATTCCACATCGGCCTTGGCACCGATCAGCTGACGTACCGTGGGGTCTTCGCCAACGGCAGCGGCGTGCCACAGGGCACTGGCGCCAAACTGATCCTGCAGGTCGACGATGGCGTTGGCGGCCAGCAAGGCGCGCACCGTCGGCGCATGGCCCTCGCGCGCCGCCAGGATCAGCGCCGTCTGCTTGCGGTTGTCCTGCTGGTTTATGTCAATACCGGCACCCGCCAGGAAGGCGACGGTTTCGCTGCGGTTTTCCTGGCTGGCCCAGAGCAGGGGAGTGTAGCCGCGCAGATCCGCCAGGTTGGGATCCGCTTTGTTTTTCAGCAGGATTTCCACCGTGCTGGTGAAGCCGTACTGGGCGGCGAAGGACAGGGCACTGCGCCCGTCCTTGTCCTTGGCGTTGACCTGGGTGCCGGCTTTGAGCAGGGCGCGGACGATCGGATTGCTGCCCTTCCAGGCGGCATAGATCAGGGCGGTGCGTCCGTCCTCGTCCTTGTCATTGGCGTTGGCCCCCTTGGCCAGCAGTTCGTCGACCTCGGCGCCGAAACCCAGCCAGGCGGCGATCATCAACTTACTCCATTTATAATAAGGAGGGTTCTTGTCCAGGATCTGGGGTTTGGTCGACGCCGCCGGGGGCGCGGCCGCATATATCACTGGGGAAATAAGCCAGCTGGCCATTATAATACCGCACGCGATAAAGACGGGGCGGGCTGGGGCGGTGAGGCAAGGCATCATGCAGGACTTCCACTTTACGGCAACTCAAGGATTTTGAATTATAGAACAAAAAATTGCCATAATAGAGTGTGATTATCCGGTAGACGACAATATGGCCTGTACAGGCCGGATCACGCGCCGCGGGTAATGCGAAATTAGTAAAAACGACAAGAGGTTAACATATGACCGGAGGTTGTATTCGGACAGGTCTGGCACGGCTCCTGACTATTGGCGCCCTGATGCTGGCCATCTGTCCGCCTGTACCGGCGGAAACCCTGCAGAAGGCAATTGAAGCCTTCGACTTCGAGGAGTACGAAAGTGCGGCCAAGTGGCTGGTGCCCTGGGCCGAGAAGGGGGAAGTGGAAGCGCAGTACCGCCTGGGCATCATGCACGAGGTTGGATTGGGGGTGACTAAGAACCTCGATATGGCCGTCGCCTGGTATAAAAAAGCGGCGAAAGGCGGCCATGTGGGGGCGCAGAAACGCCTGCAGAAATTGCAGAAGTCCACCATCGCCGAGTCCGGCAAGGAGTCCGTCGCCTTTGACTGGTATGAGCAAAAAGCCAGTCAGGGGGATGTGGATGCCGAGTATCAATTGGGATACATGTACGAGATCGGCTGGAGCACGCCCAAGGATGAAACCAAGGCCGCGGCCTGGTACGAAAAGGCGGCGGAAAACGAGCAAGTCCAGGCCCAGTTGCGCCTGGGCTTGATGTATCTGGCCGGCGCCGGGGTGGCTCCCAGCAACATCCAGGGCAGCCGCTGGCTGCACGCGGCAGCGGAAAAGGGCAACAAGTTGGCAGCGGACATGGTGCAGAAGGTGCTCGATGCCCCCGCCAGCCTGATGCTGGACACGGGCAAGATAGTGGCCAGGGTGCGGGAAATTTCCATTAAGAGCGAGGACAAGGCCCGGGCCCACATCGATCAGGTGGAGGCCGAAGCCAAGGCCGTGTTCGCCGAGGAAGAGGCCAAGCGCCGTGCCCAGTTCGCCAAGGGCCAGGGCATCGCTTCGGCCACCGAACAGGCGGAGCGCGAGGACGATCCGCGTTTTGGCATCGACGCGCAGGGACGCAAAACCCTGGCCTGGTTTCAACGCCATGCGGACCGCGGCGACGTGGCGGCGCAGCTGGAGCTGGCGCGCCGCTATCTGTACGGCGACGGCGTGGATATCGATTTGCAGCGCGCCCTGGGTTGGTATGTTACCGCCGCCGAGCAAAATCAACCCCTGGCTCAGTACCGCCTGGGCATCATGTATTTCTTCGGCATTGCCGTCGATCGCGATGTGGAGGCTGGGCGGCGCTGGTTGCAGCGGGCGCAGTCCAACGGTTATGAAAAAGCCGGAGCGGCCTTGAGCGAGCTGCAGGGTAAGGGCGACGGCGGGGAATCCATCGCCGTCTGGTGGTTGCGGCAGCTGGTGGATCAGGATGCGATTGCCCAGTTGCAGCTGGGGCAGATGTACGACCAGGGACGGGGTACCGCGGTCAATGCGGAGGAAGCCAGGCGCTGGCTGGGCTTGGCGGCCAGCAATGAATCCCATCGGCGCAGCCAGGCCGATCCACCGCCGCCTCCGAAACAGGTGTTGGTGGCGGTCAGTCCGCGTTCGCCGGAGTTGATCGCGCAATCGGGGCTGGCGCCGGAAAGGCGCGCTGTTCCCCCACCCGAGGCGATGGGAGAAGCGCAGCCGGCGTCACCGGGCGCCGATGCCGCTGCGCCGCCGGCGCCGAGGGAGGCCGATGCAGCGACGGAAAACTCCCTGGTGGTGTTCGAGCCGGCCAGGATCAGTGCGGCCGACAGGGAACCGTCCGCGCCGGCGCCCGGCGCGGAAGCGGCGGTGANNCGCCACGGGCCGAGCAACCGCCGGCGCTGGCCGCGCGCTCCGAGCCGGCGGAATCGTCCGCGGCCATTCCGCTGGGGGGATCACCCATGGATGCCGATCACGGGCGGGGTCCACACGGCACGAAATTCACCGAGTTAATGGTTAAGCTGCTGGATCTGGATAAATTGCGCCAGAACTGGCTGTGGCTGCTGGCATTGTCGGCGGTGTTGCTGGTGACGCCGTTTTTCATGCGTTCTTCCCGGTCGCGGGAAGACTAGCGAACAGCACGGCGCCGCCCTCTCAGGCGGTGCCGTATTTCGTTTCCACGTCTATGCCCACGCGTTTGAGCAGGGGCGTGGGCAGGACGCCACCGGCGCAGACGATGACGNNCGCCGCCGGCGCAGACGATGACGGCATCGTTGTGCATTTCCAGGGTTTCGCCCTTATAGTCGAGAACGACCTTGTCCGGATCGATGGTTTGCACATTGGATTCCAGGATCACTTTCAACCGTCCCTCCTGTTCCAGGAGTTTCACTCGATCGAGATTCTTCGGCGCGGCGCGCGAAAATTTCGGGCTGCGGTAGGACAGGGTGACGGTGGTATCCGGTTCCTCGGCGATGCTGACCGCGGCTTCCAGGGCGCTGTTGCCGCCGCCCACCACCAGCACATGCTGGCCCCGGTATTGCTCGGGATCGGTCAGGCTGTAAACCACCTTGTTCTGTTCTTCGCCCGGCACGTCCAGTTTGCGCGGTGTACCGCGGCGCCCGATGCACAACAGGATGTTCTTGGTGAGGTAGCGGCGCTTGTTGCTTTCCACCACGTAACCTTCGGGATGTTTGGTGATGTTTTCCATGCGTTCCTGGTACTGGATTTTCAGCCCGGTTTTATCTACCACATCCGTCCACAGATCGATCAGTGATTCCTTGCTGGTTTCGCGAAAATTAACCCGGCCGTAAATGGGCAGCTCTACCGGCGAGGTCATGATGATCTTGCCGCGCGGGTAATGGGCGACGGTGCCGCCCAGGGTGTCCTGTTCCAGGGTGATGAAGCGCAAGCGGCGCTGCAGCGCCGCCAGCGACGAGGAAATGCCCGCCGGTCCGGCGCCGATGATCACCAGGTCCAGCGCGTTGCCGCCGCCGATGCCGGGCCGCTTGAGGATGGCTTCCACCGCTTGCCGACCCTGATTGGTGGCATTGCGAATCAGTCCCATGCCACCCAGCTCGCCGGCGATAAAGATGCCGGGAATATTGGTTTCGAATTCGGGGGTGAGGATGGGAATGTCGACACCGCGCTTGGTCGTGCCGAACACCAGGGAGATGGCGTTCTGCGGGCAGGCTTCGCGGCAGGCGCCGTGGCCGATGCAGGCGGCGGGATTGATCAGCAGCGCCTTGTCGTTGACCAGGCCGAGGACATCGCCCTCCGGACAGGCGGTGACGCAGGTGCCGCATCCCAGGCACTTGTTATTGTCGACCACCGGATGCAGGGAAACCGGCTCCGCGATGCCGGCTTCCTCTATCATTTTCAGCTGCGCCAGGCTCTTGGCCTGATCCCGGGCTTTGATTTTTTTGAACGTAGTCCAGGCGATCAGCAGGGGAACGAGATACAGCAGTAATTTCGGTACGTCGTCCACCCCATTGATTGAAACGACATACAACATATCTTTCGCAAACAATAACAAACTATCCATCGGCGCCACCCAAACGACTGACCTTGCTGGTTCTAGTTAATAACGAAATCATCCCCCCACGGCGCTCTGCCCCCGGCGCTCGCCGAGTGGTCGGGGGCAGGGTGCGGCGGCTTATTTTAGCCTGATTTATTCTGTTCACTCACACTTTTGGCCGGCGATTACATTAAGATTCGATTAATTTTCGCGAAACAGACGCTGGCTTTGCGCTGTTCAGTCGTTTCGTCCGCCCACACGGTGCAGGAAAGACGCTGAATTGCATGATCTGATCCGGCAATGGCGAGCCCACCTTATAAACAAAACTTTGGGGCATCCAGGGTTGATAAATCCAGGTATACTAGTCGCGTTTCAGCCGACCCAAATCCATCCTTTTATTAATGGGGGGAGGGGGTTGCGGCGTGCGAAATAACTTAACATAATTTATCCTTGGCATAGGATTTATATAGACTATTACTTTACGCAAGGGGATGCACATGCCTTCAGTTTCAAAAATTGCTCCGATCGTGGCGGTTGCCCTGGTGGCAGTGGTGGTGCTGGCCGCATTCTTGATCGACGGAGGGAAGAAAGGCGGAGGGACGGAAGTCGCCAGCGGCGTGGGCGCGGGTACGAATCCCATCGCGCAGGCAGCACAGCAGTCCAACCGGCCGGCCGAGGCGGGCGTTCCGGGCGGAGCCGCCGGCAATAACGCCCCCAGTCTGGAAGGTCTGGTGGGTGGTTTGGAAGCCAAGGTCAAGGCCGATCCCGGCAATGTGAATAACAAGCTATTGCTGGCGCAGACCTATGCCGAGCTGGGCCGGCTGGACGATGGTATGAAGCTGGTGCGGGAGGCGCAGGCCAGCAATGGCGGTGATGCCCGGGTGAAACTGGTATCCGCCATGGTGTTGAGCAAGAGCGATGATCCCAAAAATCTCAAAGAAGCGCTGACCCTGTTCGGCGAAGTGGCCAAGGCGGAGCCGGCGCAGAAAGGGCAGGCTATACTGCATAAAGGCAGAGTGCAGAAAAAGATGGGCGACGTGAAAGCGGCCAAAGCCACCTGGAAGGATGGCGTGGCGCAGTTGCCGGAAAGTGATCCGTTGCGCAAGGAAATGGAAAAGGAACTGGCGGGCAGCTGAATAATTAGGTAAGGGGCCGGGTGGCGGTGGCAAGTGCCCGCCGACCGGAGGGAAGAGTGCCGCGGTATTGGGGAGCGGCGATTGCAGGAGGAAAAGTAAAGTGGCGTTTACTTTACGGCAAATCAACAGCCATCCGATTCGGTTGCCAGAGGCCAATCGGATCAAGGCGTCAAACGACGATTTTTTTGAGCAGGCGATGGTGGTGTCCGGCGGTGGCGCGGGGGTGTCCTCCCGGCGTGGCGCGGCGGCCAAGTCTGCGCCCGCCGCCGCGGCAGGCGGCGGCAAGCGCGCGGACTCGCATCATCTTCCCGACTCCATTCTCGATTCCAAGCACCGTTTTTCGCGCATCGAATCCGGCATCGCCCTGGCGGGTTTCGCCGTCATTACCGCCACCCTCGGCCTGTCGTGGTTCAGCTGGGAAAACGACTATGCCATCGTCGGCGACGCGGATACGGTCTATAACTACGGTCTGATCGGCGGCATTATGATGCTGGTGATCCTGCTCTATGCCCTGCGCAAGCGGCTGGATTTCATGAAACGGCTGGGCGATATCACTTACTGGTACTACATTCATTTCACCCTGGGCATCGTCTCGCCGGTGTTGATCGTGCTGCATACCAACTTCCAGCTTCGGTCCATCAACGCGACGGTGGCATTTGTCGCGGTGTTGCTGGTGGTGGGCAGCGGCTTCCTCGGCCGTTATATTTATACCCGCGCCAGTTACGGCGTTTCCTACATGGAGCGGGAAATGGCGTCGCTGGAAAAAATGAATGCCGGCGGCATCTTCACCAGCAAGCTGCCCATTGTGATCGATCTGGAAAAACGCGTCATGGCGTTTCGTGACAGGACTTTGCAGACGCCGGTCGGCGCCGTACAGATCGTGTCGGCGACCATTACCACGGGTTTGCGCTGCCGTTTGTTTCTGGTCAAGGCTTCGCGGGATCTGGGGCGGATAATGCGCACTATCGCCCGCACTGAAAGCTGGAACGACGCGGTGTTGCAGCGGCGGGTGGAAGACGAGGGCCGATCCCTGAATGCCTATATGCGGCTGGTCAGGAGCATCGCCACCGCGCAGGCTTTCGAGCAGCTGGCTGCCAAGTGGCGTCTGCTGCATGTGCCCATTTTGTACCTGCTGGCGCTGGCGGTCGCGGCGCACGTCATCGCGGTCCATATGTACTGAGTTTTGTCGCTTCCCATGTCTAATAAAATCGTACTGACCCTGGGTTGGCTGGCCATGCTGGTTGCGTTTGTCGCCGGTTCGCCGGCCCATGCCGGCGCCAAGGAAACCCTGGAATCCCTGCTGATGCCGGGTGAGTTGTCCAAGGCGCACATGCGCTATGAGAAAACCTGCGACAAATGCCACGAAAATTTCAAGAAAGCCAATCAGAATAAACGCTGTCTGGATTGTCACAAGGACGTGAATACCGATATCGTCAAGAAAATCGGCTGGCATGGTCGCGTGCCCAATATGGCGACCCGTGAATGCAAATCCTGTCATACCGAACACAAGGGGCGTGACAAGGATATCGCCGATTTCAGTATGGACACCTTTAATCATGCCGGCACCGATTTCGAATTGCGCGGCCGCCATGACCAGCTGGTGTGCACCGCCTGCCACCGGCCGGAAGACAAGTATCGCGACGCCAAGTCCGCCTGTATCGACTGTCACCGTCCCGATGACGGTCACAAGGAGCGCATGGGGGTCAACTGCCAGAACTGCCATGTGGAGATCAGCTGGCGTTTTTCCCGCTTCAATCACGACAAGACCAAGTTTCAGTTGAAAGAGAAGCATAAGGACGTGCTGTGCGACGATTGCCATCCCAATGAACGCTACGTCAGCACGCCTAAGGAGTGCTATTTCTGCCACGAGCTGGATGACAAACACCGGGAGAAGAACGGGCGCAAGTGCGATACCTGTCATTCGGACAAGGGCTGGACCGAGATCAAGTTCGATCACGACAAGGATACCCGCTTCAAACTGGAAGACATGCACGGCAAGCTGATCTGCGAGGACTGCCACAAGGACAATGTGTTCGAGAAAAAAGTCAGCGCGGCCTGTTACAACTGCCACAAGCTGAGCGATAAGCACCAGGGCCGCTATGGCAAGGAATGCCAGATCTGTCATGCCACCAGCGGCTGGGTCAATCACAGCTTCGATCACAACGAGGACACCAAATTTCGCCTGCGCGGCAAGCACGCCAATCTGTACTGCGAGGACTGCCACAAGGGGCTGGTGTTCAAGGAAAATCTGGGACAGGAATGCATCACCTGCCACAAGCAGGACGATGTGCACCGAGGCCAGGAAGGCAAGGATTGCGAGCGCTGCCACGACGAGCGCGGCTGGCCGAAGAAGGTGGTATTCGATCACGCCATCTCGCGCTTCCCTCTGCATGGCACTCATGTGTTTACCACCTGCGAGGAGTGTCACGTCGATACTTCCTATAAGGACGCGAAGATCGACTGTCTGACCTGTCATCGCAAGGATGACGACGAGTCACACAAGGAGCGCATGGGCGCCAAGTGCGAGCGTTGTCATCAGGCGTTCGACTGGCTGGCCTGGAGTTTTGACCATGATAAAGACACTGATTTCAAGCTCGATGGCGCCCACGAAGGCATAGACTGTCACAGCTGTCATGACGAGAAGATCAAGAACGAGAAGTTTCACACTCCCAGCGACTGCTATGCCTGTCACCGCAAGGAGGATGTGCACGAGGGCAATCTGGGCAGCAAGTGCGACCGTTGCCATATCACCGAAACATGGAAGAAGCAGAAGCTGAACTGACGCGGTGTCGAGGAAAAAGCTCGGGAATTCCCTGGTCGCCGCGCCAACTATTTCTGGAGTCGAGAGTACATCTTTGCTAACATAATGCAGTAAGTCTCCGCTGGGACAGTATAAAAAAACAAAACGTTAGAATGTTTTGAGTTTTACGGGGTGGAAGTTTTGGGTACGGTACGTCCGTCCGGGTCGTCGGGTTTTCCTGCCGTGTGCGACCGGGCGGAGTGAGAAGGGTGATCAACGATGTTTGGGTTTTTCAGCGGAGTCCGGGCGCTGGCAGTGCGCAGCCGGAGTGTGTTCGTTATTTTTTGCGCAGCATGGGGCCTGTTGCTGGCCATTGGCGGTTCCGCCCTCGGCGTGCCGGCGCAGCAATCCACCAGTAGCTTCGATCACCTGGCCACCGGTTATCCGCTGGTGGGCAAGCATGAAATCATCAGCTGTGAAACCTGCCACATCGACGGCGTATTCAAGGGTCTGCCGGTCAATTGCGCCGGTTGCCACGACGGCCTGATGGCCTTCGGCCAGCCGCCTACCCATATCCCGACCAACGAACGATGCGACGCCTGCCATTCGCCCAACAGTTTTACCGTGGTGGCGACCATGGATCACAGCGTGACCAGCCTGGCCTGCGTGCAGTGCCACAACGGCATTACCGCCGGTGGCAAGGCGCCGCGGCATTTACCGACGACCAATACCTGTGATTCCTGCCATGCGGTGGCGGCCTGGAAACCGGTGCAAGTTTTCGATCACCATGAAGCGCTGGGTACCTGCGTCGGCTGTCATGACGGGGTTGGCGCGCAGGGCAAGTCGCGGCGCCATATTAACAGCACCGACATCTGCGATGCCTGCCATAATACCGTGGATTTCGCCAATGTTCGCCGGGTGGATCATGATGAGGTGCTGGGTAGCTGCAACAGTGCCGGTTGCCACAGCCTGCCGGCGCGCCACGTGCTCTCCACCCAGCAGTGCGACGCCTGCCATAACACCCGTCGCTGGGATCCGGTGCAGATCCTGGATCACAATGAATTGCTGGGCTCCTGCGCCGATGCCGGTTGCCATATGCAACCGCCATTGCACGCCGCCACGACCATGCGTTGCGAGGCCTGTCACGGGGTGCTGGCGTGGGTCCCGCTGCGCGGTCCGGTGGATCACCATGAAGTGATTGACGGGCGCTGCATGGACTGCCACCTGGGGGCGCCGCGCGCCATTGTCGGCATCGTTGCCACGTCCCAGCCGCTGACCCATATTCCGACCGGCGACCAGTCCTGCGACCTGTGTCATAACACCAACAGCTGGATTCCCGCCATTTTCACCCACGCCGGCGTCAGCGACAATTGCGTGCTCTGCCATACGACGGGCATTAATGCCACCGCCAAGTCGCCGACCCATATTCTCAGCACCAATCTGTGCGAGACCTGCCACAACACACTGGCGTGGACGCCGGTGGTGACGGTGGATCACAGCCAGGTGCTGGGTACCTGTGCCAGTGCCGGTTGTCACAGGATCGCCACTGGCAAGGGGCCCAACCATGTCACCACCAGCAGCGAGTGCGACACCTGTCACGCCACCGTGGCCTGGACGCCTGCCGGCATCGACCACAGCGGGTTCGCCAGCAATTGCTTCAGCTGCCATGACGGTGTCACCGCCAGTGGCAAGACGCCGACCCACATCAACAGCAGCAATTTCTGCGAAAGCTGCCACGACGTATTTCCCGCTCGCTGGCGGCCGGTGCTTGCCAGTCGCGTCGACCATACGCAGGTCATAGGCAGCTGCGTCAGCTGCCACAACGGCACCACCGCCACCGGCAAGGGGCCCTTGCACATCAATACCACCACCTTGTGCGACGCCTGCCACCAGCCCGGACCGGTGCCGTGGTCGCCGCTGCCGGCCAGTGCCGTGGATCACGGCCAGGTGCTGGGCGTCTGCTCCAGTTGCCACAATGGCGTCACCGCCCAGGGCAAGAGCGCGAGCCATGTGCAGACCAATGACGAATGCGACGTATGCCACAACACCAACGCCTGGGTACCGGCATCGGTGACGCCGGATCACGCTACTTTCGTCGCCAACTGCATCAGCTGTCACAACGGCATCACCGCCAGCGGCAAGGGCGGGGCCCATATGCCGACCAGCGATCTGTGCGACGCCTGTCATGACAAGTTCCCCGCCACCTGGAAACCGGTGCTGGCGAACCGCGTCGATCACACGCAGGTCATCGGCAGTTGCGTCACCTGTCACAATGGCAGCACCGCGTCCGGCAAATTGGCCGCCCATATGCCGACCAGCGATCAGTGCGACAGCTGTCACCTGGAAGGTCCCAACCCGTGGACGCCGGTACCGGCGGCCCGCGTCGATCACAGCCAGGTCATCGGCACCTGTGTCAGCTGCCACAACGGCGTTACCGCCACCGGCAAATCCGCCGTGCATATTCTGAGCACCGATGTCTGCAATGCCTGCCACGCGGTCGGTCCGACGCCATGGGCGCCGCTGGCGCCGTCGCAGGTGGACCACCTCAACGTCATCGGCCGTTGCGATTCCTGTCATCGTCTGCCGGGCAACCATTGCAATACCGGCGTGCTGGGCACCGATTGCGAGGCCTGTCATATCCCGCCCATCGGCGGCAGTCCCTCGCCCTGGATCAACACCCTGCAGGGATGCGGCGCCACCGCGCCCGCGCCTGTCCCCGCTCCCGGCCCGGCGCCGGGTCCCGGCGGCGGCGGTCTGCCGACCGCGGTCATTGCTCAGCCCGCGCCGCCGGCAACGTCGTTTAATGTCAATACCAGTGTTACTTTCAGCGGCGCCGGCTCCAGCGATCCTTCCGGCCTGCCCTTGAGCTACAGCTGGTCGTTCGGCGACGGCGGCAGCGCCAGCGGTCAGAACGTACAACATACCTACACCGTGGCCAATGCCGCTTATACCGTGGTCCTGACTGTCGACAATGGCAACGGCGGTATCGATACGGCGACGGTCACCCTGTGCATTCGCAGCTTTGGCATGGGCGGCATGGGGGGTGGCGTAACCTGTCCTTAATGTCCCGTCGCTGGGCGCTTCCTTGCCCCTGAGGGCGGCATGGATTAAACGCGGCACCTGCATCGGACCGGGCGGGTGTCGCGTCCTAGGGTTTTGCGGGGATTTCTTATATACTGCCCTGGCATAACGCAAGCCTGACTGATTAACATTGATTACTAGCGCGGGTGGAGCGAAAATAACGCCTTACCTGATAAGATCGTTATGTTAATTAATTGCAGATCAGGGGCGATGGCGGGGGCCATGCCGGCGGTCACGGTCAGTGCGGGGGCGGCAAGTGGCGGCGCGATCGACCACAGTGCGAACTATAATTATAAGCGTAAAGGAATAACTCGTTGAAGTACGTCATCGGTTTCATCCTGCTCGCCCTGGGAGCGTATTACATCGTACCGTTGTTTACCGCGACGGACCAGGTGATCAAGGACGTGGTGATGTTCACCGATAATGGCAAGGCGGTGGTGCAGGTGCATTTCAGCGGTCCCATTCGCTACGAAAATCATTTCCCCGACGGCAACAGCAATTTTCTCCAGGTGAAGTTTCATCTGGTGTCCTTGCAGCGGCACGCGCATCGTGAAGTGGTGCCGCAGGACCTGATCAAGACCGAAGTTGTGCAGCGCACCTCATTGATGAATATCAGCTATGAAGGGGATGTACCGGGCGGCCCCTTTTTGACGTTTCTGTTTACGCGGCCGGTGGATTTTTCCGTCAAGCCATCCGAATCCCTCGACAGCATCATCGTCGAGATACCTCTTGCCGGCTCGGAATCCGCCAACCAGGCAACCAAGACGGGGTAAAGGATGAAAGGGCAGAGCAAGGCGGTGATTTGGGCGGGCATTCTGCTGCTGGCGCTGGGGCTGCAACGGCCGGCGGCGGCCGCGGAGAACGCGCTCAGCGGTCTGCAGATCATCGAGCAGAAGGATGCGGTTATCGTCGAAATCGATTTCGCCATCCCGGTCAAGTACGTCAAACACTTTCCGCCCAAGGAAGGTGAAATTCTCCAGATCCAGCTGCAGGCCACCGGCGAGAAGGCCTTGAAGCGCGAATCGCTGACCCCGCCGCCTTCGGACCTGGTGCCGCTGGCGCTGGTAACTTATGAAGGCGATATCCCCGGCGGTCCCTACGTCACCATCCGTTTCAATTACGGCGTCGAATACTCGGTAGAGGAGGCGGCCGGCAATTCCATTCTGGTCACCATCAAGCGCGATACCCTGGGCCTGTCGGTGCGCGGTCAGGCCGATGAGCAGCCGCTGATGTCGGAGAAGAAACTCGACGAGATGATGGAGGAAGCCAAGCAGGTCCTGGCCAAGGGCGACGATGCCCGCGCCATTCAGTTGTTCACCCAGTTGCTGCGTCTGCCGAGCAATAAGTACACCCAGGAATCGAAGGAACTGCTGGGCCTGGCGCGCGAGCGCAAGGGTCAGGTGGCGCGCGCGCGTATCGAGTATCAGGAGTACCTGCGCATCTACCCCGAGGGCGAGGGCGCGGCGCGGGTGAAGCAGCGCCTGGCGGCGCTGAACGATCAATTGATGCAGCCACGCCAGCGTCTGAAGCGGGTCGATGAAGCCGGTCCGGCGTCGGATCTGGTGACCTTCGGCCGGTTTTCACAGCGTTATTACAACGACACCACCGAATTCAAGAAATTCTCCCGCACCACCGTCGATGCCAACAACGATCCGCTGGTCACCACCTTCCCCGGGCGCACGACGGAGCGCGAGACCCTGACCTCGTTCATCAACCTGTCCAGCCGCATGCGCACCCAGGATTACGATATCCGCGGTATCTTCAATATGCACGACATCAAGGATCTGCAGGATGAGGATCGCAGCGAGACCCGTCTGAACAATCTGTATGTCGACGTCAAAAACGTGAAGGACGGCTTCGGCGTCAAGGCCGGGCGCCAGTCCAGTACCAAGGGCGGTATTTTCGGCCGCTTCGACGGTCTCTGGGGTGACTATGAGCTGACCAAGGGGTGGACGCTGAGTGCCGCCGCGGGCAAACCGGTGGAGTTCAGTTCCAACGCCATCATCGCCGACAAGAAATTCTACGGTTTGAACCTGGCGCTGGGCACGTTTGCCCAGCATTGGGACGGCAATCTGTATTACGTCAACCAGGACGTCAACTCCATGGTTGACCGCCGTGCCGTCGGCGGCGATGTGCGCTACAACGATGACACCTACTCGGTGTATAACGCCATCGACTACGATGTCGCCTACGGCATGCTCAATATGTACCTGTTCCGCGGGGTGATGAAGGTCAGCGATGATCTGCGCTGGAATATCAGTTACAACTATCGTCTGTCGCCCATCCTCTTTTCCACCAATGCGCTGCAGCAGGAAGGCATTGTTGATTTCTCCCTGCTGCAGAATGAACCCGGCGTCAGCGAGCAGGATATTCTCGACAAGGCGAAGGCGGTGTCGTCCGTTTCCCGCTCGACCACCGTCGGTGCAGTCTACCAGATCGAAAAGGACATGCAGCTCAATGCGGATGTCACCTGGACCAAATTTGACGGCAAGCCCGCGACCGAGCGCCTTATTCCGAGCACCGATCCGAATGCGAGCAACACCATCGAAGGCACCGGCCCGAACGGACCCGATCTGCTGTATTCGGCGCAGGTCATCGCCAGCAATTATTTCGTCGACCAGGATATCAATATCCTCGGCCTGCGTTTTTCCGATCGCAAGCACCGCGATTCCCTCATGGTGTTCTACAACAACCGGTTCCCGCTGGGGGAAAAGTGGCGCATCGGGCCGCGCATCCAGCGTGAGGACACCCGCATCACCACCGAAGGCGATCGCAGCGAGCTCACCCGCATGACCTATGTCGCCAAGCTGGATTACCGCCTGCTGAAGAAAGTCAGCCTGGAAGGGGAGTTTGGTTACGAGACGAGCACCTATGCCAATGGTAATAACCCTGACTATGAGAGGTATTACTTCTACCTGGGGTACTTCTGGGATTTCTGAGGTAATACTCAACCAAATCGGGAGAATTGCCGTTTTTCTGCTAATATAGTAGAAACAGTTTACGGTGTTCTCCTCATGGTTACTCTGCGAATCGTTATAATCGCTGATGTGGTCGCCTCCCGGCGTGCGCCGGATCGCCAGCTGTTACAGTCTAATCTGGCGCAAGCTATTGAAGTTGTTAATAAAAGAAATAACTTTTTATTATCGCCTTATACTCTCACGTTAGGTGATGAATTACAGGCCGTGCGCCGGCGGGCGGGCGGGATGTACCATGATCTGCTCACCCTGATGGCGGCTATATATCCGCAACAGCTGCGTTGCGCTGTTGCCGTGGGGGAAATCGCCACCGCCATCAATCCGCATCAGGCCATAGGTATGGACGGCATGGCCTTTCACTGGGCTCGCACCGCCATCGACGAATTGAAAGCAGCCGGGGGATTGCTGGCCCTGGCCGGCATTGACGCCCCCTGGGGGGAGCTGGCCGGCCACGCTCTGGACCTGGTGTCCGGCGAGATTCTCGGCTGGAAACACAGCCGCTTACAGGTGCTGGACCACCTGCTGGCCGGGGAGTCGGTAGCGCAGATCGCCCGGCAGCTGGGGCTGGCGGACAAATCTATATATAAGAGTATCGATGCCGGCCGGCTGCGGCGCATGATACGCACCTTCGCCAGCATTGAACAACTGATAGACGACTACATCGTCGCTGCCCACCAAGGAAACCCATCTTCGCCATGAATAGCGATCTGCTCCTGGTCCTGGATGCCTGGTTGGCCATGCGCCTGCTGTTCCTCGGCGGCGACCGGCCGCTGCACTGGCGTGCCGCCGCCGGTCTGTCGGCGGCGCAGGCCCTGGTGCTGGTGGCGCTGCCCCTGAGCGCGGCCAGTCTGTTGCTGCTGGCGACAATCCTGACGGCCAATCTGGGGCTGGCGGCAGCAGAAACCCGCCGCCAGGCGGTGGCCGATGGCTGGCGCTGCGCCAGTCTGCTGCTGTTGCTGGCGTTGGCCAGCGTGGCTTTCGGTCCGGCCCTGGATCCGGGGTTGCGTCCGCAACTGCTGGCGCTGTGGCAGGAGCTCGGTCGCTACTCCCTGCTGTTCGCCGGTCTGCAGGGGCTGGGGCCGCACAAGCTGCTGCTGGTGGCGTTCGGCGCCCTGCTGCTGACCCTGGAAGTCAACTTCCTCATCCGCCTGGTGTTCACGGTCAGCGGCGTGGTGCCGGCCGCGATAAACGGCGGTCGCGCGGCGACCGGTGGCGATACGCTCAACGCGCGCGAGTACCGGGCCGGGCGCATCATCGGCATTCTGGAACGCAATCTGATCCTGTTCTTCGTCCTGGTGAACCAGTTCGCGGCCATCGCTTTTATCATCGCCGCCAAGGGTATCGCCCGTTTCAAGGAGTTGGACGAGCGCGAATTCGCCGAATACGTGCTGATCGGCACCCTGCTGTCATCGGCGCTGGCCATCCTGGTGGCGGCGCTGATCGCCCGCGGCCTGTCCTGATTACAGCGGACGCTGGCTGCGCAAGCCCAGAGTGAGAATGCGCTGGATCAGCTGCTCGTAGCTGAAGCCGGCCTTGGCGGCGGAGAACGCCAGGTCATCGATGCTGGCGATAGCGGCGTTGGGATTGGCCTCCAGGACATACAGTTTGCCATCGGCACTGAGGCGCAGATCCAGACGCGCGTAGCCGGACAGCTCCAGGATGTGGTAGACACGCTTCGCCAGATGGGTGATTTTTTCCGTCATGCCGCCGGGCAGGTTGCGGGCGAATTGGTAGTCTATGCCCCAGCGTTCCCGGTACTTGCGATTCCATTTCACGCTGTAAGAGGCGATGCGGTGCATGCCGTCGTCGATGCCGTCGAAGACGATTTCACGTATCGGCAGAACCTGCAGGCGATCGTTGCCGAGAACGCTGACATACAGTTCGCGGCCGTCGATGTACTGCTCGGCGATGACGTCGTGACCTATCATCTGCTGCACCTGCTGCACCCGCTCCAGCAACTGCTGCGCGTCGTAAACGATGGACGACTGGGCGATGGCGATGGATCCCTGTTCGCTCAGGGTCTTGACTATCATCGGGTAGGGCAGGGCGGCAAGCTGCTTCATATTGCTGCGGCGGCCGTAGGGAAACACCATGAATTTCGGGGTGGCGATGCGGTGATAGTGCAGCAGCTTCTTCGACAGCGCCTTGTCGCGCGCCAGGATCATGCCGCGCGGATTGCAGCCGGTATAGGGTATGCCCTTGATGTCCAGGTAGGTGACGATGTAATAATCCAGGGCGCCGTCGTAGGCAAAGGCTTCCATCAGGTTAAAGGCGATGTCCGGTTGCCATTCCTCGATGGCGCGGCGTATCGGCGCGACATCGTCGGCGACGCCGGTGATCAGCACCTCATGTCCCAGGTTGCGCAGCGCGGTCTTGACGTCGAACTCAGTGCGAAATTTCTCCATGCGCGGGTCGCTGATTTCCGTCAGATCGTCCGGCGGAATCAGGTCGCTGTGCATCAGAACCAAGACTTTGAGTTTCTTCATAGCGCGTAGTGAAAGCCTCCGCTGTACAGTTTGTTGAGCACCAGCATGGTGACGCAGGCGGTCAGGTCCGGCAGCAGTTCTTCGCTGGAGCGGATGCAGCGCAGGTCCAGTTGCTCGCAGCAGCGTATCATATCCTTGAGCACGATGTTGATCCGGTATTTGTTCTCGCCGCTCCAGCGATCGACGGTGCTGATGATGACGGCGCGCATGGCGCGCAAACGCTGTGCCGCCGCCGGCGCGCGTGGATGGGCGGCGGCGTCGACGAACAGCTTGCGCAGATCGGTATCGAAGAATTCGGGGCTGTCGACGCTGTAGCGGGCGGTTTTATCCGCGTAGTGGGCGCGCAGTGTGGTGCGTATCTTTTCCACCGGGTGATACTGCCGGCGGTTGCGCAGACGCGGTTTGCGCTGGCCGATCTCGCGCATCAGGCCGTCGATGAATTCCAGCTTTTTCAGCGCCGGCCAGGTGCGGTAGCGGTTGCGCCAGTCGGTGGCGGGGTTGAGCCAGACCGCGAAGGTTTCCGCCCAGTCTTCGTGCGGATGCGCCTGCGCATACCAGTCCGGCAGGTTGACCACGTAGCGCTTGCTGTAGGGTTGCGGCAGGTAGCTGTCGGGGTAACGGCGGTTGGGCTGGCCGAAGTGGCGGCGCCAGTCGGCGCGTTGATCCAGAGCATAGGCGTTGAGCAGGGCGTGGCCGGTTTCATGGCGCAGCAGTTTCATGCACCACTGCGTGTCGCCGCCTTCGACTTCCATCATGAATTCCTGTTCCAGATGCCGCAGGCGCGGATGCGCCAGGTAAAACGGCAGGGCGACGCCGGGAATGCCGTCGGCGCAGAACCACTCGTCGGACAGCCAGAAGTGCGGTTGGAAACTTAGCCCCTTGCCCTGCAACTCGCGCTGCAGGCGGGCGATGCGCGGCGCCAGCGCGCTGCCCGCCAGTTGCAGGCCGAGATCGCAGATGCGGGTATCCAGCAGCTGTTCCCGCGGCAGGCGGCTCCAGTGATAAGGACGGGCGCGGGTTTGTTTTTTCTTCGCGGTCATGGCGCTTATCGCATCGCTGGGTGTGCGGCAAGACGCTGGCTGCGTCTTCAGCCTTGCAGAGCCAGGTGCAGCGCTGCCTGCCAGTCGGGTAGCTGCAGATCAAAAGCAGCGCGCAGCTTGCTGTTGTCCAGCAGCGAGTAGGCGGGGCGCCGGGCGGGCAAGGGGTAGTCGGCGGTGGTGATGGCTTCCAGGCGCGGGGTCTTGCCGCCGCGTGCCGCCAGGTCGGCGATGATGGCGGCGGCAAATCCGTGCCAGGTGGTGCTGCCGGCGCAGGTCATATGATAGATGCCGCAGCGCTCGCCGAAATAGGCGGCGTGGCGGTCGCCGCCGCGGGCGATGATCGCGGCGGTGGCGTCCGCCAGCAGGCGGCTCCAGGTAGGGGCGCCGGTCTGGTCGGCGACCACGCGCAGCACGTCGCGCTCGGCGGCCAGGCGTTGCATGGTGAGGAGAAAATTCTTGCCGCGCGTGGCGTATACCCAGGTGGTACGAAAAATCAAATGGCGACAGCCACTGTCGGCGATGGCACGTTCGCCCGCCAGTTTGCTGCTGCCGTACACGCTCAGCGGCGCCGGCGCATCGTCTTCACGATAGGGACGTGCGCTGTTGCCGTCGAATACATAGTCGGTGGAGTAATGGATCAGGGTAGCGTCGAGTTGCCGTGCCGCTTCGGCCATGACCGCCGGTGCGTGCGCGTTGACCGCCGTGGCGGTGGCAATGTCTTTTTCCGCCTGATCGACGGCGGTATAGGCGCCGGCATTGATAATGATATCTGGCCGCGCTGCGTGCAGCAGACGCCGGATACTGTCGGCCTGGGTCAGATCCACCGCTTGATTGGCCAGGGTCGCGCCGCCCTCACGCTGGGTCGCGACTATCGTGCCCAGAGGTTGCAGGCAACGCTGCAATTCCCAACCCACTTGGCCGTTGGCGCCGAACACTACTATCTTCATCTTCGCCTCATACCACAATTAATTCCGTGAATTGAATGTCTGCGATTGTACACCCTAAACCCCGGCAGGGGAGAGAGGCGTACAGGCCAGGTCGGGCAATTTCATGCCTGTGGGGTCAACAATCCGCTGTACAGCCACGGCTGAGGTGTTATGATCGAACCCTACCTGCAATCAGGGAGAGTGAAGTATGCGTGATCGTGACGATCGAGTCTTGCGAGTGCTGCTCATCAAACCCAAAGCAGTGTTGCCCACCATCCTCGGTCTGGAAAAATTCCAGCGTCTGGAACCGCTGGAGCTGGGTTACCTGGCCGCGGCCATCCCCGGACACAACGTGCAGGTGCTGGATCTCAGGCTCCACCGTTTCCCCGATCTGGCCTTGCGCTCGCGGCTGCGTCGTTTCTCACCGGACGTAGTGGGGATTACCGGTTACTCCCATGAATCGGGCGCGGTCAAGCGTATCGCCGCCCAGGTCAGAAAAAGCCTGCCGCAGGCCAGGGTCATCGTCGGCGGTCACCACGCGACCGTGGCGCCGGAAGACTACAACATCGCCAATATCGACGCTATCGTCCGCGGTGAAGGCACCGGTGCTTTTCGCCAGTTCATTGCCGCGCTGCTCGACGATCGTGCCCTGCATACGGTGCCGGGCGTGATTGCCACCGGCAAGCATTTCGAGGCGACCAGCCAGTGGCCGAAATTCCCCGATCCGCAGGAGTTGCCGGAGCCGCGGCGCGACCTGTGGGATTACCGCGACTACTATTGCGTGTGGACCGCGGAAAAAATGCCGCGCTTCCACACCGTCTATCCGCCGGTGGCGATGCTGCGTACTTCCTGGGGCTGCAAGATGAAATGCACCTTCTGCATCGTGCCCTATCTCAGCGAAGGCCAGCACCGGCCCAACGGTATCGAGCGTATCGTCGACGAGATCGCCGGCGTCAAGGCGGATCATATCTATTTTTCCGACGACGAAAATTTTCTCAATCCCGAGTTCGCCATGGAACTGGCGGAGACCATAGAACGTCGCGGTATCAAGAAACGCTATTTCGCCTGGGCGCGCGCCACCACCATCCTGCACAATCCGGAACTGATCACCAAATGGCGCGACATCGGTCTGGACGGGATTTTCATCGGCTTCGAGTTCATCGACAACAAGGAGCTGAAGGAGCACAAGAAGGCTACCACCGTAGCGCACAACGAGCGGGCGCTGCATCTGCTGCGTTCTCTGGGCATTGTCGTTCACGCCGCCTTCATCGTGCGTCCGGAGTATACCCTGGAGAGATTCCGCGCCCTGCGCGATTACGTGCGTGCCATGCCGCCGTCGCAGTGCAGCTTTACGGTGATTTCACCGTCACCCGGCACGCCGGACTACAAGGCCATCGAACCCAACATCTGGATCGACAATCCCTACGAGCTTTATGATTGCATGCACCCGCTGACGCGCACTACGCTGCCGTTGAAGCAATACGCCCGTGAGTTCTCCCGTCTGGTGCACGAGGGTACGATCAAGACACCGTTGCGTGTCAATCGCCATATCGCGCCCTTGTGGGATATGATCCGGGTGGTGTACGCCGAGATCAACTACCGGCGCGTGTTCCGCAATCTGTATCGTGATTATCCCCGCCGTCTGTGGCACCGGCAGACGGAGCCAAAAGCCAGCCTGCAGCGATTGGTGCCGCGCAACGAGGCCTGATACGCCAGGCGCCGGCGGCGGGGTGATGCCGTCGGCGTTCCAGCTGGCGCGATCTGTCTGAATAACAAACTGTTGCTCCGTGCCGTGGTGGTGGCCTGTATCGACGTCGCCCGGCGCACTCTAAGTGGTATTTTATTTAATTGTTTTGTTGTTCACCGCATTACCACTTAGTTGGTATATTCTTGACACCCGTTGTTGACCACGCCTACTATCGGCACACACCGGAGCAGTGTCGTGCCCTTGAGCCAAGGGCGGAGGCGAGGGTACGTCAGTTGTCTGCATCCAGGATACTCAACTCATCAGCAGGGGGTATGCGTGCAGACGGCCGAAAGCAGCGGCGGGAGCGATCTCGTCATTCGCGATCTTCATTATTCCTACGACGGCAATTTACCAATCTTTACGGGCCTGGATCTGCAGGTCCAAGCCGGCGAGTTTCTCGCCATCATCGGTCCGTCCGGTTGCGGCAAGTCCACCCTGCTTAATTTGTTGTCCGGTTTCGCCTCGCCCGAGCGCGGGCGGGTGCAATTGCGCGACCGCGTCATCCGGCCCGAGGATCCCGGCCTGGGTTATGTGTTCCAGCGCCCCAATCTGTTTCCCTGGCTGACCGCCATCGAGAACGTCGAATTCGGCCTGCGCATGAGCGGCATGCCGGCAGCGCAGCGCCGGCAGCGGGCGCTGCATTATTTTCAGCTGGTGGGTCTGGCCGGCTTCGAGAATTACCTGACCACCCGCCTGTCTGGCGGCATGCAGCAGCGGGTGTCGCTGGCCCGGGCACTGGCTCTGGAACCGGCCCTGCTGCTGATGGACGAACCGTTCTCGGCGCTGGATGCCATCACCCGGGAAACCATGAATGACGAGCTGCTGCGTATCTGGGATACCCTGGGGCAGACGGTGATCTTCATTACCCACGAAATCGAGGAAGCGATCTACCTGGCGGACCGCATCGTCGTGCTGGCACGGCCGCCGGCGGGCATTTACCGCAGCCATGGCAACGAACTGCCGCGGCCACGCAGCAGCCAGACTACAAAAACTTCGCCGCTGTTCTGGGAATACAAAAAACGGCTGATCGGCGATATCGCCGCCGTCATGCGCCAGCAGCCGGTGGACGATGCCGAATTGGTGGAGATGGGATTGAGCGTGGCCACAGACCACGCCTGAGTTTGTGCATGTTGTATTGGAAAAAACAGCAGTCATCGACAATATCGAGGAGGGAATAACAAATGAAGACGATGGCAAACATGTGTCTGTTGGCGAGCTTGTCGCTGAGTTGCGCCGCCGCCGTGGCGGCGGAAGACAAGCCGTTGCGTATCGGCTGGGTGTACGCCATGGCCAACGCGCCGGTAGTGGTGGCTGAACGCAAGGGGTTTTTCACCGATGAGGGGGTCAAGGTCGAGGTGGTGCAGCTCACCGATGGTCCGCTGGTTCAGCAGGCCCTGGCGGCGGGCGAGGTGGATATGGCCTACATTGGTTCGCCGCCCATGTATCACTGGTACTCCAACGGCCTCGACAGCCGTATCCTTGCCAAGGTGAACTATGGCCAGGCGGCGGTGGTGGCGCGCAAGGATTCCAATATAAACAGCGTCGCCGATCTCAAAGGCAAGAAAATGGCGGGTGTGAAGAAGGGCTCGGGCATGGATGTGCTGCTGCGCGGCTTTGTCCTGCGCGATACCGGCAAGCTGGAAGCGGACAAGGATGTGTCCATCATCACCATGCCCTCAGCCAATATGGTGGGCTCGGTGGAGGAAAAAGTGGTGGACGCTGCCTTCATGTGGGAACCCTTCATTTCCCAATCACTGGCCCGCGGTAATACCAAGGTAGTCATGGACGTCAATCAGGCTGAACCCAATTATCCCTGGTATGTGGTGATCGCGCGGCCCAAGGCGATGCAGGAACGCCACGACGATATCATCAAGGCCTTGCGCGCGCACAAGAAAGCCATAGACTTCCTCAATTCCGCGCCCACCGCGGGCAACGATATCATCATTTCCACGTTCAAGCTCGATGCCGTGCAGGATGCGGCCGGCGTCAGTCATAGCGCCGAGGAGATCGTTACCGAAGCGCGCAAGCGTCTGGGCTGGCAGTATGAGCTGACCGACCGCGACCTGGCTTTCGTACAACGGCTGATGAATTATTCCTTTGATTTGGGATTCATTAAACGCCAGTTGAAAGCCGAGGAAGTGGTGGATCGCACCTACATGACGGCGGCTCTGCAAGGCGACAAACCGGCCGTGCCTACGGCTCTGCGCGTGACGCAATGATCCCCGTCAGCGGGCAGGCGCTGGCGGCGGCGCGCAAGCCGCTGTGGAAGATGCGTCATTCCTGGTCCTGGTGGAGCATTCCCAGCCTGTTACTGCTGTGGATGCTGCTGGCCACCCAGTTTCCTTCCTATATCCTTCCCCAGGTGTGGGATGTCGCCGGGGAAGGTCTGGACTGGCTGCGCAGCGGAGAAATCTGGCCCCACGCCATCGCCAGCCTGCTGGAGGAGGTGGGCGGTTTCGGCGCGGCCATCATCGTCTCCGTGATCTGCGGTTTCCTGGCGGGTTTTTATCGGCCGTTCCGCGAATACCTGGTGCCGATCAACGGCCTGTTCATGGCGATTCCGCCTATCGCCTGGGCGCCGCTGATGCTGATAATTTTCGGTATCGGCTATACCACGATAGTAATCGTCATTTTCATTTCCGCGGTCAATCCCATGATCCTCACCATCATGGAAGGCGTGCTGCAGATCCAGGGGCAGGAGGTGCGCGCGGCGCGCGCCTTGGGCGCTCGCCGCTGGCAGTTGTTCGTCTACGTCTATCTGCCGGCCAGCCTGCCGTTCATCACCGCCGCCCTGCGCATCGGTTTCAGCCAGGCCTGGCGCGCGCTGGTGGCGGCGGAAATGATCGGCGCCTCGCAGGGTCTGGGCTGGATGGTGTCCACCGGCGGCGAAATCGGCAACTCGCGCCAGGTGCTGCTGGGTATCGTGCTGATCGGCACATTTTCCTATTTGTTCGAACGCCTGCTGTTCCGGCAGATCGAAAAGCGGTACGAGGTCTGGCGTTTGACCTGACATGCGACAAGGAGTGCGAGCGTGAAAAAGTTCACCGATGCGGAGCTCAAGGCCCATCTTGGCGATTATCATGCGCCGGCGGGATTGTATCAGGCCACCAAGGACATGCCGTTTCTCGGCAAGGTCACCTGCAATACCACCCAGGTGGTGGCCGGTTCCTGGCAGGAAATCGTCATCGACTACGAGATCGGCGCCGCCGGCATGGCTGACGGTTCCTGGTTCAAGGCCACTTTTCGTTTCTATTCCGACTGGGCGCTGTTTCAGACCACGGATCCGCGTGGTGCCAATTATGTCAGCGCCGAATACCAGGCGGGGCCGTGCCTGGCCGGGCAATCGCCGGCCTCGCTGCAGTACCTGAAGGTGCGCTTCGATCAGAAAGGTCATGAACGGCCGTTCCAGAAGGCCATCATCGTCGATACCTTCGATGGCTATCTCAAGGCGGGCGACCACATCATCATTCGTCTGGGCGATCGGCGCTTCGGCGGCCCGGGCACCCGGGTGCAGACCTTCGTCGAGGAAAATTTTCGCATTCGCTGTTATGTCGATCCGCTGGGTACCTCGCGCTTTGCCGCGGTCGATCCCGATCTGGTCGTGCAGGTGGTGCCGGGGGAGCCAGCGCAGCTGGTGTGGGCGGGGGCGCGCATCGTCCGTCGCGGCGAGCCGTTTCCCCTGCGCCTGCGCACCGAGGATGCCTGGGGCAACACCTGCTGGCAGCGTCCGGAGAAGGTGCTGATCAGCGCCTTGCTCGACGGCCGCGAAGTCTATCGGCGGGAACGGCCGCTGCCGGATCAGGGCTGGTCGGTGCTGTTGCTGGAAGACCTGCCCGTGGATAAGCAGGGAGAGCTGGTGATCACCGCGTCGCTGCCGCAGTATCCCTGGGTAAAGGCACAGACCTTCTATGTGACCGTGGACAGTGAACTGCCAGCGCCGCGTATTTTCTACACCGACCTGCATGTGCACTCGGAAGATACCATTGGCACCAATTCCACTACCTACAATCTGACCTATGGACGTGATGTCAGCGGCCTGGACGTGCTGGCATTCGCCCACAACGATTTCAACATCACCAGCGAACGCTGGCAACAGACCGTGCAGCTGATCAGGGAAATCAGCCAGGACGGCTCGTTTGTCGCTTTTCCCGGCACCGAATGGTGCGGTTCCTCCTGCGCCGGCGGCGATCACAATGTGGTGTTTCTCCACGACGGCGAACCGGAGTTTCCGTTTCTGCGCACGGGTGAGCATGTGCGCTCGGTGGAGTGGAACGAGGACAGCAAGAGTTCCCGGGTGGAACCCGGCGCCTGGCCGCTGGAGGAACTGTGGATGGCCTATGCCAAAGATCCCGAGGGCCACCTGCTGATTCCGCATGTGGGCGGCCGGCGCTGCATCCTCGACTGGCACTATCCGCGCCTGGAGCGCTTGATAGAGATCGGCTCGTCGTGGGGTCATTTCGGCTGGCTGTATCAGGAAGCCATTGCTCGCGGCTATAAGATGGGAGCCAGCATGGCCGGCGACGAGCATCGCGGCCGCTGCGGCGGCGGCGTGCCCGGAACCGCCGTGTTCGGTACCAAGGGTGGCATCTCCGGCGTGATCGCGCCGGCGCTGACCCGGGCGGAAATCGCCAAGGCTCTGCGCGCCCGCCACACCTTCGCCTCCACCGGCGAGCGCACTTACGGCCTCACCCGTTGCGGCAAGCACATCATGGGTGACGAGTTCAAGCAGCGCGGGCCGGCGCGCATCGACTATCGATTTCTCGGCGACAGCGGCTGGGACGAGATCGTTGCCTACGATCACAGCGGCATCATCTGGCGCCGCAACTTGCAGCAGGAACTGGGTTATTCCGCGCGCAGAATACGCCTGCGCTGGGGTGGCGCCCGTATCAAGGACCGATATCGCTGGGCGGAGTGGCGCGGAACCGTGACCATCACCCGCGGCGTGATCAATTCGTTCCGCGGTCAGGGATTTGAACACATGGAGGAAACCTGCTGGCGGGAAAAC
>DKAS01000163.1 GCA_002448875.1 Proteobacteria bacterium UBA6920 | reverse complement strand
ATCTACGCCAACGAGGGCGTGGCCCAGGTGCTGTTCTTCGAATCCGACGAGGTGTGCGAGACTTCGTATCGCGATCGCGGCGGCAAGTACCAGGGGCAGACCGGCGTCACCCTGCCGCGGTCATAGGCGCTTCGCTTAGTCATATCTCTTTTTCCATCCAGCGGCCAGAATCACCGATTCCCGGTAGAATCAGCGCGTTCGCGGTTCACTGCCGGGATGCCGGAGGCGTGAATTTATTCTGTCCTCCAACGCCATCGCTCCGGCGTATGCCACCGGAAAGCCGGCGGGTACTCTGACGTAATCGATTAGCGACGCTAACGATCGTCACGCCGGCGCCGCCGGCAGGGTATTGCCAGCAACACCATCCAATCGCCGTTTATCGCCTATCACTGTCTTGCCAGTAATCAGCGTTTCCTATTGCGCGTAACCGCGTGTTGCAGGATGGATGCTGGCGACATAGGTCCGAGTTTTTGTTGTCGCGGGCGTGCGCGGCTTTCCCGAGGGTTAGGCGCATGATCGGCGGGCCTGGAGTAACCAGCGGAATTTGTATATCACCAGGAAAGATTCCAGTGTTGTTAAGCCGAAACGCCCACAGGTTTCGCTTTCTATAAGCGTTATAAAAAAATTTCATAAGAAAAAAACGGGCGTTTCAAGGCGAGTGAATCACTTGGATATTAAGCGGCGACTGTTTGGATAGCGGTCTTGTGCCGGCTGGGCGCGCGATAAAGTGAAGCTGGATTGGCGATGAATTGAAAGTGAATTGGGTGTGAATCGAAAATGAATTTCTGATGAACAGAAAATTAACAGGAAGAATGACGAAAACGTTTGCGGTGAGTGGGTGATGGCGGGTCGTTTGCTGTAAGTCAGTGGAAACGTTTTCGATTTGAGTCCTGGCCGCGGTTTTATGCCGTTTCGAACGGACCAGCGGACATGTGCATATATAAATGAATCGGTCGGAAAAGAAATCTGGAAAAACTTCTCTCGTCATGCTGTATCCGTGAGTTGTTCTGTTTTCTCCGCGCGGCGTTACTCGGCTGCGCGTGAAACAGATTTCGTATATGGGCGACATGGCGCCGGCAGCGCGCATGGTTGTGTTTTTGTATATGGATGTGATGCGTAATTGCGAAATGATTCATGCCTTCGGGTCCTACAGCGTACGCTGTATTTCTATTTTTTTTCCCCTGAATTATGTTACGGCCACGGGCGAGTACGGTTATGTGCAGCAAGAGATATTGTAACCGGCCCACGCGCGCAACAAGGGAAGCATTGCGCTCAAGGTTATGACGATGAACGTCAAGGGGTATATCGGCTAACGTGCGATTCGTTAGTGTTGTGAGGACAATGACTATGAACAAAAGACAGAAACTAATTCTGGTGATTGTGACTGGCGCTACGCTCCTGTGCGCAGCGGCACAAGTTGGTGCGGCCCAGCAAAATCCGCCGGGCCAGGCAGCAGCAAACAATCAAACACCGGCAGGCAAGCAGACGCATAGGCAGAAAATGCCCCATGACGAGCGTAAGGCGGCAGCCAACAGGCTGAAGCAAAGCTATCAAGCGCAGCGCGCCAAGGCAATGGATGATTATGTGAAAGCGCATGGTAACGGCGTGAACGTTGGAGGTGGCAAATGAATACCTCACTGAGAAAATTCGTTCGCCAGGTGGTGACCGGTACCGGCGTGGCCGCTATCGCGACTTGCGCGTTCGCGGCGGTAAATCCGCCGCCGGGGCCGGGTCAGACGCCTGACTATTTCGGCGTGGTTCCCAACTTCGCCGCCAGTCCGCAGCCGATTTTGACGTCGGTGATCATTTCCGACAGCGGTGGCGGTACGGGCGCGATTGCCGCGGCAACTATTTATGATTACAACCAGGATGTGCAGACCGACGGTGTTACGGATGTTCAGGTGCTGGTGGGCGGCAGCGGCTATTCGGCGGCGACGACCGTTACCATCCAGGGCGGTCCCGGTGTAACTACACCCGCTACGGTTGACCCGATCATCGTCAACGGCGTCATTACCGGCTTTACGGTGGTTGATCCAGGCGCAGGTTACAGCAAGGCGCCCATCGCCGGCACCGGTCTGCGTAAATTCGTCGACTCTCTGCCCATGCCCAATGCTGCCAATAATCTTGGGCAGCAGTTGCCGATCGCGGTGCCGGATACCACCACGTTCGCCGGTTCTGACTACTACGAAATCGGTGAAACCGAGTATGCGGTGCAGATGCACTCCGATCTTCCGCCCACGAGCCTGCGTGGCTACAAGCAGCTCAACAACTGTGGCGTGGCGGGAGCCGCCTGCGCCAATCATTACCTCGGGCCGGTAATTCTCGCGCAAAAGAATCGGGCGGTGCGCATCAAGATCGTGAACCAGCTGTCGATCGGCGCGGCGGGCAATCTGCCCATTCCGGTAGACACCACCTACATGGGGTCCACCGGCAGCGCCGATACCCAGAACCGCACCTCGCTGCACCTGCACGGCGGTACGACGCCGTGGATCAGTGACGGTACCCCGCGCCAGACCATCAAACCGGTCGGCGAAGTGGGTCCCAACAAGGGTGAAAGCACGCGCAACGTACCGGACATGTGGTTCGACGCAGCTGGTGTGCTGATCGATGACACGACTTCCGGTTTTGCGCCCTGCCAGGGACAGGTCACTTGCGCGGTTCCGGGCGCCACTAATGATCCGGGTGACGGCGCGCAAACCGTATATTGGACCAATCAGCAGTCCGCGCGTCTGATGTTCTATCATGACCATGCCGAAGGTATTACCCGTCTGAACGTATATGCCGGCTTAGCCGCTGGGTACATCATCGGGGATGACACCGAAGCGGGCATAGTGAGCAGCGGTCTGGTGCCGGATCTGGGGGATATGATCCCGCTGGTGATCCAGGAAAAGACCTTCGTACCGGATAACACCCAGCCGGTGCTGAACTTCTACGGTCCGTTCGCCTCCCAGTTGAACTCGCAGGATCCGACCTGGGCCTGGGGCACCGGCAACGCCGCCCTTGGTCTCAACGGCAACGGCGACCTGTGGGTGCCGCATGTGTACATGACCAACCAAAATCCCGGTGACGTGTCCGGCGCCAATGCCATGGGCCGCTGGGATTACGGTCCCTGGTTCTGGCCGCCCTTCGTCGGCATTCAAAACGGTCCGGTGTTGAACCCGTACTATGATTCGACCTGCGTGTCTTCCCTCACTAACTACTGCGAAGGCCAGTATATTCCCGGCGCGCCCAATCCCTCGGGTACCCCGGAAGCCTTCAACGACACGCCGGTGGTCAACGGTACCGCGTATCCCTTCATCAAAGTGGAGCCGAAGAAATACCGCCTGCGCATCCTGAGCGTGGCCAATGACCGCGTGCTCAATCTATCGTTGCTGGTGGCGGCAAGTAAGAATTCGCCCACGACCGCCGGTGCGGTCGGGACCACACTGATGTGCGATGGCAATACCATCGACCCCGCCACCAATGCGTTGGTCGATCCCGCGGATTGCACGGAAGTGAAGATGGTGCCGTTCGACGCCTCACAGAACAAGATCACCCCATTCCCGTCCTGGTGGTATACCTTCCAGAAGAGCGGAGTGACCTTTGACGGCCGGCCCTCGGGTGTGTTCGATCCCAATACCCGCGGTCCGGAAATGGTGCAGATCGGTACCGAAGGTGGCTTCCTGTCCAGTCCGGTGGAAATCAAGAACCAGCCGGTGAACTTCGAGTACAACGTCAAGAACATCGTGATCGGCAACATCAAGGAGCACGCCTTGCTGCTGGGTCCGGCCGAGCGCGCGGACGTGATTGTCGACTTCTCGCAATTCGCGGGCGCCACCTTGATCATGTATAACGATTCGCCCGCTCCGGTGCCGGCCTTCGACGTGCGCCAGGATTACTACACCGGCGATTTCGACAACACCGATACCGGTGGTACGTTCACCACGATTCCGGGCTATGGTCCCAACACCCGCACTGTCATGCAATTCCGTGTGGACGCCACCTGCTCCAGCGCCAATTGCGGCACCGGTAGCAATCGCGCGCCGACCAGCGCTCATCCGGTGGACGACGTGGATACGGCCCATCTGGCGAGCCTGACGACCGCGGTGCAGACCGCGTTTCGCACCGGCCAGCCGCCCATCATCGTGCCGCAATCCGCGTACAACGCCACCTATGGCGTTAACGTGGCGGACTCCATGGGCGGTGACTTGTCACGCATTGCTGACGTGTCCCTGACCTACCAGCCGCTGGTGGTCGATGCCAGCTTCAATGTCACTCTGGGTAACGCGGTGGCGCTGAGCCTGCAGCCAAAATCCATCATCGAAGACTTCACCGTGGACTACGGCCGGATGAACGCGATGCTGGGCGTGGAAGTTCCGCATACCACCGCGATCAATCAGACTTCCATCCCGCAGTCGTACATCGATCCGCCC
>DKAS01000236.1 GCA_002448875.1 Proteobacteria bacterium UBA6920 | reverse complement strand
ATCATGCACATCCATGCCCAGCCAGTGACCGGTGCGGTGCATGTAAAAACGCCGATAGGCCTCGCGCTTGATCAACTGTGCCGGCGTACCCTTGAGCAATCCCAGCTTCACCAGCCCCTGGGTCAGCACCTTCACCGCCGCCTCGTGCGGATCGTTCCAGTGCCTGCCCGGCCGCACCTGTTCGATGGCCGCCAGCTGCGCCGCCAGCACCAGGTCATAAATGGCACGCTGCGCGGGACTGAAGCGTCCGTTGACGGGGAAGGTACGGGTGATATCGGAGGCGTAATACTGGTGCTCGGCGCCGGCATCGATCAGCAGCAGATCGCCGTCGGCCAGCACCTGGTTGTTTTCGTTATAGTGCAGGATGCAGGTATTGTCGCCGCCGCCGACGATGGGATTGTAGGCATGCAGACAACCGTGCTGGCGGAATGTGTAACTGAGCTCCGCCTCCACCGCATGTTCGCTCATCCCCGGCTGGCAGGCCTGCATGGCGCGGCGATGGCCGGCGGCCGCCACCCGCGCGGCAAACCGCATCTGCGCCACTTCCGCCGCGCTCTTGTACAGACGCATGTCGTGCAGGATGTGATCGAGGGCGACGAATTCCCCCGGCGTATGCACGCCGGAGCGCGCCTTGCTGCGCAAGCCGTTGACCCAGGCCACGACCCGCAGGTCGAATTCCTGGTCCTTGCCCATGGTGTAGTACACCCGCTCGCGATGTTCCAGCATGCCCGGCAGAATGTCGTCGATATCCTGGATCGGAAACGCGTCGTCGGCGCCGAACTGCCGGCGCGCGCCTTCCAGACCGGCGCGACGACCATGCCAGATCTCGGCCACTGGATCCTTCTCGCGGCAGAACAACACAAACTCGCCCTGCGATCGGCCGGGGATCAGCACCGCCACCGCCTCGGGCTCGGGAAAGCCGCTGAGATAATAAAAATCGCTGTCCGGCCGATACAGATATTCGGAATCGCGATTGCGCACGGCGGCGCGGGCCGCCGGCAAAATGGCAATGGCGCCCTTGCCCATGGTACGCAGCAGGCGCTTGCGCCGCCGCGAAAATTCTTTATTCGACATAGCCGCTCTTTGTCCCCGCCCGGGAACGGTGGACCATCAATGTACCGTGGACTCACCGGCGTCCGGAGCGCCGGCTTGTAATTCCTCATACAACAACATGGCCGCCGCATGCACGAACTCCACCAATTCGGTGTAGGCCTTTTCGTCCTCTTCCGGATCCTCCAGGGAAAAGGCCTCGGCACCGGCGATTTCCGCCACATCCTCCAGCAATTCCGGGCAGTCGCCGGGCAGAGCATCGAAGGTGCTGATGCCAGCCTGGCGCAAGCCCATGATCAAACCCTGGCTCCACTCGCCCAGCATCTGCACCCGCAGGGCCAGCGGCGCCTCATCGCCCGGCAGCAAAGGATAATAGCCGCACTGCGGATCGTTGAGCATGCGTAAGGTGGTATTGAACAACTCGGTAAGCAGACTGCGCAAGTCCTGCGGTGCGTGACCGGCCGCGGCCAGTGTGCCGTCGATGAACGCGGCCAGCCCCGCTTGCCCCTGGGCGCAGAGAATACCGGTCAGCAGTCCCTGACACTCGGCCGCGCCGTAGCTGGCGTCCGCCTGCATCAAGCCCCGCTCCAGGGTTTCGTAATCTATGGTCATTGCCTGTTTTCCATGGTTTGGGCCGTGCCGGCCAGGCACCTATTATATAGATCACGCCGCCGTTTGCCTCCGGCGCTCCGGAAAAATGCCTCCCCCGGCGATTTACATATTATTATCATAGCCTTAACCGGTTTTTCTAAACAAAAACCTGATCCCCCATTGACCCTGCCGAAAGGGGCTTCTATAGTTCCGTCTTATGAGCAGACCGCGCGATACCGAAATCGACCGCCTGGAAACCCAGGTGGATCAGCTAATCAAAATGTGCGACCTGCTCGCCAATGAAAACGCCCTGCTGCGACAGCGCCAATCCGCCCTGGTGGCGGAACGGGCCAGACTGATCGAAAAGAACGAACAGGCACGCAGCAAGGTGGAATCCATCATCGGCCGGCTGCGCACTATGGAGACTGACGCATGAACGAAGACGTCGTACCCGTAGCGGTCAAGATCCTCGACAAGGAATTTCAGGTCGCCTGCCCCGACAACCAGCAGGACAGCCTGCGTTCGGCGGCCAAACTGCTGGACGGAAAAATGCGCGAAATCCGTGACTCACGCCGCGTTTTCGGCAGCGACCGCATCGCCATCATGGCCGCCCTGAATCTGGCCCACGAATTGCTGCAGGTGCGCATCGACAGCGTCAGCGAAAACGAAACCCTGCATCAGCGCATACGCCAGTTGCGCGACAAAGTCCAGACCGCCCTGTTGCGTAACGGTCAGATCGAATTATAACCCGCCACAATTCTTGACTTTCCCGCTGTCAATACTTCAGTTTGTAACAATGTTGCCGTTACATTCGGCGAGCCCACGATGCGCGCGGAGAAAAACCCCGGCGTCGGCGGGCCCATCTAACGCTATAAGAAAATTTTACATGCGTTTGCTTCGTAATTTGTTATGATGGCACCAGCAGTTTAAAAAGTTTGGCGCTACCTGCCGTGTTCGCCCGGGCCTTAGATTCTCTTGAGCCTTAGTAAATAGACCGGGGACTATGCGCATGATGCGGTGAGCACGTCCGATTCGTCGGAAAGCCTGAAGCATCGACCACTGTTCCCACCTGAACCATTTAGGTTCAGAGCGAATAGGCCCAGCGGCACGTGCGGGGGCGCCTCTTAAATTCTTTTGCACGCAAGCATTTTCATCCCGTTACACTCCGGTACATGACTTCCTCCGCCGATCTTCGCAAACAAATGCGCGCGCGGCGCCGCGTTTTGTCGCGTGCCGCGCAGCGCGCGCATGCGCGCGGCTTGCGCGCCAATGTGCTGCGCACCGGCTATTACCGCGCGGCGCGCCATGTCGCCGTGTACTTGTCCCGCGACGGGGAGATCGACCCGCGGCACATCGTCCGCGCCCTCTGGCAAAGCGGCAAACACTGTTACCTGCCGGTGCTCAGCGGCCCTTATGCCCGTGCCATGATGTTCGCCCCTTACCATGCCGGCAGCCGTCTGCGCCACAACCGCTTCGCCATTGGCGAGCCGCGCAGCGGGCGCCGGCAGCTGCGCAACGGCCGGCAGCTGGATCTCATCCTGATGCCGCTGGTGGCATTTGATGACAGCGGCAACCGGCTGGGCATGGGCGCGGGCTATTACGACCGTACCCTGGCCCATCTGGCGCGCCAGCGCCACTGGCGCAAACCCAAACTGGTGGGACTGGCACATGAACTGCAGAAAGTCGCGGCACTGGACGCGCAGCCTTGGGATGTACCGCTGAACGCGGTGGTCACCGAAAGCGCCGTCTACAACTGCGGCGGCAAGCGCAGCAAAGGTGGTGGCGGATGAGCGCTTACTGGCTGATGAAATCCGAACCGGACGTATTCGGCATCGACGATCTGGCAAGCCGCCCGCGGTGCACCGAACACTGGGACGGCGTGCGCAACTACCAGGCGCGCAATATGATGCGGGACGAAATGCGTCTGGGCGATCAAATCCTGTTTTATCATTCCAGCTGCAAGACGCCCGGCGTCGCCGGTATCGCGCAAGTGGTGCGCGAAGCCTACCCCGACCCCAGCGCCTGGGACCCGGAAAGCAAATATTTCGATCCGAAAAGCTCGCCGCAACAGCCGCGCTGGTTCATGGTGGATGTGCAACTGGTGCGCAAGTTCACACAGGTGATCACCCTGGAGCAACTCAAAGCGCAACCGCAACTGGCCGGCATGCAACTGCTGCGCCGCGGCAACCGCCTGTCAATTCTGCCGGTGACGCCGGCGCAGTGGGAGGCGATCCTGCAGCTGGCCGACCCGGCCTGACATTGCCCGGGGCAAATCCCGCGATTGCGGTTGGCAGCCTATTGCGGCCGGCCATCCTGCCGTTTTAGTCAGCCGTCAGTGGGTGCGGTGGACCCGCCGGAAACGTGCATCAGGTCCTGCAGCCGGCGTCGCTGCTTCCCTTGCGCGTCAAAATTGGAGGGGGCCAACCACTGCTCATAGGCCGCTCGCAACACAGGCCAATCCTGATCAACCATGGCAAACCACGCGGTATCGCGACTGGCACCTTTAATCACCATGTGCTGGCGAAACAGGCCTTCGTATTGAAAACCGAAACGCAGGGCGGCGCGCTTTGAGGGCTCGTTCAAATTATTGCACTTCCACTCGAAGCGCCGGTAACCCAGCTCCTCGAAGACATAGCGCGCGGTCAGGAACAGCGCGTCGGTCGCCACACGTGTCCTGGCGATCCCCGGCCCCCAGAGGATAGCGCCGATTTCGATGACACCGTGTTCCGGGGTAATGCGCATCAAGGCCTGGCGCCCCTCGCAACGTCCCGTGGCACGGTCGATCACCGCGAACGGCAGCGGGTCGTTGGCACGCTCCATACGGGCGATCCATTGCACAAAGTCCGGCCTGTCGTAAGGCGGTTCGAACAAATAGCGAAATCGCTCCTCGAAACCTGGCGCCATCGATGCCGCAAACAAATCGTCGGTGTGGCGAGCAGATAGAGGTTCCAGGCGGCAATAGCGACCGTCCAGGATCTTGCGCGCAGGGCCAGGCCGGGTTCGCCAGTCGAGAGGGGCGCTCATCGTGTCAGCCGGGACGGTGCGTACCACGTACCCTACAGCGGACCGAGGAAAAGATTATAGGCGGGATTGGCCGTTTCCTCGTAATAGGTGTAACCCAGATCGCTGAGAAACTGCTGCAAAGCCGGCTCATCACCCTGCCCCACCTGGATCGCCACCAGCACCCGGCCGTAGGCGGCGCCGTGGTTGCGGTAATGAAACATGCTGATGTTCCAGCTCTGACCCATCTTCTTCAAGAAATGCAGCAGCGCGCCCGGGCGCTCGGGAAACTCGAAGCGGAACAGGCGTTCGTCGCGCAGACCGTTGACCCGGCCGCCCACCATATAGCGGATATGCAGCTTGGCCATTTCATTATCGGTGAGATCCACCACCGGATAGTCGCGGGCGGCAAGCTCCGCCATCAGTTCGCTGCGCTCGGTCTCGCCGCGGCTCAGACGCAGACCGACGAACACATGGGCCTGATCGGGCTGCGCGTAACGGTAGTTGAATTCGGTGATGCTGCGATGCCCCAGGGTTTCGCAGAAGGTGCGAAAACTTCCCGGCCGCTCCGGAATGCTGACCGCAAACAGAGCCTCGCGCTTCTCCCCCAGCTCCGCCCGCTCCGCCACATGGCGCAGGCGATCGAAATTCATATTGGCGCCGCTGGCAATGGCCACCAGGGTCTTGCCCTTCAAGCGGTCGCGCGCCAGCATTTTCTTGATGCCGGCCACCGCCAGCGCGCCTGCCGGCTCGGTGATGGACCGGGTATCGTCGAAGATATCCTTGATCGCGGCGCAGATCTCGTCGGTGGACACCAGGATCATTTCATCCACGCACTGCTGCGCCACCCGGAACGGCTCCGCGCCCGCCTGGCGCACCGCCACCCCGTCGGCGAAGATTCCCACCTGATCCAGTACCACGCGCTTGCCGGCCTGCAGGGCATGATGCATGCAGGGCGCGTCGTCCGGCTCCACGCCGATGACCTTGATGTGCGGATAGAGGGTTTTAACGTAGGCGGCCACGCCGGCGATCAGACCGCCGCCGCCCACCGGGACGAAAATCGCGTCGATGTCGCCGTCGGTCTGGCGCAGGATCTCCATGGCCACCGTGCCCTGGCCGGCGATGACATCGGGATCGTCGTAGGGATGCACGAACGACAGACCCTGCTGCTGCGCCAGCTGACGGGCGTGCTCATAGGCGTCGTCGTAGGTGTTGCCATGCAACACCACCTCCGCCCCCATGGAGGCGACGGAGCTGACTTTTATTTCAGGTGTGGTTTTGGGCATGACGATCACGGCCCGGATATTCATACGCTGGGACGCCAGCGCCACCCCCTGGGCATGGTTGCCGGCGGACGCGGTAATGACCCCGCGCTCCCGCTCCGCCGCCGACAACAAGGCGATTTTGTTATAAGCACCACGCAGCTTGAACGAAAATACGGGCTGCAAGTCTTCCCGTTTCAATAGGATGGAATTACCCAGACGCACACTCAGACGCTTGGCCGGCTCCAGCGGAGTTTCCTGGGCGACATCGTAAACCCGGGCCTTTAAAATTCTGGTAAGGTAGTCTTTCGGCATCGGAAATAGTATCGGTGGTTCCGGCAGTTACTGCGGTATCATTGCCCTATCGGGAATACTATAATAGCAGCTCCACCCGCGGGTGGATACACTGATCCCGTGATTGGCCAGGCGAGCATGGCCAATCACAGGATCAGTGACGAAGCGCCTCCGCGTTCCCCACCCTCTCACTCTGCCAGGGAGCGGGTATGCGCAGAAAACAGGCCGCTTCGACAAGGTGGTTCCTATGCAGGCACAGCGGGAGTAAAACGCGAATATGACCCAGGACGAAATGAAAAAAGCGGTGGCCAAAGCCGCCATCGATTACGTACCCGTCGGCACCATCGTCGGCGTGGGCACCGGCAGTACCGCCAATTACTTTATCGACGAACTGGCGGCGATCAAACACCGCATCGACGGCACCGTGGCCAGCTCGGTAGCCAGCGCCGAGCGCCTGAAAAAGCACGGCATCGCGGTGCTCGACCTGAACGAGGTCGACGACATCTCGGTCTACGTCGACGGCGCCGACGAAACCAACAAATATCTGCACCTGGTCAAAGGCGGCGGCGGCGCGCTGACCCGGGAGAAAATCGTGGCCGCGGTGGCGCGCAAATTCGTCTGCATCTGCGACGGTTCCAAATTGGTCGACACCCTGGGCAAATTTCCGCTGCCGGTGGAAGTCATTCCCATGGCGCGCAGCTACGTGGCGCGGGAGCTGGTGAAGCTGGGCGGACAGCCGGTGTACCGCCAGGGCTTTGTCACCGACAACGGCAATGTCATTCTCGACGTGCACAATCTGGCAATCAGCGATCCGGTGGCGCTGGAAAACCGGCTCAACAACATCGTCGGCGTGGTCACCAACGGCTTGTTCGCCGCCCGGCCGGCTGACATACTGTTGCTGGGCACCCAGAACGGCGTGCAAACGCTTTCCTAGCAGACAACACGGCATGACGCCGTCCCGGTGGTTGATTTTCAGCGGCGCGCTGCTCATCTTCGCCGGCTTGTTATGGCCGCTACTGGCCAAATGGGGCCTGGGCAAATTGCCGGGCGACATCGTAATTGAACGGGGCAATTTTCGACTGTATCTGCCCGTGACCACATCCATCCTGGTCAGCCTGATACTGTCGTTGTTATTCTGGTTATGGCGGAAATAGAGCGAATCCTATGTTGCGAAAATTGCTGTTAGTCGTTCTCCTGGTTTCCCTCAACGCCTGCGTCATGCAAATGACCCGGCGGCCGTTCGAAAACCTGGACCAGCAGATCGTGCGGGAGAATTTCAACGCCTATAAATACGCCCTGCTCAACGACCTCGGCCGCGAAGCCTCGGAGCTGGTCAGCGCCCGCACCCTGGCCTACTATGACGAAATCCTGGCCCTGGCGCTGCACGGCAGCGAATCCCAGATCAAGGCCCTGCCGGCGTTCGACAAGCTGGTGGTGCTGACCATCCGCCACAACATTCCCGGCAGCAAACTCACCACCCTCAGCGCCCGTGAAGTTTTCGCCTACGGCATCCGCGAGGAATGGATCAGCAAGAACAAAATCGCCCCCTTCGGCCTGGGCGAGATCGGTGTCTACGGCAGCTATGCCACCGCCAACGTGGTGCGCGGCGACCAGAACACCGACCGCTATCTGGAATTCCGCAAGGAAAACGACATCTGGCGCATCAATCTGCTGCCCCTGATCGAAGAAAGCAAACTGGCCTTCACCACCAATGTCGCCCGCAGCCAGCAGGACGAAAACACCATCATCGTCAGCATGCTGGAAACCATGTCCGGCAACAAGGTAGACAAGAACATCTGGCAGCCGGTGATCCGCAGCCAGACCGAGCAGTCGAACGGCGAGGCCAAAGCCACGCCGTAACGGGACAGGACGGGACGGGACGGGACAGGGGTCGGACCACCACAACCCGTTGAAACATCAAAGAAACCGCCCGAAATAGGGCAGGAATTTCAGCTAAGACGCGTGTTTTAAGGCACGAAAATCTCATTCTAATAAAAAGCACAAAGCGGCATTTTAGGGGCCAGAATGGGCCCTCTAAGCCCAAGTTGGCGCTCCTTTTTCTTTGTTAAACTCATGAAATCAGGAAGTTACGATGGTCCGACCCCTGAGCCCGAGCGCTCGGGCGACAGGTAGCTGTAGATCACCGGCACCAGCAGCATGCTGACCAGCAGGGAAAACAACAGGCCGGAGACGATGGTCACCGCCAGCGGTTGCAGCATTTCCGCACCTTCGCCCAGCCCCATCGCCAGCGGCAGCATGCCGACGACGGTGGTCAGGGTGGTCATCAGGATGGGACGCAGGCGCAGGCGCGCCGCCTCCAGCAGCGCCGCGCGCTTGTCCAGGCCGCGTTCGCGGCAGATCTCGATGTATTCGACCAGGACGATGGCGTTGTTGACGACGATGCCCGCCAGCATGATCATGCCCAGCCATACCGGCATGGACAAAGGCAGGTCGGACCACCACAGGCCCAGGGCCACGCCGACGCTGGCGAAGGGCACGCTGAGCATGATCACCAGCGGATTGCGCAGCGACTCGTATTGCACCGCCATCACCACGAACACCAGGAACAGCGCCAGCAGCAACAACCAGCCGCCCATGGCGCGGCCTTCCTGCAGCGCCTGCCCGGCGCCGCCCTCGTAAATCGTGTAGCCGGCGGGCAGGGGAAAATCCGCGAGCAGGGACGCGACCCTTGCCTGCATGGCGCCCAGGGTGTAGCCCTCGGCGATGGAGGCGCCGACCTCGACCATGCGCCGCTGCTGATCACGGTGCACGCTCACCGGCACGGCGATCAGCTGCACGTCGGCGACATCGCCCAGGTAAACCGGTTCACTGTCGCTGGCATTGTAAAACAGCACGATGTTTTCCAGGTCCTGGGGATTGGCCACGTCGCGCGCCGGCAGGCGCAGGCGAATATTGTAACTGCGATCGCCGGCGAAGAATTCCGACACCACTGTGCCCTGGATGGCGGCGCGCAGGGTGCGGCCGATTTCGTCGGCGCTCAGCCCCAGGGACGCGGCGCGCACCCGGTCGACCACCACCGCCAGCTCGGTCTTGACCTCCTCCAGCGAATGCTCGACCGAATTCAAGCCTTCGATCTTGCGCAGTCCGTCCGCCAGGTGATCGGCGATCTGGCGCAGCTGCTGCAGATCATCGCCCTGCACCCGCAGACTGACTTCCTGGTCGCCGCGGCCGACGCGGATGCCGCGAATGCCGCTGGTGCGCATTTGCACGCGCAGGCCGGCGCGGCGCTCCTGGCGCAGCAGGCCGTTCATTTTCTTCACCCATTCGTCGGCGCTCAGGCTGCGTTGCGCCCGCGCCACCAGCTGCACCTGCAAGGAACTGCTGTTGGGCGTGATGTATTGCGAACGGCCGAACACGCGACCGCCGACGGTACTGAACACGGTCAACACCTCGGGCTGCGCCCGCAGCAGTTCTTCCACCCGCCGTACCATGCGATCCATTTCCTCCAGGCTGACGCCGGTATCGCCGGTGACCGACACCTGCACCTGGCCCTCGTCCATCTTCGGCAGGAATTCCTGTTTTTCGGCGAAAAACACCGGCGCCGCCACCGCCAGGGCCAGACAGAATCCCAGCAGCACGCCGCCGCGCCAGGGCAGCACGCGAGCCACGGTCCGTTGATAGAGATCCTGCAGCCGCTGCATGCCGCGATCGACGCGGGCGCGCAGCGCCGACACCGTGCCCACCGGCACCATGGCGCCATAGGCCGGCACCAGGGTCATCGCCACCACCAGCGAGGCAACGATGGCGGCACTGATGGTGAAAATCAGTTCACGGAACAGCAAGCCGGTCAGGCCGCCGATGAACAGGAACGGCAGCACCGC
>DKAS01000178.1 GCA_002448875.1 Proteobacteria bacterium UBA6920 | reverse complement strand
GCAGGAAGGTTCGTTCCGCTGCGATGTCAATATTTCGCTGCGGCCCAAGGGGCAGGAGAAGTTCGGCACCCGCACCGAGTTGAAAAACATCAACTCCTTCCGCTTCGTGGAAAAGGCCATCGCGTACGAAGTCGAGCGCCAGACCGATGTGCTCGAGGCCGGCGGCAAAATCGTACAGGAGACCCGCCTGTACGACGCCGACAAGGACCAGACCCGTTCCATGCGCAGCAAGGAAGAGGCGATGGACTATCGCTATTTCCCCGATCCGGACCTGCTGCCGGTGGTGCTGGACGCGGCTTATCTGCAGCGGGTGCGGGACACCCTGCCGGAATTGCCGGACGCCAAGCGTCAGCGTTTCATCGACAGCTTCGGCGTGTCCGCCTACGACGCCGGCATTCTCACCGCGTCGCGGGAAATGGCCGACTACTTCGAGCAGACGCTGGCGGCCAGCGGCAACGCCAAGCTCAGCGCCAACTGGATCATCAGCGAGCTGGGCGGCGCCCTCAATCGCAACGGCCTGGACATCAACGCCAGCCCGGTGAGCGCGGCGCAGCTGGGCGGCATGCTCAAGCGCATCGCCGACGACACCATCTCCGGCAAGATCGCCAAGCAGGTGTTCGAGGCCATGTGGCAGGGCGAGGGCGATGCCGACGCCATCATCGAGGCCAAAGGCCTGCGCCAGGTGACCGATAGCGGCGCCATCGAAAAGCTGATCGACGAAATCGTCGCCGCCAACCCGCAGCAGGTGGAGCAGTTCAAGGCCGGCAAGGACAAGGTGTTCGGCTTTTTCGTCGGTCAGGTGATGAAAGCCAGCAAGGGTAAGGCCAATCCGCAGCAGCTCAACGATCTGCTGCGCAAGAAATTGAGTGAGTGAACGGCGGCCGCGCGGCCGCCACAGCCACTATTCGTCCCCCGGCGCCGTGCCGTCATTGTTCTTCGGTCGCAAGGAAACACATGGATAAAGACCAGCTGCAACGCTTCATCTTCGACGATTTCCCGATCCGCGGCGGCGTGGTGCATCTCAACGCCGCCTGGGAGGCGGTGCAGGCGCGGCACGAGTATCCCGAACCGATACGCCAGTTGTTGGGCGAAATGCTGGCCGCGTCCGCGTTGCTGGCGTCCACCATCAAATACCGCGGCGTGCTCACCATGCAGATCCAGGGCAGTGGGCCGGTGACCCTGCTGGTGGCCGAATACACCCACGAGCACAGCCTGCGCGCCATCGCCCACTGGCAGGGGACGCCCGCCGGCGGCTTGCGGCAGCTGGTGGGCGACGGCAAGTTCGTGATCACCATCGACCAGGGCGACCAGCAGCGGCGTTATCAGAGCATCGTGCCGCTGGCCGGCGAGTCCGTGACCGAAGTGCTGCGCAACTACCTGCGGCAGTCGGAACAGCTGGATACCGAGCTGTGGCTGGTGGCCGATACCGCCTGCGCCGCCGGTCTGTTGCTGCAGAAAATGCCGGGTGATAGCAGCGATGTCGACGCCTGGGGCCGGGTGACGCAGCTGGCCGCTACCCTGGCCACCGACGAATTGCTGGCCATCGACAATATGACGCTGCTGCGCCGGCTGTACCACGAGGAAAACCTGCGGATATTCGACACCCAGCCGGTGAGTTTTCGCTGCAAATGCTCCCGCGACCGGGTGCGCAATATGCTGCGGGCGCTGGGCACCGAGGAAGTGAACGACGTGCTGACCAAGGAAGGCGTGGTCAGCGTGCGCTGCGAGTTCTGCAACCAGCGCTACGATTTCGACGGCGTCGATGTGGAGCAGATGTTTGCCGCGCCGTTATCGCCAGACGTGCCGCGCACCCGTCATTGAGCTGGGGCTGAATCATGGCTAAACATATTTATCTCATGCGCCACGCCAAGTCGTCGTGGAAGGACGAGACCCTCAAGGATTTCGACCGGCCGCTGGCGCGGCGCGGCATCGCCGCCCTGCCGCAGGTCGGCGCCTGGTTGCGCAACAACCATGTGCAGGCCGACGTCATCCTCTGCTCGCCGGCGGCGCGGGCGCGAGCCACCCTGGAAGGCGTGTGCGATGCCTGGGGCGTGGCGCGCGACCGTATTCAGTATGTCGATCGTCTGTATCTGGCCGACCGTTCTACCCTGGTGGAATGTATCCGCCAGCAGGACAATGCCAACCGCACCCTGCTGCTGCTGGCGCACAATCCCGGCCTGGATCATCTGCTCAATTTTCTGGTGGACGGTCCGATACCCTTAACGAAGAAAGGAAAATTGATGACCACCGCCAGCATCGCCCACCTCGTGGTCGGCGACGACTGGCAGAGCGTCGATCGCAATGGTGCCCGCCTGCTCGCGTTGGCGCGTCCGCGACCGGAACCGCTCAAAGGGGTCGTGTCATAAAACTGTCATGAATATGTCACACAAACTCACTTTTTTTCCGCTACCCTGTCTGGAGTCGGGGAAAAGTGATGACAACGCAGTTACAAGAATTACAGGTCAGTGAGTTCACTCCCGTGTCACCGGAATCCATCAAGCAGGACGTTGCCGCGATCGCGGAACCGGATCTGAAACAGCCGGATCTGTACATCAACCGGGAACTGAGTCTGCTGGAATTCAACCGGCGGGTACTGGAACAGAGCAAGGATACGGCCACGCCACTGCTGGAGCGCCTGCGCTTTCTGTGTATTTCCAGCACCAATCTCGACGAATTCTTCGAAATCCGCGTCGCCGGCCTGAAGCAGAAAACGGCGCTGGGCTCGGTGCAGGCCGGGCCGGACAATATCACCCCGCAGGACGTGCTCAACATCATCGCCGGCAAGGCGCACGCCCTGGTGGCCGAGCAGTACCGGGTGCTGAACACGGTGCTGATCCCGGAGCTGGCGCAGCACAATATCCATTTCATCCGCCGCGGCGAGTGGACCGAGGAAGAAAGCCGCTGGCTGCGCGACTACTTCACCGACGAAGTGTTTCCCCTGCTCAGCCCCATCGGCCTGGACCCGGCGCATCCGTTTCCG
>DKAS01000197.1 GCA_002448875.1 Proteobacteria bacterium UBA6920 | reverse complement strand
CGTAGATGGCGCCCGTGCCGCCGTCCATCGGTCGGGCCGAGCAGAATGCCAGCACTTCATCGCGGCGCTGAAGCCATTGACTGGTTTTTTGTTTGAGAACAGGTCCCTTGTGACGCGAGCGATTTCCCTTGCCGTGAATGATGCGCACGCAACGCAAGCCCTGGCTCTGGCAGTGCGCGATAAACGAGACCACCGCCTGCCGCGCCGGATCCCGGGTCAGGCCGTGCAAATCCAGCTCCGCCTGCAGGGCGAACTTGCCGCGGCGCAGGTCGCGCAGGGTGCGATGCGGCAGGCCGCCGCGGCTGAATACCAGCCCCTCGCCGGCTTCGATCTGGTCGACGCCGTCACACTGTGCCAGCTCCTGCAGCACTGCCGCGGTTTCACGCTGCATCAGCGCATCGACATCGGGTTTCTGCTGCTGCGGTGCAACCTTGTCATGATGCAGTGGCGTGACACCCTGCATTGCTTCCTGCAGCAGCTGCCGTTCGGATTCGGAAAGGTGTTTCTTTTTCGCCATGATCGCCCAGCCCCGGATGCCGCAGGGAACGCGGAATAAACACGGACCCGCCACCCTGCCCTCATGCCCGCGGTATTCCGTGCCGGGCGCAACTGGCCCCGGCGCAGCCATGGCTCAGGGCGGAGCTTCCTGCAGCAACTCGCAGGCCGGACCCTTTTCCAGCTCGCACCACGATATATAAACAGACTTACCGGTATCGGGGATGCCATCGGGCGGATCGATATCGAGATCGAGTTTGACAGCCTGTAAATCATCATACACATTGCTGAGGATTTCAACCGTCACCCCGCTGACGCCGGTGCCGACCAGATCGAACTTGCCGGACAGCGGATAAACGTTATCGCGCAAGCCAACCAGCGGTTTGCGGGTAACCAGCTTGTAGCGGCCATTCATCGAATCGGAATTGATGTAACTATCAAGGGAAATGGCATAGGTTCCGGTAACGGCGTTGAATTCATCGCGGCTGACGAACAGCGACTCTTCCACCTGCTCGTCCTCCATAATGAAAGCGAAGGAATCACCGGTGATCGTCGTCGAGTATTTTTCACAGATGCCGTCCCGGTCGTCATCGTGGGTGAGATGATCGAAGGAAAAACTGCCGTTGATCTGCGTCAGGTTGTAGGCGGCAAGGGCGTTGCGGATTTTGTGCAACTGCATGTCCTTATAGGAAAATTCGCCGCTGAAATCGTCGCAGGCGCCGCTGGAACCGACGATATCCTTCATGATTACCCGGCCGGTCAGCATATTGTAGTTATCCGCATCGATCACTTCCGCCTTGCAATCGGTGAAACTGTAGGCAAATGCGTTGCTCTTGCCGCCGATGCCGGAAATCGTCGACGATTCATCGCTGAAACCATTGCCTTCGCACAGCAGTTTATCCGAGGACGGACGAATAACCAGGCTGCCGTCCACGCTGGTGACGCTGAGATCCGCCACCTTGATCGGCAGTTCGCCGTGCGCGCGGAACACGGCCAGCACGTTCATGATCAAGGCATGGAGATTTTCCGGCGTAATCTGCACGCTGTTACGGGGCTGCAACGCAGGATCCTGGGTCTTGTTCGCGCAGGCGGCCAGCAGGGCCAGGCTCAGTGCCGCCAGAAAAATAAATCTAAATGAAATCATATGTATAGTTCGCCGTTTACCGATATTGCCCCGCCGCTGCCCTGCCCGCCCGGAGGCGCCGCAGGATGCGCCGACTATTTCCACTTTATAGAAAGTGAATTATAAATAAACAAGGCTGGGAGTTAAACCTTTTCAGCTTAACCTCTTCTGAACCGCCCGGTAATTTCCACAAAACATTACAGGTGAAGGTGCTCAGGCGCGCAAAGCCTGGTAGACCTCCTGGATCTTGGCGGCATCGAACGGCGGCAACAGATAGGCACGCAGACGCCCCTGCGGGTCGAAGAAAAACAAGGATGCGGTATGGTCCAGCAGATACTCGGCGAAATCCGGCCGCCGGGTGACATTACGTTGAATGCGATCACTCCTGGCGTCGGCATAATCGTAGAAAACTCCGATCGTGGAGGCAAGCTGCTGAATCACGCCCGCGTCGCCGGTCACGCCGATGACGCGGTCGTTGAAATAGTGCAGGTAGTCCTTGAGATGCGCCGCATCATCGCGGAAAGGATCGAGCGTTATGAACACGAACCGCGTATCGCCGGTGTAGGGCGGCGGCAACTTTTCGCTGACCGTGGTCATCACGGTCAAAGTGGTCGGACAAACATCCGGGCAATGGGTATAACCGAAGAAGGCGATGGACCACTTGCCTTGCAGACTGGCGTTGGTGAACGGCGTTCCCGCCTGGTCCTGCAGGGAAAACGGCTCCAGCGGCAAGGGCTTGTCGAGCATTATCAACCCGGGGATTTCCGGCGGCGGCAGGCTTTTGCCGCAGGCGGTGATCAGCAGATACAGCAGCGGCAGCCATCCGCGGTACAACCGGGCAATCGAGATTCCAGGCATCATAGGTCCGTCTTGTTCAGATATATGTAACCAGCATCGCCCGCATCAGGTCGGTACGGGTGATCATACCCTGCAGTCTATCCTGATCATCGGTCACCGGCAGATGATGAATGGAGTGATCGATAAATATCGGCAGCAGATCCACGATGTGCCGGTCTGCCCTGACACAGACCGCCGGCGAGCTCATGATATTGCCCACCAGTTGCTTGCGCATCACCGGTTCGGTGCCGGCCGCGGTCACCACCGCGCCAGCGCGCACGAAATCCTCCATGGCGATGATGCCCAGCACTTTGCGATGGCCATCGATGACCGGCGCGGCCTTGAGACGCCGGCTCTGCAACATGGCCCAAGCCTCGGCGCAATCGCTGTGGTAGTTGAAAGTAAGCACCTCGGTGGTCATGATGTCACGACACAAAACCGAACCCAGACGCCGCTTGTTGGCATGCATGATGGCGTGGCGATAGATCTCGCGCAGATCCTCCCGGCTGATATCCAGGAACAAATCCCGCTCATGCAGCGCCGCGATCAGATCATCCTCGTTCAATCCCAGCTGACGCAACAGCGGATCGGGAGCGGCCGGCTGTTTGCCGGCACGAGCCGGATAGGACCGGCTGGGAACGATATTGTTGATCACCAGGGCCATGATCAGCATGATCGCGGCATTCAGCCCCACCGGCATCAGCACATACCAGTACCCCAGCTGATGCACGCCCTCGCCGCCGATCACCGCCACCAGAGCCGCCGCACCGCCAGGGGGATGCAGGCAGTGCAGAAAATACATGCCCGCCACCGCCAGCCCTACCGCCAGCGGTCCGGCAACCAGGGTGTGCGGTAACAGATGATATACCACGACACCGATCAGCGCGGACACCAGGTGGCCGCCCAGCAAGGGCCAGGGCTGGGACAAGGGGCTGTTGGGCACGGCCTGGACCAGCACCACGGCCGCTCCCATGGAAGCCACCAGGTAAATCGCCGCTTGCGGGCCGGTGGCGGCGTAACTCACCGCCGCCACGCACAGCAGGGCGATAAAGGCCAGAAAGCCGGAAAGAATTTTTTCCCGGGGGGAAACCGCCATGGCTTCTGAATAAAACAGGGCCTTCCAACGCCGTAATTCCAACCTTCACTCCCCGCTGGTCTTGCCTGTTGATGACGATTGCCTGGCACGGCCGCCGGCATCCGGCAGCAACGCCGACAGCGTCGGCGATTCGCCTAACATCATACAATGCCGCCCAGCGCGGCGGCAAACCTGTTGCCTTGGGGGGAATTAAGGTTGGCGGGTGCGTGGTGCAGGCCACGACCCGCCGACGGGCGACTGTGAGATCAGCTTTTGACCACCGCGGCGCCGTGCTGATCGTCATCCTCCGCTTGCCTGACGACGATGCCCTGCTCGGCGAGCGATCGCAGTCTGGTGGTCTGCGGCAGATAGAATTCGAAGCTGGTGCCGTGCCCGGGCTGACTGCTGACGACGATGTCGCCGCCGAGCATGGTGCAGAAACGCTTGCTGATCACCAGCCCCAGACCGGACCCGCCATATTTGCGGGTGGAAGACACGTCGATCTGGGAAAAGGTCTGAAACAGATGATGCAGCTTGTCCTCGGCAATGCCGATGCCGCTGTCCTCGACGCGAAAGTAGACCCGCGTTTCCGCCTCGGCGTCCTGCTTCCATACGCGCACGACGATATTGCCGTTTTCCGTGAATTTGATGGCGTTGCTGAGCAGATTGAGCAGAATCTGTCGCAACTTGGTCTGATCGGTGCGCATGGTACCGATAGTTTCCGCGCACTCCATCTGCAGTCTGTCATTGGCCTTGCTCAACATTGGTTTCATGGTCGCCGTCACTTCCTGCACCAGATGCCAGATCGAAATTTCCTCGACAAACAATTCTGCCTTGCCGGCTTCGACCTTTGCCAGGTCCAGAATATTGTTGATCAATCCCAGCAGGTGGCGGCCAGATTCGCGGATTTTCTGCAGATCCTCGCGGCAGGACAGATTTTGCCGGCAATGTGAGGTTTCCTCCATCATCATTTCGCTGTAACCAATAATGGCGTTGAGCGGCGTGCGCA
>DKAS01000112.1 GCA_002448875.1 Proteobacteria bacterium UBA6920 | reverse complement strand
GCCACCAGGCCATCGCCGATGGTCAGCAGGGCATAGTTTTCCATGGCCTGGCCCAGAGCCATATTGTGCTGGACCACGCCGATGACCAGACCGCCGATAATGGTTACCATAGTGATGATGATGCCGGCGACCGCGTCACCGCGCACGAACTTNNGCGCCCTTGGTGATGACGACGAAATTGATGACCACCAGAATGGCGAAGATGACGATACCGACCGCATAGTTGCCGCCGACGACGAACCGGCCGAAAGCCTCGATCACCCGGCCGGCGGCATCGGTGCCGGTATGACCATGCAACAGCACCACCCGCGTCGAGGCGATATTGAGGCTCAGACGCAGCAATGTAGTAAGCAGCAGGATGGTCGGATAGACCGACAAGTCCAGCGGCTTGCGGGTATAGACGCTGCCCAGCAACACGATCATCGCCAGGGAAATATTGAAGGTGAACAGCATGTCCAGCATCAGCGGCGGCAGCGGCACGACCACCATGGCCAGCAGCATCAGGACCAGCACCGGGATGCCGACGCCGCCGCGCAGCACGGTCTGCATTCGTGACATTAGAATGGCATACATATTTTATTCGTCCCTCCGCATGTTCTCGGGTATGGGAAATTCCGGCGGTTGGCGATTGAAACCGGCGCCGGCAGCCGTTGCCGCCCGCAATTGATACACATAGGCCAGCAGCTGGGCAACCGCCAGGAACAGGCCGGTGGGTATCGGCCGCCCCAGCTTCGCATGATGGTAAAGCGTTCGCGCCAGCGGCGGACTCTGCACCACCGGCACACCATGTGCCTGGGCCACGTCGCGTATCTGCAGTGCGATTAGATTGATCCCCTTGGCCACAACCACGGGGGCATTGTGTTTATCGGCCTGGTAACGCAGCGCCACCGCGTAGTGATTCGGGTTCATCACCACCACGTCGGCTCTGGGCACGTCCGCCATCATCCGCCGGCTGGCGCGTTCGCGCTGCAACTGGCGCAACCTGCCGCGCAAATGCGGATCGCCCTCGGTCTGCTTGTGCTCGTCCTTCACCTCCTGACGGGTCATGCGTAACTGCTTGGTGTGTTCCCACAGTTGCAGAGGCACGTCGCCGGCGGCAATGAGCAGCATCGCCGCGCAAAATACCAGGAACGACCAGCCGCTGAGCGTTACCATGTCGCCGATGGCCGCAGTCGCGTTCTGGCTGCTGCTGGCTACAATGGTGTCGGCCTGCGTCCAGATCCACAGCGAAGCCAGGGTACCGATAATCACGAACTTGATCAGTGCCTTGACCAGCTCCGCCAGACCGCGCGTGGAAAAAATACGCCCCATGCCCTGGATCGGATTCAATTTGGAAAAATTCGGTTTCAATTGCTCGACGCTGAACACCCAGCCGCTCAGCGCCAGCGGTGCCAGCAGGGCGATAACCAGCATCAGCACCAGAAACGGGGCCAGCAGCCACAAAGCTTCGACCAGGGCCTGCTGCACCCCGCGCAGCATGCTGGTCTGATCCAGCAGCGCATCGCGTTGCACGCTGAGGAAGGACACCATGATGCGCTGCATGCCGACCGCGATGTGGCTGCCGCTGGCCAGCAGAATCACCGCCGCGCCGGTCATGACCAGGGCCGAATTCAGCTCGCGCGAGCGCGCGACCTGACCCTTGCGGCGCGCTTCCTCACGCCGCTTGCCACTGGGTTGTTCTGTGCGGTCCTCCTGCTCCTCCGCCATTTAGCCTCCGAGGAAAACACGTTCGACAAAGTTGAAAGTTTCAACCATGCCGGCGTTGAACATCGGAACAATGGTGGGCAGGCTGACCAGGATGACGATGAAACCGACGGTCAGGGTAATCGGAAAACCTATGGACATGATATTGAATTGCGGCGCTGCGCGCATGATCACCCCCAGCGCCATATTGACCAGCAGCAGCGAGGCGAGCGCCGGCAGCGCCAGCAGCGTCCCGCCTTTGAAGATCTCCCCCGCCCACTGCACGATCTGCCAGAACGATTCGCCGCTGAGACCTGCGCCGGCCACCGGCATGGCGGTGAAGCTGCGGGTCAGCACCTCGATCAGCAGCAGATGACCGTTGAGCGCAAGAAATATCAGGGTGGTCAGATATACGTAAAACTGGCTCAGCACCGGCACCGACACGCCGCCCTGCGGATCGACTACGGTGGCGAAACCCAGGCCCATATTAGTACCGATGATCTGACCGCCGAGCAGAAATACATTGAACAGCAGATTGACCACCATCCCCATCGCCAGACCAATCAATATCTGCTGCAGCGCGACCAGCATCGCCTGCATACTCAGTATCTCGACGGCAGGCGGCGCCGGTGCCAGCGGCACCACGAGAATCGTAATAGCGACAGCCAGCAGGATCTTGAACTGGGCGGGCACGAACTGCACCCCGAACACTGGTGCGGCGCTGACCAGAGACACCACGCGTAGAAACGGCCAGAGATAGGCCGCCACCAGGGAACTGACTTCGCCGGCCGCGAGCTTGGCTGCTATCATGCGCGCCTCCGCCGCCGCATGCCGGCTAGCCTATGAGCCCCGGGATATTGTCGATCAAGCGCCGCGTGTAATCGACCACCAGCCCGAGCATCCAGGCTCCGCCGAACAGCAGCACCAGAAACACCACCAGCAGCTTGGGAATAAAGGTCAGTGTCATTTCGTTGATCTGGGTAGCCGCCTGAAACATACTGACGAGGACGCCGACCAGCAGCGATGGCAACAGAAGAATCGCCAGCAGCAGCACAGTGATTTCTATCGCCTGGCGTCCTATGGTCACTATGGTGTCGGGAGTCATCGCAGGTCCCTATACGTAAAAGCTGGAAGCAAGTGTGCCGATAAGCAGGGTCCAGCCATCGACCAGCACAAACAGCATGATCTTGAAAGGCAAGGCGATAATCATCGGCGACAGCATCATCATCCCCATGGCCATCAGCACACTGGCCACCACCAGGTCGATGATCAGAAACGGGATGAACACCAGGAAGCCGATCTGAAAAGCGGTCTTCAACTCGCTGGTCACGAAAGCAGGCATCAGCATGGAGAACGGCACCTCGTCCAGATTGCTCGGCAATTCGACATTAGCGATGCCAGCGAACATACTCAGATCGGTTTCCCGTGTCTGATTCATCATGAAATGGCGCAGCGGCACGCCAGCGCGATCGAGCGCACCTTGCATATCGATCTTCTGCTCCAGATAGGGTTGCAGCGCATCCTGATTGACACTGCTGAACACCGGCCCCATGATGAAAAACGTGAGAAACAATGCCAGACCGACCAGGACCTGATTGGGGGGCGCGGTCTGCAGACCGACGGCCTGGCGAATGATCGCCAGCACGATAATGATGCGGGTGAAGGACGTCATCATGATCAACGCCGCCGGCAGGAAGGTCAGCGCCGTCATGAAGGCAAGCACCTGCAGACTCAGGGTAAAGGTCTGCTCCCCCGCCTTGCCGCTGGTGATGGAAAGCGCGGGCAACCCCGGGTCCAGGGCAAAGGCCGCGCCTGGCAGGCACAGGCACAGCAGCGCCCATCCCGCCGCCAGTATCAGTATTTTTCTGTTGTGCACCCTGCCCCCGCCATTAATCGCTTTTTTCCCGGCCGCTCTGCAACATGGCCTGCAGGCGTTCACGGAATGAAATCTGCCCCTCGGCCGCCGTCGTCAACGGCAACGGTTCCTTCAGTTCGGCCAGCGTGGCGATGCTTCCTGGCGTGATCCCCACCAGCAGTTGCTGACTGCCCACCTGCAGCACCACGACGCGTTCGCGCGGCCCGATAGCCAGTCCGGCGACAATCCTGAGCGCGCCGCCCTGGGTCAGGTTCCACTGCCCGAAACGACGCAACAGCATCGCGCCGCCGACGATCAGCGCCAGTATCACCGCCAGGCCGAACACCACTTGCAGCAAGGTACCGGCGGTCACCGGCTCGGGCGGCTGCAACGGCTGCGCGCTGCGCACCGCCTCCGCCCACGCCGGCAGCGGTGCCTGCAGCGCAACGGCGAGCACGCAAATTGCAGAGGCGGCAGACTTCATTTCAATTTCCTGATGCGTTCGGAGGCGCTGATGACATCGGTAAGACGAATACCGTACTTTTCATTGACGATGACGACTTCACCGTGGGCAATGAGGGTACCGTTAACCAGGATATCCAGCGGTTCGCCGGCGATCCGGTCCAGCTCAACCACCGACCCCTGATTGAGGTGCAGGAGATTGCGTATGCTGATGTTGGTGCGACCGACCTCCATCGACAGGGTAACGGGAATTTCCAGGATCACATCCATATTGGCCTGCTCCATTCCCGGTCCTTCGTTCTTGGCGTCCAGGTTTTCCAGCTTGGCTTTGCTGACCTCGCCCTCGGCCGCAGCCTGTTGCGCCAGGGCCTTATTCCATTCGTCCGCCATTTTGTCCTGATCCGTGTTCTCGCTCATGATTGTCTCCCGCAGACTCGCTACCGCTCATTCCGCGTCGTCGATATTAAATGGACGCATCACCTGCACCGCCAGATTACCCCTGAAAACGCCATACTTTCCCACGAATACCGGCACGCCTTCGGCACGCGCTACCAGATATTCCGGCACCTCGACCGGGATGATGTCACCGGGAGCCAGCTCGAGTATTTCGCGCAGGCTCAGCTCGGCTTCAGCCAGCTTCACGCTCAGCTCGACGCGCGCGTTGCCGACGTCCTCGCGCAGAGCACTGATCCAGCGCTCGTCGTTGTCGGTGCGATCGCTCTGGATGCCGGCGTCCAGCTGCTCGCGCATCGGCTCGAGCATCGCGTAAGGCATGGTGATATGTAAATCACCGCCGCCTGACTCCAGCTCCACGTGAAAAGTGCTGACTACGATGACTTCGGTCGGGCTGACGATATTGGCGAAGTGCGGGTTGACTTCGGTGCTCATATACTGGAAATTCACGTCCAGCACCGGCGCCCAGGCGTCTTTCATGTCGCGGTAAACGTTTTCCAGCATCATGCTGACCACCCGCATCTCGGTCTGAGTGAACTCCCGACCCTCGATCTTGACGTGAAACCTGCCATCGCCGCCGAAAAAATTCTCCACCACCGAAAATACCAGCTTGGGATCGAACACCACCAGCGCGGTGCCGCGCAGCGGGTTGATTCGCGTCAGGTTGAGACTGGTGGGCACGAACAACGAGTGCACGTACTCGGCGAACTTGATCATCTGCACGCCGCTGACGGATATTTCCGGAGTCCGCCGCAGCATATTGAACAGACTGACGCGAAACTGACGGGCAAATCGCTCGTTGATCATTTCCAGGGTCGGCATGCGCCCGCGGACGATGCGATCCTGGCTGGCGAAGTCGTAGTTCTGCGCCACGCCGGGTTCAGCGGTCTTGGCGTCGCCAGCAACATCGCCGTTGCCGACGCCGTGCAGCAAGGCGTCTATTTCATCCTGGGACAGCAGCTCATTACCGGACATAAACCTACTGCATCACGAAACTGGTGAAATACAACGCTTCTATGCCGGGTTCACCGGTCTCCTCCTCCAGGATCTTCTGCAGCGCCGTCAGCGCGGCAGTACGCAGCTTCTCCTTGCCGTCCAGAGTCGACACATTTTCGTAGGTCTGGCTGCCGAACAGGAATACCAGTGCGTTGCGCAACACCGGCATGTGCTTTTTGATTTTTTCCTCCATCTCCGGACTGCGAGTCATCGCCTCGACGGTGATCTGCAGAAAGCGCGCGGGTCCCTTGCCCTCGAAATTGACGACAAATGCCGGTTCCAGCGGAATATATACCGCGGCCTTTTTCTCCGTGTCCTGTTCGCCATCGGCCTGTTTTTCACCGTCGCCGCCTTGATCCTGGGCGTCGGCGACATGCTCGGTTTTGCCGCCTTTGCCTGCGCTCAGCACCCCGGTGAGGTACAGGGTACCCAGCATCATCCCCATCAGCAGCATCAACGAAACCATCACGATTGCAATTATCATCACCCACGGTGTACCCTTGGCCTTGGCTGGCGCCGGGGTTTCCTCATCTTTTGCCATGTATTAATTCCTGTTTTATATAAGCTCTGCCGAACCTTTGGTGCAAACAATATGCCACGCGACGACGCCTGATAAACTCTTTAACAATCAAAATGTTGTTCGATTTTTTTTACCACATGACAAACTGTTGACTCCCCTGTCTCAGGAACATGCAACTGGAATTCCGAATACACTGCAGGTACCCTGCCGTTCGGGCCGGGACCGAGAGCGACCTTTGAGATCCACACCATGAAGCGATTGACCGCCGTTACCTCTGTACTGCTCTGCTTGTGGGCGCTGCCCGGCGCGGCGTTCGAATATTTTCAGGCTCTGCCGGAACGTGCGCTGGTGCCCGCGGACAATCCGCTGACGGTGGAAAAGGCGGACCTGGGCAAGATGCTGTTCTTTGATCCGCGGCTGTCCCGTGACGGCTCCATCACCTGCAACGATTGCCATACCCTGCAAACCGGCGCCAATGACGGTCGCGCCCTGTCCACCGGTATCGACGGCGCCACCACCCGTCGCTCGGCGCCGACCCTGCTCAACATCGGACTGCAGACCGTCTATTTCTGGGACGGTCGCTACCGATCGCTGGAACAACTCTTTGTCGAGCACCTGGCGGCCGGTGACATCATGGGGATGAATAACACGGAAATGCTGATCAACCGCCTCAGCGAACTGCCGGATTATGTCGCGGCGTTCAAACGCGCTTTTCCGGGCAACGGGCCGGCGATCAGCCTGCAGCACACGGCGCAGGCCTGCGCCAGTTTTCTGCGCACCCTGCTGACACCTAACAGCCGCTATGATCAGTTTGTGAAAGGGAACCGCGGCAAATTAAACGCCCAGGAAAAAGCGGGGATGGAATTGTTCCGCAATATCGGCTGCCTGTCCTGTCATTTTGGAGTGAACTTCGCCGGCCCCGCGCCGGGCCCGGCGCTGCAACTGGGCGATGGGTTTTATGAACTGTTTCCTAACCACCCCGGCAGCGAATACGATCAATCCATGTCACTGCTCGATGATCTGGGAGTGTATGAAGTCAGCGGCAACCCGGCCGACAAGCGCCTGTGGCGTGTGCCGCCGCTACGCAATATCGCCTTGACCGCGCCTTACTTCCACAATGGTTCGGCGCCTGATCTGGACACAGCGATACGCGTCATGGCCATGGCCCAGTATCGCAAGGAGCTGAGCGCGGAAGAGGTGGCGGCAATCAGGGCTTTTCTCCTGAGCCTGACCGGCGACCAGCCTGCGGTAATATTGCCGCAACTGCCGCGTGCTGTCGGCAGGCCTTTCTACGATTTCCCAACCGAATAATTTACCGGCAGCGCGCGCTCAGTCAGGCGCCGCCTGTCGATCCGCAGACCCCTTCACCTGCCACTCATAGACGGCCTCGACCCCGCTGCCGCCGTTGTAGTAGCGTAATTGCTTGCTGAGAGCGCGCACCATGGGGATGCCGCGGCCGCTTTTGCGCTTGTGATCCGCCGTGGAAAAATCGATATGATCGACATCAAAACCCGCGCCGCTGTCTTCGACTTTGATGCGCAATTCACCCTTGCCGGCCACGTCCCTGTGTTCGAGCAGCACGCGTAATTTGCCGCCTGCGGTATTGCTCAACAGCTGTTCCCGTGCGTTGTAATAAGCGGCGAATCCCCGTGAGGTTTCCCGCATCGACGAGTCCAGCCCCAGTATCCCATGATCGATGGCATTGCTTATCAACTCGGACAATATGGTGTAAATCTTCTCCTTGTGGGCATGCAGGCCCTGCAAATCCATGATGCTCTTGTTGAGCAGCGGCAAGGGATCGAAGGATTTCAGCATGGGTTTTTCCAGCTGAATATCGATGGACCAGTTCATCGGCCGGCTGTCCCGCTGCAGGCGCATCTCCCGTTCCTGGCTGCGTGCCTGCCAATTGGCCGCAATGCATATTTCCACCAGGGTGATGTCGTCGGCGGGAGTGGTACCCAGGGCATAATTGCGCAGCCCGGCGACGATTTCCTGATGTGACATGCCCCGTCCCAGGTGTTCAGTGAGCAGCAACTCAAGGCCTGCCTGACGCAGCATCTTGCCGCCACCATCGGCCAGTTCGGTAACACCGTCTGAATAGGCGTATACCTTATCGCCCTCGGCGATGGCGTGAACTTCCGCCGAGCGCTTGAAGCGCGCGGGCGGCAATATACCCATCGGCAGGTACTGTGAAATCGCGCGCTGTGTTACCCCCTGCCCCGGCCGCATTACCAGTATGTCGGGCATGCCGCCATTCCATACCGTCAGGGTGTGCTGGGCGCAATCGATCTCCATGACGGCACAGGCGAAGAAATGGTCGGTCGGAAGAATATCGTAGAGCTTGCCGTTGATCTCCGCCGCAATATCGCTGACGGTGAAGCCATTGGAGGTCATGGTATAGAACATATCCGACACCGGCACGGCACCCACCGCCGCCGACAAACCGTGGCCGGTGAAGTCGCCGACCAGAACATGCAGCGCGCCGGTAGGTCGGATGGCATACAGCAGCAAATCGCCGTTAAACACCGCCATGGGCGATACATAATATTTCAGATTGCTGATATCGATGTAACCGGCCCTGACTATATTGGAAAAGATCTTTTCGGCGATTTCCTGCTCTTTGCGCAGCCGTTCCTGGTGGAAGGACAGCTCCAGATTCTGCTTGGTAATCGTCGAGGTCATCTCCCTGATGCGCAACATCGCGTCGATCTTGGATTTCAATATGATGTGATTATATGGCTTGGTGATGAAATCATCGCCGCCCGAGCGCACGCACTCGGCCAGCGCATTTTCCTCGGTAACGGCGGTGAGAAATATCACGGGTACGAACTGGCCCGCCGTCAATTTTTTGATTTGACGCGTCGCTTCATAGCCATCCATCACCGGCATCATGACATCCATCAGAATGATATCCGGCCGGCTCTGTTCGTACATCTGCACCGCTTCCGCGCCATTGCGCGCCACCGCCGTTTCATAGTGATAGCGTTCAAGTATGGTCTTCAAAACTACGATGTTGGTGCGATCATCGTCGACTATAAGCACTTTCAGGGCTTGCGTCATCACTGGCTCCCGGCGAATGGATTTCCCGTTGCCTGTGGATTATCGCCTTTTACCGGGATGTTTGGTAGTGGCTTGCGGCGCTGCTGGCAAGGCGCCGCGACGTGGTATTCGACTACTTCAACTTCGCTATCAATTGCATTATCTTTCTCGGGATATCGTAGATATCCAGGACTTCGTCCACGGTGCCAAGTTTTACCGCTTCCCGCGGCATACCCCAGACCACACAGGACTTCTCATCTTGCGCCAGGGTAATTGCGCCGTTTTCCTTCATTTCCTTCATCCCTTCGGCGCCGTCATTGCCCATACCGGTCAAAATCACCCCCAGTGCGTTGGGACCGACGTTCTGCGCCACCGAACGAAACATTACATCGACGCTTGGGCGGTGGCGATTGACTGGCGGTCCGTCATTGAGCTGGCAAACGTAACGGGCGCCGTCACGCCGCACCAGCAGATGCCGGTCCCCGGGCGCGATATACACATGGCCAGGAAGTATCTGCTGCCCATCCTCGGCTTCATATACCGTCATTTCCGACGAGTTGTTCATGCGTCGGGCAAACGGCCCACTGAAAGCACCCGGAATATGCTGGGTGATTACCGTGCCTGGAGCGCCGGCGGGCAGGCGACTCAACACCTCCTTGATCGCCTCCGTTCCGCCGGTCGACGCGCCAATGGCGATGATTTTATCGGTGGTATGCCAGATTTTCCTGGCGTCTGACTTCTGAATTACCGCGTCGGCGGAATATTTTGGCTGGACTTTAATCGCCGCCGTCGTTTCGTTGTAGGCCTTGACTCGAGCGCGGGCCGCGATCCGTATTTTTTGCAGTATTTCCTCAGAGTATTCCTTTAGCGTCTCTTTCAGATCGACCTTTGGTTTGGCGACGAAATCCACCGCGCCGTATTCCAGCGCCTGCAGGGTCACATCCGCTCCTTTTTCCGTCAGTGATGACACCATGACGACCGGCATCGGTCGCAGGCGCATGAGGTTTTTCAAAAACGTCAGTCCGTCCATTCTTGGCATCTCGACATCCAGGGTGAGCACGTCGGGATTCAATTCCTTGATCTTTTCCCGGGCGATCAGCGGATCATTCGCCGCATACACCACTTTCATGCCGGGGTCCTGTTCGATTATTGTGGTCAACAACTGCCGCACCAGCGCAGAATCGTCGCACACCATGACTTTAATTATTTTATCCATTTTGATTCGCTCGATCAAAACAGCTCGATATCGCCGCCAACTTTCTCATTTTCAATCTTCTTGATATAGCTATTTTCGCGATCTGCAATGGTGTTACTGTGCAGGGAACGAAGTCGTTTGACCAGCAATCTTCCGGTTGCGGGAAAATACAGTACTTTGCGCGGAAAGATGTCACCCACGTCCTCGCTGGCGACTTTCAGCTCCTCGTTTTTCAAGTAGGTATAGATAAAATTTATATTCATCTGGCCGATATTGGTCATTTTTTCCAGAATCCTGCCGCCACCAACCACTTTCACTTCGAGATTGCGGCGCTTTCCACCATGATTGAGTATCTCGTTGATCAGCGATTCCATGGCGAAGTTGCCATAGCGATTAGCCGCGCTGATATCCACCTTCCCGTTAGCCTCCGGCATGGGTTCACGATTGCTGGGTAACATAAAGTGATTCATGCCGCCTATATTCAGCGATATATCACGCACACAGGCGGAAATGCATGATCCGAGAACAGTGGAAACGCCTTCATTACCCAGGGTCACATAAAACTCACCCGGCAGTATCTTGGCAACCACAGCATCCCATCCCGCGTCCCAGTAGCGGCTGATATTGGTGAATTTCGGCAACGCCTTCGGCAGATTTTGCTTGTTTCTGATAGTGCTCATCTTGCCCTGCTTCGAAGTTATTAGCGTATCTTCCGGTAAATAGTCTGTCCGATAAGCTGAAACCGATCGCTGACCTTGAACATCGTCTCCGAATGCCCCAGCATGATATGCCCATCGGGTCGCAATATATCCGCATACCTGTCAAACAGTCCACGCTGCGTGTCCTTGTCGAAATAGATCACGACATTGCGGCAGAATATCACATCGAATGGACCCTTCATGGGCCATTCCTCGATGAGATTTAGCTGTTTGAAGGTGATCAAGTCCTGCAGACTTTCCTTTACTTTGACCTGACCTGCCTTATCGCCGCGGCCGCGCACGAACCATTCGTTGACGATATGCCGATCCAGCCCGCTGATTCTCTCCTCGGTATAGACCCCGGCCTTGGCTTTTTCCAGCACCTGGGAATCGAGGTCAGTCGCGAGTATTTTCACATCCCATTTGCGTATATCGGGAATGGATCGCATCAATGTGATGGCGAGAGTATAAGGTTCTTCTCCCGTCGAGCATCCGGCAGACCAGATACGTAAGCGACGCTCAGAGGCGTTGCTGCGCAGCAAACCCGGGATCGCGGTTTTTTCCAAATAGGTGAAGTGGTGTGGTTCACGAAAAAAAGACGTTAGATTTGTTGTTATCGCATTAGTGAACTGCACCAGCTCATCGTCGTCACCCTGATCCAGCAGCCGGGTATAGTCGGAAAACCGTTCGATGCCTAATTGCCGTAAACGGCGAGCCAGGCGACTGTATACCATATCCATTTTCGCCTTGCTGAGATTGATGCCGGTGCGCTTGTGCACGAGATCGCGAATATTGTCGAAATCAGACTCGGTAAAGTGAAACTCTCTGGCTTTTTCCATATATTTGATTGTCGCTCAGTAATTTTCCAAAAAAATTACCCAGTGCTAGCAGGCGTGCGCCGCAACTCCGGCGAATTCGCCTTCATTAATGTCGTCGTTGATCCTTGCATTCTCGCTCCGGTCAAGAAACTCCCGGACCATCGCGCCGTAGTCCCGGGCGCCGGTGCTCGCCGAAGCATATTCGAAGATTGACAGTCCAAAACCGGGGCTTTCAGCCAGCGCAACGTTTTCTCTGATTTCTGTATGCAATAACTCACCGGGAAAATTGTCGCTTATTTTATTTTTTACTTCCTGCGCCAGTTTTCTCTGTGGCTGAAAACGGGTCATCAGCAGCCAGCGCTTCAACCCATTGGAGCGCAGCTTTTCCGCTGCACGTATGACTCTGCTGAACGCCGCCACCCCCTGTAACGACAAATAATCGCCAGTAACCGGTATAATCAGTTCATGTGCAGCCAAAAGCGCACTGGCGCTGCAGTTATCCAGGGTCGGCGGGCAATCCATCACCGTGAAGTCAAACCGGTCGGCATTCAGCGCCAACCACTTGCCCAGCGCCTGTGGTCCTGGCGCCAGGCTCAGCGCCTGCAACGTCGCGCCCCCTGTGGAAAAATTGGCACCGACCAGAAAGAGATTCTCGCGCACACCGCGATATACCGCGCCTGCCTGTTCGCCGTGCCGCAGAACTTCCAAGCTTCCCGGACCGGTAAAATTCTTGATGCCATATCCGTCCGTCAAGTGCCCCTGAGGATCAAGATCAACCGCCAGAGTCTTATAGCCAAGACGCGCGAGCTCGTATGCCATATTGCTCGCCGTCGTAGTCTTGCCTACCCCCCCCTTGAGGTTCATGATGGCCAATATTCTCATTGTTATTACCCGTCGTCAGGCTACAAGCTTGTCGACTGCGGCAATCTCCCGCGAGGTCAATATCTGATCAACATCCATGAGAATGATCATTTTTTCTTCGATCGTCGCCAGACCATGCACGAAGCGTATGTCCATCTCCTGGCCCATTTGCGGTGGAACTTTGATGTTTTCCGTCTTGATGTTGTAGACCTCGGAAACACCGTCCACGACAATGCCGAGGATAGTCGAGTTTTTCGCACCGTTGGTACGCAGCACGATAACCACGGTGGTCGGCCCATACTCTATAGCCGCCATCTTGAAGCGCGTGCGCAAATCAACGATAGGCACGATCGCGCCACGCAGATTGATCACGCCTTTTATATAGTCTGGCGTGCTGGGAATCGGGGTTACAGTGTCCCAGCCGCGAATTTCCTGGACTCGGAGGATATCCACGCCATATTCTTCGCCGGCCAGGACAAAGGTCAGGTATTGGTTCTGCACCGCACCCGCGTCATTGGTGTTTTTCACTTCTACCGAATCCATAGGTTTTCCTTTACTGCAAGAATAGTATGTTCATCCTCAGGCCGCCTGCGGCCTGCCGCGGTTTGTCGCCTGCTGCCTGGCGGCGCCAATCAGTGAGGAAACATCCAGTATCAGCGCTACGGTGCCATCGCCCAGGATGGTGGCACCCGAAAGCCCGGTGACCTTACGAAAATTCGTTTCCAGGCTCTTTATTACCACCTGTTGCTGGCTGAGAAGATCATCGACAAACAGTCCGGCTTTCTGTCCTTCGGCCTCAACCACCACCAGCAAGCCGTTCTCCAGTTCGCGTTGATCTGGCACCAGAGAAAATGTCTCGTACAGTCGGATAATCGGCAGATAATCATCACGCAAACGGTACATTTCCGCCTTGCCGGCTACGGCGTTGATGTACTTTTTCTTGATCTGCAGAGTTTCTATGATGGAAACCAGCGGCACCACATAGGTGCCCTCGCCCACCCTTACCAGCTGGCCGTCGAGTATGGCAAGCGTCAGCGGCAGACGAATGGTAAATTTGCTGCCTTTGCCCGTTTCCGATTTTATCTCCACGCTGCCGCCCAGAGATTTGATGTTTTTCCTCACGACGTCCATGCCCACGCCGCGGCCCGACAAGTCGCTGACGATTTCTGCGGTGGAAAACCCCGGTAGAAATATCAGTTCGGCAACTTTGTCTTCCGGTAGAACCTCATCGCTGCCGACTAATCCGCGTAGTCTTGCCTTCTCCAGAATGCGATCTCGATCTAGCCCTTTGCCATCGTCGATAATTTCGATAACGATATTTCCGCCTTGATGATAAGCGTTCAACTTGATGGCGCCAGTCGCGGGCTTTCCCGCCTGCTGCCGCTGCTCAGGTGACTCGATTCCGTGATCCAGCGCATTGCGCAGCAGGTGCACCAACGGGTCGCCGATTTTTTCCATTACGGTTTTGTCCAGCTCGGTGCCCTCTCCAGTCATCACCAATTCGACTTTCTTGCCAAGCTTGGCGCTTAAATCCCGCACCATGCGGGGAAAGCGCTGGAACACGAAGCTGATTGGCAGCATGCGAATACGCATGACGCTTTCCTGCAATTCACGCGTGTTGCGCTCGAGTTGCGTCAGACCATCGGCAAGTTTTTCCAGCTTGGACATATCGAAATCCTGCCCCAGCTGGCCAAGCATGGACTGCGTTATTACCAGTTCGCCGACCATATTGATCAGATCGTCAACCTTGTCGATACTAACGCGTATTGATGCTGATTCCGCCGGCGCGCTTTTCTGCTCCTTGACCACACTGTCTTTAGCATCATCTGTCGCTTTCTGTGGTTCCGCGGCAATGGCGGTTTCCACCGGATGTGGCTTGCTCGCGACTTCCGTCTTCGCTACCGCACCGGCCGCCGAATCGATACACTTGATATCCAGCCGGCAGTCACTTTCCACCCACTCGAATATCTCCTTGATCGCTGCCTCTGTGTGTTCGGTACGCAGTTGCAACTGCCATGCAAGATAACACTGCTCGGCATCCATATCGTCCCAGGACGGTAACTTGCCCAGATCGATGCGGGTTTCCAACTCACCCAGCGTGGCAAGTTCGCGAAAGATACGCAGGGGGTCGTTGCCGGTAGAAAACAAGGACATTCTAGGGATGAAATCGATACACCAGTGCTGGCTTTTCCCCTTTGCGGTTTGCTGCGCATCGGCTTCACCCGCGCCCGTCCTTGCTGGCGCCGGATTCGCCGCCGGCGTATCGCCGGACTTCAACAGTTCATCAAATCGGGATTTCAGGGCTGCTACCGGGATATTCACGCCATCCGCACCGTTCTTATTGGCACTCAACATGGCCCGCAAAACATCAACCGACTGCAACAGGAGGTCGACCAGTTCCGTGGTCATTTGCCGCTCACCGCTGCGGATTTTCTCCAGCAACGTTTCCATGGAGTGAGTGAATGCGGCCATTTCCTTCAGGCCGAAAGTTGCGCTGCCGCCCTTGATCGAATGCGCCACGCGAAAAATGGCATTGATTTTTTCCGCATCAACGACACCGACATCGAAATTGAGAAGATTTCCCTCCATCGAATCCAGGCCCTCGAAACTCTCTTCATAGAAAGTCTGCAGGAACTGGCTCATGTCAAAACTCATGTCGGCTTCCTCTATGATTGGTTTTTGCCGTTTTGACTAACTCATAACCCTTTTGATAGTCGCCAGTAACTGATCCGGATTGAACGGCTTCACCATCCATCCGGTCGCGCCCGCGGTTTTCCCCTCCTGCTTTTTCTCGCCACCCGACTCTGTGGTGAGCATCAGCAACGGCGTGAACTTGTAGCTGGCGAGTGAGCGCAATTCCTTGATCAGAGCTATGCCATCCATGTTCGGCATATTCACATCGGTAATAACAATGTTGTACGACTTCTTCTTGGCTTTTGCCAGCGCATCGGCACCATCAACGGCTTCTTCTACTTCATAACCCGCACCTTTTAAAGTAAAGGACACCATCTGCCTCATCGATGCCGAATCATCAACTATGAGTATATTTGTCATCCACGTTGCTCCACTATTTCATGCTTGCCGAACTGATATCTGTTATACCAATGACGGTGTCCATCCCGAGCAGACAGGCCGCTCTACGCAGCGCTTCGCTGGGAGCATGCCACCGTATTTTCCCGCCGGACTCGGCATGTTTCCGCCAAAACGCCAACAGCAATTGCATCGCCGCGGTATCGATTCTGGTCACCAGCGACCCATCCAATACCACACCACCACTGCTGCCATCCAACCCGGACAATTGCTGCGTCAGTTCGCCGATGCGGGAAATTTCCAGGGATTCCGGCAGTTGAAAATTTGTTGTATCGGTGCTCATGTGCCTTGCCCGGTTGAAGCGATTGAAAACAGGAACTGTACAACTGATGCCGAGGGACACACGTTCCCTCTGGGTTGCTATCGGTAGAATGGATAGCTGATTGAAGTGCCGGCGTGAATTATGCTGTTAATTTTTGTGTAGCCGGCCCGCAGACCAGTTTCCGTACTGAATTTCCGGCCAGTCAGACATAGACGCTCAGCAGCGCGTCGCTTTCCACTGGGCTGCTGACCGAAACGATTGAGCGCCGGCGATAGGGCTCAACCCGCCCGGATCCGGCTGCTACCTCCGATTCCTGCGATCGTTGGAACGCACGCCGACCGGAATCTTGTAAATTTTGATCAGAAATATCCACATTACCCAAACCTATTCCCGCTTCCTCAAACAGGGACTTCAACCGCGGAAGCGATTGTTCCACGGCCTCTCTTACCTGATGATTGTTGACGGATATGGCGACGCTTACGTCTTCCTTGGCGAGCGTTATGCGAATGGAGATTTTGCCGAGTTCCGGCGGAGTCAGACGCAATTCCGCGCTGTGTTCCCCATCACGCAGCATCAGCACCAGCCGTTGCCCCATGCCTGTCTGCCAGCTTTCGCTGCCCAGGGGGTCATGCAATCGGTATGACGGTTGCGACCCCGCCAGCGGGCCTGCTGATCCTCCGCCACTCTCCACGACAGGGGCCGGAGGTACCTGGCTGACGCCCGTCAGCGGCTGCTCTACCGGCTTTTGCGCATCCACCAGATCGGCGGCGATAGCAGAATTCTGCGGCGCAGCCGCCACGGGCGACGTGCTTGACGTTTCGCTTCCCCGTTCATGACTAGGGGCAGCCAGCGCCGACGAGCCATTCGGCTGACCTTGCAGTTGCGTTTCCACTGTCGCGGATGGCGGCGTCTCGCCTCTGACAGTAGTCGCTCCGTCCGGCTTGGCAGCTGGCAAGGAATTACCTGCAGCGTCAAGGTGCTGCAGGTCTGCTCTTAACTCGTTTACGCCTTTCGTCGATGTCGCCAGCTCGTCGGGGAGCGATGGCAGCGCGCCCGTCGGCTGCTGCAACACGCCGCTATTCGACGCAACAACTTCCAGATCAGCAATTTGCTCCGAGGGCACATCACCTGATTCTATAACCGCGAGCGACTCGCCCTCTGCGGCGACTGACTGCTGCGCCTGCAGCTGATTCACGGCCAGCGCCACTTGCGGCCAGATCAATTCCGTAAGCTGGGGTTGTTCCGGTTTCGCATCGACTGGCAAATCCGATTGTGTGGCGGCGCTATCACTCTGCGCTGTGTCCCGGTCAATAGCGTTATCCCCGGGCAAATCGTTGCCGCCGGCGGCAGGCACTTGCCGTTCGCTCTGGTGCCCGGCGTTTTTCCCACCGTCTGTCGCGGATCGGCGCGCGCCATCCAGCACAGACGCGAAACTGCGCTCTATCGTGTTGTTTGTGCCGTTGTTTTTCGGCAAGCGCGGCGTAGAAACTGTGCGCTCCACCCCGCCGGCCGCATTGATCGCGCTGGAAATTTCCGCCATCTTCGTGTTCACCACACTGATTGATACAACAGGAGATGGCAGTTTTCATGCCATTAATCTGACACTCCCGAAACAGGAAGCGGTCGACGAAAGCCGCCGTACCGCATCAGGGCTGATTGCGTGCCGCGCTGGAAGGATGGCGGCGGAGATGGTCAGGCAATATTGCTATTGTTTTTTTATCTGTCCGCGCCTGTCGTCGATTTCCCTTTGCTCTTTCTTTTCCTGGTTGCGACGGTACTCCTGGTGGTAGCGTTCGGCAACATGATCTATCATTTTCAGCTTTACATTTTGCCTGCGCCACGCCTCCAGCAGCGCCTGGTGTTCGCCCAACATGGCGCGCTGCACCTTCTGCTGCGATTCCAGCGCCTGCCGTAACTGCTCAACGAAGCCGTAATGCGCCTTCAATTGCTCCACGCTTATGCCTTGCGCGGCGACCGCGGCAAAACTCCGCTCATACTCATCCACATAGGCCTGCAGCTGGGATATTTTTTGCTGGATACCTTGCATATTCCCCAAACTCACCTGCACTCGCTGCGCTGCGTCGGCAAGCCTGAATTCAGCGTATTTTCGCACCGGTTGCAGTCTATTAACCTTGCGCATCGTCCGCCTCCCGCCGTCTACCCGGCCTGCTGCTTGACCAATAGATCGTGGCCATGCATGCTTATGATCAACGGCCGGCCGATATGATAGCCTTGCGCATAGTCAACACCAAGCCCCTTCAGCAGTTCGAGAATTTTCTCGTTTTCCACGTACTCTGCGACGGTCTTCTTTCCCATCGCATGTACTACTTCGTTCATCGCTTTCACCATCGCCAGATTGATCGGATCCGACTCTGCATTACGCACGAATGAACCGTCGATTTTTACCAGATCCACCGGCAGCTCCTTCAGGTAGGTAAATGACGAGTAACCAACACCGAAATCATCAAGCGCGGTACGGCACCCCATGCTGCGCAATTCGTGCATGAACGCGGTCGCCACGGTTATATTGGCAATGGCTATATCTTCGGTTATTTCGAATGTCAGCAGCTCCGGAGACAGGCAATGCGCATCGAGCAAGCGCTTTATTTCCAGTAATATGTTCTTGTCGCAAATTGATTTCGCCGAAAGATTTATCGAATACCGCATCCCGGGGTGGACTTTCTGCAACTCCGCCAGCGCTTCGATCGCCCGATTGACAATCCAGCGATCGATATCCAGCATCAGACCGAATCTCTCCGCCGACGGCAGAAATCCGGCCGGCATCACGAAGTTTTTCCTGCCATCTTTCATGCGCAGCAAAACTTCGTAACTCACCGTATCTCCGGTTTGCATATCCAGAATCGGCTGACAGGCGAAAACAAACTGGTCGTCCTCTATAGCGTTCTTTATCTTTCTGGCCCAGCCCATGTCCGCATACATTGAGTCCATGTTTTCCTGGTCGTTCTCTTCGTAAATATATGCGCGGTTCTTGCCCAGACGTTTCGCTATATGGCAGGCTATGTCAGCACGCGCCAGCAGGTCTTCCTTGCTGTTGATCTCCGGCCCCAGCATCGCTACGCCGATAGAGCAACCCACATCCAGAACCTTGCCTTCATATTTGAACTTGTATTCACCCAGCTGCTGCCGGTAAAAATCCGCGGTTTGCAAAGCCCGCTCCCGGTCCACCTCATACAGTAGAAGACCGAACTCATCGCCGCCCAGCCTGCCAAGCAGATCCCCCTTGCGCATACGCCGGTTGATCAGATAGGTGACTTCGATCAGCACCCTATCGCCGGCGATATGCCCCAGCGTATCGTTGACGAATTTGAAGTTGTCAAGATCGATATAGAGCAGCGCGCACTTGGCTTCGGCGTTGCGGTGGCTGCGACTCACCTCGCGCTCCAACTCATCCATGAAAAACTGACGATTGTACAAACCTGTAAGACTGTCGTGCTCGGCGAGATGGCGCAGATTTTCCATCATCGCCTGACGTTCAGAAATGTCATCGACCATCAGGATAAAATGGCCTTCACCGTCGATGCGCAAATAGCTCACCTTCATGGCAAGCGGGAACAGCTCACCATTCTTGCGCTTGCCGTTGAAAGTCAGGGCCACGGCATCGTGAGAAATGGCTCGTTTGTCATAGACCGATCGCAACAATTCAGTAAATTTTTCCTCGTCACCCTCCCCCAGGATAGTGGTGAATTTCTTGCAATAAACCTCGTCCATCCCCATGCCAAACACGTACTGGGCGGCGTTGTTGAATGTTTCAATTCGCAAGTCGTCATCCAGGGTAATGATGCCCTCGCCCGCGTTATCCAGCACGGATTCCAGGCGTTTCTGCCGCGATTCCACCTGTTTTTGCATACCGGTGAAGGCGCGCACCAGCACATCGGTTTCGATGGTTTCCGATTTGATGCCGGTAACCGGCTGACCGCGCTCACCATAGGCTTCCAGCGCCCGCGCGACCTGCATCAGCGGTCGGCGTACGGAAAATTCGAAAGTCAGGTAGCTGCCCACCATGATCAGATAGGCAATGATCGAAAACGCCCAGATGAAATATGACAGCAGACCCTGCGTGATTACCAGATCCACCACACTGCCCGACATGGAGTCGTGCAGCCTGGATTGCAGGGTTTGCATATTGCCCTGGATAGACTCGAACAGCTGTTTCAAATCGTGCTTCAAGATGGGTAAATCGGCGCGCCAGTCATCGGATGTATATATTTTTGCCATCCGAGCAAACGCTTCTTCATAGCGAGCGTGTACCGAGAGCATGGTTTTCACCGAATGCTCCTGCTGTAACTCCAGTTTTCCCTGCCGACGCAGGCCGTCCAACTGATTCAGCAATGCCGCGATTGACTCGCTGTACAAGCGGCGATTGTTGTCATTGATCTCCATACTGGCTTTGGGCTCGCCAAACGCGCCGAGGCGATTAGCGATGAACACGCGCACCGCCCCCACCTGCTGTGCCCACAAATACCGCAGCTCGTCCAATATCGTCACCAGCCGATTTTGCAGCTCATTCGTTCCCGGCCGCACCTCGGCGCGGGCGATTTCCACTGCATTCTGAAACTCCACATTCAAAGGATAGAGTTCATCGAGAATAGTGGGCATTCCCGGATACAGACGGGTTAGTTCACTTGAAACATCGATCAGACCGGCGATCTGATCGTGTAGCTGCCGGAGATCGTTTTGCAGATCAAGTGCGATTCTCTGCAATTCTCCCTTGCTTTGCACCAGAGGATTGGCACCGACTTCTTCCACTTGCCGAATGATGTTGTTGGAAATCCCTGCCAGCGCGGTTTGCAGACTGCGATCCTGCAGCAGGGTATATTGATATGAAGATCGTTCCGCGGTCTGCACCAGGGAACTCAGAATGGACACCTGCTGCTGCAACTGCTGGTTGCGGGACACCAGTATCAGCGTGTGCTCCGACGTACGATCCACCAGGTTCTGGATATAGAGCGTGGTGGAAAACAGAAACAGGGCGACGACCAGGGATAAAATTATCAGCCTGCCACGTACGCTTCTGTTAGCCAGTTTCAGCTGTTTTAAAAAACGCATGGTGAACCCGACGGCAATGCTCTACCCCAGTGTCCCCCCTGCGACAAGAATGTCCGCCCTTATTGCATTACATTATGAACGGTATATTGTGGCGGGGATATCTCAAACGACTGATTCAAGTATCGTCTCTGGAATTCAAATGATTAGCGAACACACGCAGCAAGCGACAAGTTGCCTGCCCTGGGGAGCCATTTTGTATTCCCACAACAAGGTAGTATTCAGCTTTATGAAAAGGTGATATAAGTTTATATCCAGGGGGAAGGATCGGCATATAAAATAAATACTGCTAGCTGGCAGAGCTTAATAGAATCCGCAAGTATAAAGAATAATAAAATCAATCTCTTGAGTTCATTCCCCATAACATTAAACAGGGATAGTTTTAGACCTATTCCCCTAAAGAAGTACTATTGTTAGCTCGATATGAAAGTTGACATTTCGTCACGATGAAAGGGTAATCTGCGCCCCATCCATGAACCATCCTAAAATTCAGGGTTACACGGATGCGGCAAGCCTGGTCGCGGCGGAATATCCAGGTGTAGAGGGACAGGAAGGTATGAAGTACTCCGGATCTAGGAAAAGACCAGCGGGAAAACGGCAAGCTGGCACAGCGCGAATCAACAACATCTTCTGCGGATTGAGTCTGCTCCTACTACTGACCGGCACGGCGCGAGCGGATGCGTACGTGGATGCGCTCAACGCGGAAGTCAGCAAACCCGTCTATATAAAGCAGGCGGAAAAAGAAATTCAGAAAATCAGCCAGCAGCAATTGTCGCGCAGTGCCGAACTGGAGCAGGACGTGTCTTCGGCGGTTGGCGATATGTCCGGGTTCGTAGGCCTGCTGCAGAACAAGTACCCGGCGACCTACCAGGTATTTCTCAAGCTGAGCAAGAACAAGCAGCAGGAAATTTTCCAATCCTTTCATGAAACGAAGGAGCTGGCCGAAACTACGAAAAAGATACTGGAAACCTATTTGCGGTAAGAATGCGCGTTGCTGTCCGCTTTCATGATGTTTCAAATTGCGTAACAGGAGATGTGATTATGCAAAGATCCATCCTAAGCATGAGCACCAGGTTTGGTGGGTTTGCGTTGCTGGCGCTGATGACTTCCACGGCTTGGGCGCTGGATGTGAAAATATCCGAAACCAAGGAATATATCGAAATTCCCTATGACGGCCAGACCGTCAGAATCCAGCGCATACAGGATCAGGAAAACACCTTGACCGGGGGTTTCGCGCAAACATCGCGCGCCTGTCCGCCCTTCTGCATCCAGCCGATCAATGTCGCTCCGGGAGTCACCACCCTGGGTGAATTGGAGTTGCTGGATTTCCTGGAGAGCAAAGTTAAGGCCGGCAAAGGTATCCTGATCGATGCCCGGGTGCCAAGCTGGCACCAGAAAGGCACCATTCCGGGTTCCATCAACATTCCCTTCACCTTGTTCGAGCAAACCGCCAATGACGGCGATCTGATCGAGGCGATGAAAACTCTGGGCGTGACCCGTACCCAATATGAAGACCCGGGCACCCTGACTAAAATGGTGAATTCCGTGAAATCCATGCTCCATCTGCCGATCTCGCCACCCTCAAACTGGGATTTCAGCCAGGCTAAGGACATCGCGCTGTGGTGTAACGGCATGTGGTGCGGCCAGTCGCCCCACGCTATCCGGGCTCTGCTCAAACACCAGTATCCAGCGGAAAAAATCTATTACTATCGCGGCGGCATGCAGGACTGGCAGATCCTGGGCCTGACCGTCGTGGTACCCAACGGTAAACTGAGCTCTTTATAAGATCAAACTCGCGAAACGGGCACGGTGACAACACCCTGCCCGTTTCTTTCGCACATTAATCTCGCTTTCAAACTCCCTCGGTAGGATGGTTGCTGGCAGGCGCCATGGCCGCGGCTCCACCGGGGAAAAACGCCAGGCTTTCCCGTGCTTCACCCGTCTCTGTTACAATGAATCCCCATGGCCATGGCATGCGCATCGACGACCCCGCCAGGCGGGCGGGATGGTTATGGCAAAACTGAATATCACGGGCGAATAGGCAACTTCCAAACCGGCGGGTGACGCAAAGCTATCATGGATAAACGTAGTTTCCTGTTTTTACTGGCGGTAACCCTGCTCGTCGCCGTACCCATGTTTTCCCTGGATTGGCAGCGCTCATCCTCGCCGCCAGCCGACGCTCCCCCGGTCGACGCGCCCGGGGACACCGCGCCGGCTGTAGCGACCGATGACGAAACCGCGGCGGATAACACCGGCACGCCGCCGCTCAAGCGGCCGTCAGCGGCGACCCGACCGGCGGAAATCCTGCCGGCCATCGAAGATAGCGATCCCTTGATCCTGGAGGCGGTGCGCACTCTGCTGGGCAAGCAGACCTTCGATCAGTGGCTGTTCACCGACAAGTTGGCGCGCCGCCTGGTCATCACCATCGACTCCCTCACCTCGCCCAGCATTCCCGCGCGCTATACCCTGTTGCGACCGGTGGCCGGGCAGATACCGCTGGTCCCGGTGGACAAGGACCACTGGCGTCTGGATCCGGCGAACGCGGCACGCTATAGTTTTTTTATCCAGTTCTGTGAACAGCTGGACAGTGACGGCCTGGTGGCTTTGTATTCCCGTTTCTACCCTTTGTTGCAACAGGCCTACGAGAATCTCGGCTATCCCTCGCGCTCCTTCCACGATCGGGTGATCGAGGTAGTGGACCATCTGCTGAGCGCGCCGCCGGCGCCCTATGCCCCGCTGCTGGTCCGCCCCAAAGTCAATTATCAATTTGCCGATCCGCAACTGGAGCAGCTGTCGGCGGGGCGCAAGGCCCTGATCCGTATCGGCAGTGAGAACGCCCAGCGTCTGAGCAAAGTGCTGGCCAATTGGAAAGCAGCGCTGCTTGCCCATCCGCCCGCGGGGGAATGACGGCGACTGTTGCCGTGCGTGAAAAAATTACGCTTTCTTCACAAACTCGGATTTCAACTTCATCGCGCCGATGCCATCGATTTTGCAATCGATGTTGTGATCACCTTCCACCAGGCGAATATTCTTCACCCGGGTGCCCACCTTCAGCACCGAAGAAGATCCCTTCACCTTCAGGTCTTTGATGACGGTCACCGAATCCCCGTCCTGCAACACATTGCCGTGGGCGTCATGCACGACCAAAGTATCCGCCGCTTCGACCACCGCTGCATCCTTGCTCCACTCATGGGCGCACTCCGGACAGACATAGGCGCTGCCGTCTTCGTAGGTGTAACTGGAGCCGCATTGCGGACAATTAGGTAGTTGGCTCATGTCGAGTCCCGGGGCTGATCAAGGCGGGAAAAAACCGCGGACTTGGAAACCTGAAGGCAGTGAATGCCGCATTTACAGAATGGAATTGGTAGCGGGGGCTGGATTCGAACCAACGACCTTCGGGT
>DKAS01000184.1 GCA_002448875.1 Proteobacteria bacterium UBA6920 | reverse complement strand
GGACTTAATCAGAGGTTCCCTAGAAGTTCCCCAGAACCAGCTTCTGCAACGGCTAGAAGAGCGCTGCCATGAACAGTACCGATGTGATTTAATTATTTTTCATTTGCGGGGAGGGTAACGAGAAATCCTTCCTCCTTTTTTACCGGTTCTATTCCGATGAGGCGATTAAATGGCAATTGAGATACATCCACCGGCCTTTCTCCGTGATATTGATGTTGCTCGCAAGTACTTCAAATTTACGTTGTGCGAGTGAAACTAAGTACGCTTCGTAAGCGATCCTTTATCCAGCGTCCTATGAAACCGGTTTCAATCGTGGTACGGCTTCCATCGGCACATTCCACGGCAGCAGACGTTCGAAATCCTCCGCGCAGGTGGCTTTGGGGATTTCAGTGAACAGATGTTTCAGGTAGTGATATGGCTCCAACCGATTGGCTTTGGCCGTTTCCACCAGGCTGTAGAGCGCCGCGCTGGCGTGAGCGCCGGCAGGCGTATCGGCGAAGAGCCAGGCGTTGCGGCCGATGACAAAAGGTCGGATGGCATTCTCCGCCCGGCTGTTACTGATGGGTAGGATTCCATCATCGACATAACGGATCAGCACTGGCCATTGCTTGTCGAGATATCGCAGCGCCTTCCCCGTCAGTCCGTCTCGGGCGACGGTCGGTAAAACGGTGTTCAGCCATGACCGCAATTTTTTTAATATCGGTACGCTCAGCACCTGCCGATGCTGGTATTTGTCGTCCGGCAGCAGGTCTTTGATGCGTCGTTCGATACGATACAGTGCATTGATCGAGGTCAGCGCGGCTGTCGCCACCGTATCCGGGTTCTTCTTCCGTTCCTGCCTGGGCATCGACTTGATCGCTTCGACAAACTTTCTGCGCGCATGGTCGAAGCAGCCCACGTGAACGATGCCTTCCTGCCGGCTCACGGCATTGTAGGCGCCATGCCCGTCGGTTTGCAGATAACCGCGGTAGCCGGCAAACAGCGCTAATGGTACGGTCTGCGCGTGGCTGGGATAGTAATCGAATAATACCACCCGCCGTTGTGGCGTGCCGCCCACCTGCACCCACATCTGGCTCTGGCTTTCCGGTGGCCGGCCTTTTTCCTTGAGCACCTGGATGACCGTTTCGTCGGCGTTGATTAACGGTCCGGACAGGAGGGAATCGCGTAACAGGTTGAGTACCGGCATCACGCCATGGCCCGCACCGATCATCTGCTTGGCCAGTCCCGCCCGTGCCATTGCCAGGCCCAGGCGCTGCAGGGTCTTGGTTTGCCGATACAGAGGCAGGCCATCGCAAAACTTGGCTGCGGCTACATGCGCGATAAAGCCGGGACTGATGCGTGACTTGGGCAAGAGGTGTGGCGGCAGCGCAGCGCTTTTGACGGTCTGATTGCCGTCATCATCCGTAAACACCGCCTTTTCCTGCCAGTACTGCAACACCCGTACCTGCGCCGGGATGATGTCGATCTCCTCCCGGGCCAAGGAGAAAAACGTGCGGGCGGCACCGATCTTTTCGCCATCGGTCAAAACCACGTCCACGCGGACTCGGGGAAGATCCTTGGCGATTTGTTTACGACCCGGCCTTTTTTTCGTTTCCGCCGGCAGTGGCGGCAGGATGACCTCGGCGGTGTCGTCCGGCGCAAACTCCACTTCGAGCTCAGCCTCGTTGAAGATTTCCAACTGCCCTGACATCTGTTCGCTGCTGGCGCCAAAGCGTTTCTGTTTTTGCAGGCGCACATACTCTTCCAGAATGGCGATGCGGCGTTGTTGCTCGTTGAGCAGATTTGCCTGCTTGAGAACGAGTGCTCGCAGTTGGTCGACATCGGTAGGAAGTGAAGATAACAGGGCGTCCATGCCCGTAAGTATAGTGCTTCCGCGCTTCTATCGCAGCCTTTTTCTCCGTCAGCACAGCGCTTTGTAGCGTAAAACACGGTGGGGTTTCATGGCGTTGATATTGTAGCCGTCGAGCAGGAAATTCAGCTGCTCTCCCGTGATCACCACCACGGTATCCTCCGCCTTGGGCCAGTGAAATTTCTCTTCCTGCAGGCTTTTGTAATAGAGTACGAAGCCGTTGCGCTCCCACAGCAAAATCTTGACCTTATTGCGCCCCTTGTTGGTGAACAGATACAGATGGCCGGAAAAGGGGTCATGCTGCAACTCCTGCTCCACGATGGCGGCCAGCCCGTTGTAGGATTTGCGAAAATCGATCGGCTGCCGGTAGACGAAGACCTGGGCGATATCCTTGGACGGCCGCAGCATGTCACGCCCCCGTCATCAGCAGCAGCCGGAGCAGCTCGGCGATCGCGGCATTCCCACCCTCGACCACGATACCGTTCGGTAGCCTGACTTTCAGCGCGGCGCTAGCTGGTTCCTGGATGACGACGGGAACGAAACCGGTGGATTTTCCCGCCGAGCCTCTTTTTAGACTGACCTTGGCCTTAAGCCGCTTTCGCCAGTAATAGTAACTCTTGTCACTGAGCTGGTTCCGCGATAACGTACATTAAGTTTCGCAC
>DKAS01000114.1 GCA_002448875.1 Proteobacteria bacterium UBA6920 | reverse complement strand
CGGTGGGGGCGTTGCAGCCGCAGTAGGGCCGGAGGCCTCGTACCACCACCCCATCCGGGGGCTGCATCCGCTGATTTCCGCCTTACCTGCCACGGTTCGGCGCAGCCCGGCGCCTGCGCAACCATCACATTCGTATACCACCCTCTCGCAATAAAAGAATTTTTTATTTAACACCACGACCGATCTATTCAATAATCATCCGCATATCACACTGGAAAAAACGCGAAGTTCAGATGTACATTTTGTTCCCCCTGCGCCGAGCGCTGTATCCGATGGCGGTTCTCGGCGGTGTCGCCACCCTCGNNACTGGCCTTGGCCTGCGGCTTATGGTTGTACACCGACAGATACGTGGCCACCAGCCGCGCCCAGCAAATCCTGCGTCTGGCCGCCGCGATCGACGGCGGTCTGGGACTGCAGATGAACTTGAGTTATATATTCTGGCGTCTTGACCTGCCCAGCGGCTCCGCCAGCCTGTATCACGCCATTACCGCCGAATTTCTCTGGCTGGGGCCCAGCGTCATGCTGTGCGGGGCTTTCTTTTACCTGGCGTTCAAGGCCAGTTTCCAGAGCGAACCGCATCTGATGTGAACGGCGGGCGTCCGGGTAGCACGCCTTCGTTCGTATGGTGACTGGCAACGGTGCCAACTCATTTGACAGTCAGTATCGGTAAACTGCTGCTGGGCACCATGGTGACCGGCAATTTACCGTCCCATTTTTCCGCCTGCACCAGTTGTACCAGCCCGGGGTTGTCGCGCAGCGCCCGGCCGCGGGCGTTGATGGCCGCAGCCTCTGCTTCGCCTTTGACCCGAATGGCGGTTGCTTCGGCCTTGGCTTTGGTCTCGACGATATCGGCCTGTACCTTTTCCCGCTCCCAGTTCTGTTTGACCTTCTGCACTTCAACCTCGGCTAACATGCGCTCCTCGATACTGCGCTCATAGGCGTCGGAAAAGTCGATATTTTCGATCTGCACGCTCTCGATGGTGACCGGCCCGCGTACCGCGTTGACAATGGCCTCCTGTACTTCGCGATTGAGCCGCTCCCGGTCCTGAATGGCCGTGACCGCATTGAACTGACCAAAAACGATCTTCAATTCCTTATTGGCGCGAGGATCGATCAATCTGGCTACCATATTGTTTTCGGAACCATAGTCCTCATATATCTTCGCGACCTCGGCGGCATTCATCCGGTAGTTGATCGACAGCTTCAGTTCCGCCGGCTGTTAATCGCGGGAATATGACTGCATCTTCGGATATTCGACCTTGCGGCTCTGCACGCTGAGGTAGCGTATGGTGTCGAACATCGGCAGTTTGAAGTGTAATCCGGGATCGGCGGTGCCTATCACCGCGCCAGTGCGCAGAATGACCCCGCGCTCCCCCTGATCCACCGTGTACCAGGAACTCCAGAGAAAAATCAAAGAGAAAAACCCGGCCAGCCCGGTGACGGCGGACATAAGACCATAGCGACCGCTACCGCCCCATTTGTTTATCAGCTCGCCCATTTTTCTGCCTCCGCTATTCGTAGGTAAAACGAGACATTGACACCGATCTAGATCGCCTCACTCTCGGCAACCCCGCCGCGATACCACTGTCTGTCTCCCGACCCATCCCCGGGCGTCGCCCCGGAAATTGTATCGGACGGAAAATCTGCGACATCAGCGGAACAACAGGAAAGCCAGGCCCCCGAACAGCAACAGCAGCACCACCATGATAATCGGCTGGTAATTCCGCATCATCAATGTCTGCACCTGACGCTGGGTAACGGCGGTGGCCTCCTTAAGGCGGGGAAAGACGTGCTGCACCAGGTCCACGGGTTTATAGATGGGCAGGTTGCTATTGCCCAGGGCCACCATGACTTTGTCGATAATGAGCAGATTGGTGTTGTACAGGATGTACTTGCCGCGGCCGATCGCCGTGCGTCCCCTGTGATCGCGCACGATCAAAGAATTCCCCAGGTAGCCGATGCGGCTGCCATACTGCACTCGCAGCAGATATACGGTCAACGCCGGCAGGCCGATCAGCAGAAAAAAGAACTCGCTAACGAGTACGACATCGACGCTTTTGCTGTCGACGAGCATCAGGGCGACTACGGCGGACACGACGATGTAGCTCACGCCTAAGGGTAAAAAGTATTTCCTGCGGAACAGCCCTTTGTCCGGTTCCAACCAGGTGATCTGCCCGTCATCGAAAACCGGCTGCTGCGATTCCGCCGGCATGGTTTCCGGTAACGGTGAATCCGGTCGTTTACCCGTCCGGTAAGCGGCATAGAAAGCCAGGGCCAGGGCGAAAACGACCACTGCCATCAATTCGCGGCCCAGCACCCGATAATGCTGTTGCTCCTGGCGCACCTGGTCCACATGCCGGCGCAGCGTATCGGGCGCGAAATCGTCACGACGCTGGCTCTGATCGTCAAACTGGTAGATTTTCATCGCGATCGGGTCGCTGACCAGGACCCGATCACCCAGGGGCAGCATACCCAGCGGCTCGGCGTCGCCGGGCAATTCCACCGTTCCCTGGTAAACCCATTGGTCGTCGAAGCGGTATATGCCGCCACCGCGCATTGCATTGTTCATCACGATCAGCCACCACTGATCGCCAAAACGCGTCATGGTAGCAGGAAAACGGTGGCCGGCACGACGTGCTTCCTCGGGCATGCCGTTGCGCATTCCCTCGGGCAAATCGGCGAGCGTCGGGCTGTGGACATCCAGGGCACGGATGCGGAAATGATTGGTATCGACGACCAGCAGCCGATCGCCGGCCAGCAGCGCCTGGTTCGGATATTCCCAATCGTTATTGTTGCGGGCGACTTCCTTTCCGCTGGCGTCGAATTTCACCACCTGGTGACGACTGGTGTCCGCCACATATACCTCGCCGCTGACCTGATTCACTTCGAGAAAAAAAGTATGATCGTAGCGCGTATCGCCGGCGATGAACTGACGGCAGTGCAATGTTTGCATGTTGCAGCGATCCAGACCACTGCCGTCGCCGCCCTGCGTCTGCGTCAGTTCCTCGCGCCGCAGATAGGTGGCCAGGCCTTCGAAAAAACCGGGATCGAAGCTGACCGGACTGAGCAGCAGATCGCCGTCGGCGAAAACGGCGAAATCGCCGGTCAGGCGCTCGATACCGAGTTTTTCCAGGGCGAAATCCTCGACCAGCACCCCCTGAGCATCATATTTCAGCAGGTGATTATGGCTGGAAATATACAGATTGCCCTGCGCGTCACGATGCATATGGCCCGGGCCGGAAATGCCCTGCACCATGCCATCGGACCACAAGTAGGCCATGAAAAGCAGAAACAGCATCAGGAATACCAGAGTTGCTGCCAGGGGATTGATTTCTCTGTCCATCCTTAACCACCCTATATGCGCGGAATACACATTAATCTCGGCATTCCTGAGGCTTTCTTGAATCTCCGGTGCTGGCGGAAGCACTCGCTGCGGCGGAGTGGCTAAGGTGGAACCGGGAAGGATCGAGAGCGAGGGCGATCTGGTCTGCGCCGGCGGCGAAATCAACGCGACAGAAAAATCACTGCGACGTCGGCGAACACCGCGTTGGCACGATGATCGATATCCACCGCATTGTTGTAGTAGTAACCATTGGCGTCCGTGGCGTGGACCGTTCCCCAATAACTGGATCGGCGTACGCCAAAACTCAGGCTGATGCCAACCTGGCCGGGTGGCAGAATATCAAAACCGGTGGCCACGCCGACACTGCCGCCGAAGGCGCCCCCTGTATAGTGCTGTCCGTTACTGCGTTCATTTACTTCGTAGCGGACCAGCCTCAATTGGGGGCCCAGCCAGTGGCGGAAGACATCCGTCTGCGTGAGACGAAACGCGAAATTCTGCACCACCGAGGTACCCTGCAAGGTGATGCCGCCGTATTCGTCGCTGTAGCTGGCCTCATTACCGACGACCAGGCGGTATCCCATGATCTTGGTCTGACTGCTGTTGCGATGGTGGCTGTCGAAAAACGGGTCCAGCACGAAATTGTAGTTTATATCGTGACGGTGGTGCGTTTCCCCAAAGCGGCTATCCTTCACCCAACGCTCGTTGGCGCCGCCGTAACTGAGACCGTAGCCACCGGCTACTGCCGGTGCAGTACAAACCAGCAGAAGCAAACCGACCGTCAGCGCCCCACCTGTCGATCGCAGACCTGCCGTTTCGCCGCAATTAAAGAACGCCATTTTCCTACCCTCAAGTTCCGGACTCGCCCGGATCACGCAAGCACTCCAGTCGGTGGTGCATAGTTCCATCATAGAGTGCAGACGGACGCAAAAACAAGCCTGACCGGGCGCTCAGCAAACGTCGCTAGCATCCCGCCGTCGGCAGCACCGCCATTTGCTGCACAGGGACGAACATTTTACGCCGGTGGCACAACGTATCCGCGTGACAGAATATGTCGACGGCGACAACACTAAAGAATATTTTCCCGCCGCTGCCCTCCCCCGCGACCACCCCGACCCAGGAAAAAATTCTTTTAATTCAAAACACCTGCGATAAGCGTCCGGCCACCGCAGACCGCAACAATACGCCGGGGCCCGGAACTTGTTTCCCGCCGGCGCGTTTTCTGCTTGAATTATCGTGGCAGCGGCACGGGTGGCCATCAGGAACAATCGCCGGCAACCATACTTTAGTACTACACCAGGATATATCTGCAAGGGAACCATGCACTCGACCAACAACCCATTTCTCGATAACAATATCATCCGTGGATTCAACGCACGGGACAGCGACGTCATCATCGTCACGGCGCCCAAGTCAGGCACCACCTGGCTGCAGCAGATCCTTTACCAGATGCGCAGCGGTGGCGATGACGCCTTTGCCTGCCTGGACAGCGAGGTACCGTGGCTGGAAGTGCCCCGCCCCGGTGTGATCTGGCGCCAGCAGCTGGCAAGTTTCGACGCCATGCCAGCGGCAAGAATTTTCAAGTCGCACTGCCCGCATCCGCTGCTGCAATCCGCCAACCGATCACGTTTCGTGTTCTGCTGCCGCGACCCCAGGGATTGCTGTGTGAGTTTTTATCATCACGCGCTGAACATGACGGATGAGGCGATTGCCTATTTTGGCCTGGTTCGCCCCGCGTCCTTCGATCAGTTTTTCAAGACCTGGATTCACCAGGCCGACTGGTTTAACATCGTCGCCAGCTGGTGGCCGCATCGTCTGCAGAGCAATATTCTCTGGCTGCACTACCGCGACATGCTGGCCGATCTGCCGGCAACCATCGATCAGCTGCAGCAGTTTCTGGGCTGGGACATCAATCCGTTCCGCCGCAACAAAATCATCGAGCATAGCACGTTTTCCTGGATGAAAGCGCACAACCGGCGCTTCGGCAGCCTCAGCGGCCAGACCTGGCCGTTTTTCAAACCCGGCACCTTTATCCGCCGCGGCGGCAATGGCGACTACGACGGCCTGCTGGCCCCGCGCCATGAAAGAATAATTCGGCAAACGGCGCGTGAATTTCTCACCCCTGACTGTCTGGACTACTTCGGCTTGACCGCCGCAAGCCCGACGAGGTCGGCCCCGGCAACGGAGCCGTCGCACTGGCGGCAGCGCCAGTCACCTTGATATCATCAACTGCAGCCGAACGGCCGTGAGGCGCGCTCGCCTCTCGAACATAGCGATTGCTCAGGCATTGACGATATGCGACCCAGTCTCTGGATAATATTACCTGACTCACCGACGACCCGCAGGGCGGTAGACAGTTATGCCGTGCCGCACGTCCGCCGCGTGCTTACCGGCCTGCTCTGCCTGCTGTCGGCAGCGGCCTGGGCCGGACCGGCACCGCAGGCCGACCCCGACAATGCGCAACAGGTGCAACGCGGCAAACACATTTACCAGCGCTTCTGCGCTCTGTGTCACGGTGTCGATCTGCAGGGCCAGCCCAACTGGCGCCAGCGCAAGGCCGATGGCAAACTGCCCGCGCCGCCGCACGACGCCAGCGGCCATACCTGGCATCACCCCGACGCCATGTTGTTCGGCATCATCAAGCAGGGTCTGGTACCGCCGTACGCGCCGCCGGACTACGCCACAGACATGCCGGCCTGGGGCGACACCTTGCGGGACACAGATATCTGGGCGGTGCTGGCGTACATCAAAAGCCGCTGGTCGGCGGAAACGCGGAAAATGCAACAGGAACTGGCGAACGAAGCGGCCACACAGGCGCTGCCCTGACGGTAACTTCCCTGCCGGCGCAGACGCCGGCAGGGAAAAAACGCTCTGCGTCTCCCCTCCGGCCAGCGGTTGCCGGAGGGGAATTGCTCAGTCTAAACGATGGACTGGAACGCTATGTATTGATCCCAGCCACTGGACGGTCCCAGCCCCTGGGTGGGCAGCACCTGAGCGAAACGCCCCTGGTCATTGTGCAGCGCCAGGTAGTTCAACACCACTGCTTCGGCCAGCTGCTGCACGTTGTTGGATACCGCAGTGGCCGAGGTCTCGATCGAGCCGTTGGCGCGGTAGTAGCCGATCTGCTGGGCAGCGGCGCTGAGCAAGCGCGGGCGGGCGGTGGGGCTGTAAACCAGCATCAGCGCAGCCGCGCAGGTGCCGTTGTCGGAGGTCCATACGCCCTTGCCGCGGCCATCGGTGCTGGCGTCTATCTTGCCGTTGCTGGATACCGCACCGTCGCTGAACACATAGATCATCAAAGGTTTGCCCAGCACCGCTGCGTACTGCAGCGCCGCGCCTATCGCCTGCCCTGCCTTGAAATCCTTCAGCTCGCCGGCGGAGCGGTTGCCGGTATGATAGTCATAACCGCCGAACTGCACCGTGCCCGCGCCGGCAAAGCCGTTGACCACCAGCTTCATGATCGCCGCGGTTTTGATGAAGTCGCCGTCGCCCAGCTGATTGGGAAATATCGTCGTGATATCCGTGTCCAGAGTGGGATTGAGCACATCCGGGTTACCGTATTGCTGCACCTTTTCCGTGGTGCCGCTGTATGCGCAATTGAGCATGGTCTTGACGATTTCCGCCTCGCTGAGCTTGCTGCCCTTGGCGGCGCTGATACTTTCGATAGCCTGCATCACCCGCACCGATCCGTCACTGCCGAGCAGGGTCGCCAGCTTGCCGGTATCCACCAGGCCGCGGGTATCCGAGGCGGTCGCGACTTTGGTGGGTTGCAGGGTGGCGTCGATCTGCGACGCCGGCGCCACCGAATTGCCGCCGGACACACTGCTGCGCGTGCCGACCAGGGTCACCAGAGCGCCGGCGGCGCCGGCCTTGGCAATGCCATACATCGGGTTGTGCGGATTGTTCTGGGTGTCGTCGTTGGAGCGGGCGCAGAACACCGCGCCGTTGACCCCGGCCAGGGTGGCCGCCGCGGCCTTGTCCTTGATGCCGCGCAGCAGCGCACTGTCGGCATGAAACAGCACGCCCAGCTCGCTGTTGACTTGCGCGCTGTCGGTGGGATGCATGCCGGTGGGCAGCCCCAGTTTCACGTACCCGGCGGCGTCCAGCGCATCGAGCTGGCCGCCTTGCTTGCCCACCAGCACATTGGAACCGGCGATATTGGCACCACCAGCCAGATCAAACGCCATGAACGGAATGCGGCTGCTCATGCCCGTCGGAACGGCGATGCCACACTCGGCCGCGGCCGCATAGGCGTCCGTGCTGTTGCCGAACAATCCCAGCAGCGACGGGCCCAGCGCCAGCCCCAGGCCGCCGATGAATCCCTGACCGAGAAACTCCCGCCGGCTGAGCGGCCGCGCATGGCTCTGATGAAAATAAGGAGTATTGCCGCCACTACGAATGTCTTTTTTCTTACCCATGATAATCACCTCTTCGAATTAGTTTGCCGATTGCCCAACCCACTCAACGCACCATCAGCGCCGCGCTGCTGAGCACGGCGGTACAGGCGCCCTTGACGATGGCGCGAGTACGGGTGGCGTCGCCCGCGGGATTGGCCGCGATCAGGTCGTTAAGCAGCGAGTTTATACTGTTGTACGCTTCGCTCTGCGTCGGCTGACTGGCCAGATTGACGCCAATCATCCCGGAAATGAGCGCATTGGTAATGCGATCCTTCTTCGCCTGACTGCCAAATGCGGTGCTGACCACGGAACCGAACTCGAATGCCGCCGGACTGGAGCCAAAGAAATTGTTGCGCAGCGTCGTGTTATCGGTCATGGCATTGCAGTATTCGGTGGCCAGCTTGGCGATGGCGATCTGCTGCGCCGGCAGGAAGCTCATGATATTGCTGCCACCAGGCAGGGCCTGATTGATCTGGTTGAACACCGTAACCACCGCCGCGGTGGACTGCGCCACCCCGGTAAGCGTGGACATGGTGTCATTGATCTGGTCGAAGGTACGCACACCGGCATCCGGCACCACGCTGCGCTCATCGGTGATCAAGGCCAGCGCCGCCGGCGCCGGTTCCGACAGAATATTGGTTTTCGTGCCGATGGCGGCGAATACCAGCATGAAACTGTCACTATCCTTACCCTTGTCCTTGGCCATCACCGTGCCGATGGGCGACAGCAGCTGCTCCGCGGCGTTGACGGTTACGTCCACATTGCGGTAGGCCTGGCCAACGGCCGGTAAGGTATCGTTGATCGCGATCTGCATGCCCTGGATCAACAGATTCTCCGGTTGCGGACCGATATAGGTGGGATTGGTGAAAACATAGCTGGCTTTGTCGATTTCGCCGGCCTCGATAACGATAGTGCTGCCCGCCACCCCCGACAAGCCGCCGATATCGAAACTGAGCACGGTGCGATCCTTGAAGCCCGCGTCGAAATTCTGCTTCACCTCTGCGGCGCTCAGCGCGCTGCGGTATACCGCCACCAGATAGATCTCGCCCTTCCACAGCCTGTCATTGGTTTTTTCGTTGCCGACCACGAACGGATAGGTGTTGTTCCAGTTACTCATGGCGCCCGGCCCCTGGGGATCGACCAGCCCGGTGTCGGCGCCATTGAGATAGATCTTGCGGCCATTGGTTTGCTCGAAGGTCATGACCACGTGCGTCAGCTCGGTTTTCACCGCGCCGCCGCTGGTCACCAGATTGGGAGATCCATTGGCGGTAATGCCGGCCGCCAGACTGCGATTGCGGTATGCCCACTCGGCCGCGGCCTGCCCCAGCATGAAATTGCGATTGCCGGTATCGATACCATAGGTGACCGTGCGCGCCGGACCATTTTGTGTTGTGTTGTCCGCCACCAGCCAGGCTTCCACGGTGTATTGACCGCTGCCACCGGATCCGGCAATGGCATCGAACAGTTTGACGCTGTCGGTCACGGTGGATATCGCCATGCCAGACACATTTTTCACACCCTGCCCGGGCAACCACTCCATGCCGCTAAGGGTAAGATCCATGGCCGGCGCAACGCCGCTGACGTCGTGTATAATGACACCGCTGCCTTCGCGGAAGGTATACAGCGCGAGCAGACCGGTGGACACCCGTTTCTTAAGGGCGCTGCTACCGGCACTGGCGGCGAAGGATGTGCTGGCGCTGCGCAGCGTTTGCGCATCCAGACTATTGATCGCCGCCGGCGATTTCCCCACCAGGGCCAGCCAGGCTTCGATCGACTGCTGGATCACCAGTGCATCGTCGGCGCACTTGCTGGCACCGCTCCAGCAATTGTGTTTTTCCTGGGTCAGCTTTACCACGATACGCGACTTCGCCGGATTCTGCAGATCGACCAGATTTTTCTTCGTTATCACGTCATAGGCGACCGCGACATCGGCATGGGAAAACGCCGGCACGCTGGCGGGCTTGCCGGCATGGCAGGTCGAACAATAATCCACCAGCTCGACATAGACCGTCTGCTTGAATGCCGTCAGGTCATCGACCGCCGTCGCCACCGGCGGAGCATCGCCCTTGCCTGCCTGGGCGGAACCATGTGCGTGGTGGGCTCCCCCCCCGACATCACAGGCGCCCAGCACCAGGGAAACAACCAATATAATGAACGAACGGACTATCGCCTTGCTGACTCCGCTGTCTTGGTGAATCGCCGGTGATTCGGCGCCGGATTTTACCGCTGCAACAGTTTGCATAACTTACCTCCGCGAATTTTTCACTATTTCGTAGCCATGAACGTGTGTTTGCGTGGCGTTCAATCGCCGCGGCAATAAGCCGCCGATTCGGCGAACACACGCTTCATGCTGTAATTGCTGCTCTTAAACACGCCGACGATGCGATTGATCGCATCGGAATCGGCCTGTGAAGCAGGATCGCGAAAACAAGTGAAGCGAAACACTTTCTGCACCTGGCACTGGGAAAAGGCCTCGCTTGCCGCCAGTTCCCGGCCCAATGATTTGATACCGTTGCCTCCAGTTGGCAGCGAGCCATCCCAGCCCAGCGCGGCATTGGGCCCCTTGCGCCAGTAATTGTCCCAGCGATCGCTGTCGACGACATAACCGGCGGGGAAATTATTGGCATTGATGAGATTCTTTTTCTGCACCGTGCCGGGCGTCATCAACAATTGCTCGCCGGCGCCGGCCGTTTGCTCGGCGAAATCATAATAGGCAAAAGCCTGCGTCAACGGATCCATGCCGGCGTGACAACCGACGCACTGATTCAGATAGATCGAACTATCGCCCCCCGGACTGCGCGACACGTCCTGACGCACCCGATCCGGGGTGCGGGTGACATCGTGCACATCCTCCATGTCACGACAGAGAAAGGTTTTGAACGCGTAACGCACCGCGCGTCGGTTGGTTCCCATGCGCACGAATGCCTCGCCGAAAGCGCGCGTCGTCATCACGCCTGCGGTCTGCTCGGCAGTCAGGGTGGCCCCGGGCAGTGAAGACTGGGTAGTGCGAATAAGGTTGGCGTTGCTGCTCAGGTCGACCTGACTGCTTTCCAGCTGCGCATAGTGATCGTTGTTGGTTTGCGCGTAGGCTGTCGCCACCGCGTCGCTCGAGCCGATGTAGACGATATCCTCGGTCAGCACCTGATTGAAAGGCACATCATCGCGCACCATACCTATCAGCGTCGCCGAGTAATCGTTGAGCGGGGCGTGCGATGTTTCCGCCTCGTTGGTCCACGGCGTGAAGAAATTTTTCAACGTCGTATTATAAAAAATGCTGTTGGCCAATGCCGTATTTGCCGCGCCGACAGCATCGCCAGCGGCAATTTGCGTTGCCATGGCGCTGAGCACGCTTTCCGGCGGCGGCACGCCAAGCAACCTGTCATACATGCGTTTTGCCTGCTCGCGCGGCCCGGCATGCGCCAGTGACGCGGCAAATACCAGCGCCGCGGCGAGCAGATAATTGACTATCCTGGCTAACGACCCTTTGTTGACACCTCGCATACACATATATGTGGCCATACCCACAACCCTCTCCTCGTTTGTTTTAGCGGAAAATATTCTTGTTTTCGCAACGCACGCTTGCGCGCACACCGCATACGCAGCGAATTTTCTTGCGTTGATTTACCAACTGCATGACTTGGATATACTGCTGGATGTTGCATCACTGAGCAATACGCAAACAATTTATGGCGGTTCGACATCGTTCTATGGGGATTTTGGCACCACATCGGCGCAGGAATGGATTGTTGTTTTTCTAGTCCGGAAAAGCAGGCAAGCGCAACGCCGGCGCTGCACGCAAGTTTATTCGTTCCTGGAATTTTGTTTTGCATGACACTTCCCGATTGAAGCATCGCTTACTCCCCTGCCGGCGAATATCGCAGCTTACTCGCCAGCCAGACGGATACTGCGAGAGTCATCTGAAAGCTGACTTAATATTTTGTATCGTTGCCTGCAACAGATGTTTCGCTCATCGCCGTTTTTTACATTTGGGATTCAACGCCCAATTCGCAACGATACGTATCGAACTTTGCGGATCAAGCGCCTTGTCCGTGACCTGCATCTGTATTGTTACTGCACGAATCAGGATTAAAGAAACACTGTTACCGTGACCACAAACAGTGGTGCGCAACTCTGTACACTTCCGTGACCCCATGCCGCATTGAAGATTGAGTTGAGCGAAGTCATGAATCCGGGTCACGGTCGGTGGGTACAATGGAGCAATGGTCACGGGCAATGATAGACCGTTGACGGCGGCAGAGCTCTTATTCCATGAAGACTCGCCTCTATCGAAATACCGGTTACTTTGCTTCACTGCCGATTCGCAAATCCTGAGGAGAACCCAAGGCATTCTCTGGCATCCGCGCCCATCCGACGGAATGATGTTATGCCTGTTACCCGGCAACAGGACCGCCGGCGGGAAGCGGTCTCATTCAGCTCACAAGTGATCAATATTTAGGCAATTCGTCGGCGATTTAACAATAACCCCGGTCCAAACTCCCCCCGCCCTTGACCCCGCCGCCCCTTTTCGCGGACCCTATCGCCGTTATCAGCAGCTATATAAAAAGAATCAGGAGATGTGGATGAGCCCGAGGGTTGGGTTCGCCGGCGTGGGGCGGCGAGGATGGGCGTGGGCGGCGTTGGCCGCCGCGACCGTGATGTTTTCGTTGACTATCAGCAATTGTGGCGGCAAGGGCGAAGGCGGCAAACTCGCCACCCGTTATACCGTCACCGCCCGTGCCGGCAGCGGCGGCAGCGTATCGCCGGGCACGGCGGCGGTGGCGGCGGGCGACACGGCGCGTTTCACCGTGCATACCGATGCCAACCATGCGGTGAGCGACATCCAGGGCTGCGCCGGCAAGCGCGCCGGCAACAGCTACGTCACCGGTCCGGTGCGCGGCGACTGTACGGTAGCGGCGGATTTTCGCGTCCTGTCCCTGAACATCAGCGGCCAGGCGGGGGAACACGGCAGCATTGCACCAGTCAAGGCCACGGTGCTGCCGGGGCAAAGCACGCGGCTGAGCCTGACACCGGATACTGACTATGCGGTCAATGAAGTCAACGGCTGCCCCGGTAAACTGGTGAACAATATCTATATCACCGCGCCGCTAACCGAGGACTGCGTACTGACCGCCAGCTTTTCCGCCGCCCATCACGTCAGCGTGCTGGCGAGCAAAGGCGGCGAAGTCAGCCCGACCACGCAAAACATCAAGCACGGCGGCAACGCCATATTCAACCTGCACCCGATAAGCGGTTATAAACTGGCGGCGATCAGCGGCTGCGGCGGCATCTTGAGCGGCAGCACCTATGTAACCGGCGAGGTGCTGGCCGATTGCGACATCGACGCCAGCTTCCAGCCACTGAGCTACGTGGTGCGCGCCACCGCCGGGGCCGGTGGCACCATTGTTCCGCAAACCACCGAAGTAAGTTTCGGCGAAACCCGTAATTTCCGCGTCACCGCCGACAGCAACTTCGTCATCGACAAAATCACGGGCTGCGAGGGTTCGCTGCAGGGCAACACCTACACCACCGGCAAGATCAGCGCCGAGTGCAGCATCGCGGTTACCTTTAACTACAAGGAGTCCGGCGCCGTCGCCGCGACGCCCGCTGCCCTGGCCGACGGCGCGGCCGGGAATTCTCAGGTCAGTGACGCCACCACTACCCGGACCGGCAGCGGCCAGGGCGGGCAGACGGCCGCATTCAACGCACCGGCACAGGCCCAACCCGTCGTCGCTGCCGGCGACAGCGCGCCGGGCCGCGGCCTGGGTCCGGTCGCAACAGTCGACGCCGCGAACAACGATCGCATCACCGGCAGTTTCGCTGGCTACAGCCTGGCCGGCGGCGGCAGCGGCGACAGCAAGGACTGCGGCGCAGATGTGCCGGGTCCAGTGACCGCGACGACCGCTGGCAACTGCCTGTTCAACGCCCGGGCCACGCCGGAATTCACGGTTAGCGCCGTTGCCGGCGTCGGTGGCAGCATCACCCCGGAAGCGCAAACCGTGAAACAGAACCGGCGCGCCAGTTTCGACATCATACCCGCCGCCGGTTTCAGCATCGCCGAAGTCAGTGGCTGTAACGGCAACCTGGCCGGCAGCACCTACACCACGCAGAAAATAGGCGCCAATTGCACGGTCAATGTCAGTTTTCGTCTTATCCGGATCACGGTCAGCGCCGGCGCGGCGGCCCACGGCAGCGTCAGTCCACAGACCGTCAGCGCCGATTGGGGACAACGTACAAGTTTCCGGGTACAAGCCGACGAAGGTTACGCCATCAATCACGTCGCCGGTTGTGGCGGACACCTGGACGGCGATCTCTACACCACTGGACCCTTGACCGAGGACTGCGTAGTCAGTGCCTATTTCGGCCTGCCGCTGCCGGCGGTAACGCCCCTGTATCCACGCAATGGTGCCGACTGGAACGACTATGTGAAAAACGACGGCGCCAACCGTTACAGCGCCAGCGATACCGCCACCGACGGCGGTGAAGCCGGCGGTTACAGCGCCGTCCTGCATGGCGGCGAAATGCGTTCGCTGGCGCTGCCCGGGATCAACGGCTGCGGCGGCCTCAGCGCGCAGGACGATCTGGAAGCGTTTACCTGGGTCTGCCTGGCGGGCAATCCAGCCCGCATCGTGTCAGCAGGCCTGCGACCGGACAGGAATCTTACCGACCTGATCGCCTTCAACGCCGCCGCCTGGAAACCCAACCGGGTGACGGTTTTGTATAACGGCATGGTGTACGGCCAGTCGCCAGCCACCGCCTGGTGGCGCAATTCAGTGATCGTCGACAACGACGGCAGCGATGGCAACGACATGACGCCGGGCGATGTGCGCATCATCAGCGCCGGCAGTAATCAAAGTTACCGCATCAATAAAAGCAAGATAGCCCTGGTGGTGCTACCAACGCTGGAACTGACCGCCCAGATAACGACACCCGATCCGGCACCCTATCCCCTCTACCACCTGTGGCTGGAGGGCAAATTCACCGGCAGCGGGGATACGCTGGTGGCGCTGAACGACGTGAATTTTTCCGTGTTGCGTAACCTGCGCACCCGCGGCGGCGGCATCGGTGTCGCTTTGCGTCGCAGTTACAACAATCTGCTGCGGCGCCTGGCGATGACCGCGGCGCGCAGTGGCTTGCAACTGGCCTGGAGCACCTTCAACAGCATTGTCGATGGCATGAGCGCCGGCAATCACACCGGTGTCGAGTTCTATCAGTCGTCGCGCAACTCGCTGCTGGCAACCCGCCTGACCGACAACGACGATGGCATCAATTTCGATTTTCGCTCCGCCAACAACACCGTGGCCGGCGCCCTCGCCGCCGGCAACCACAGGGGCATCGTCGTCAACGGCGACGGCAACCTGCTGCTGGGTTCCACCGTAGCCAACAATTTCAACGGCGTGTACATCAGCGCCGCCAGCAACACGCTGAGTGAGCTGCTGGCCGTCAACTGCGCCCACGGCCTGGAACTGTCCGACAGCAGCGCGCCGCCGATCAACAACCTGGTCAACGATTTCACCGCCACCCAGGGCGACATTGGCATCATCCTCAGCCGCGCCCAGAGCAACATTTTCAGCGGCGAACTGCGCCTGGGCAACACCGTTAACTGCGCGCTGCAGGGCGGCGTGGCGCCAGGCCTGGACGGCGACTGCAAACCACAGGGCGATTCCGATTTCAACCTCGCCACCGGCCTGGACCTGAGCGCGGCATTCGTCGGCAAAGTGTTGCTGGACGATGCGGTCAACGCCAGCGACAACGACGGTGCCGCAGCCAGCCCGATCGGCCGGCCGGCCTTCGATTGGAGTGGTTTCGAAAACAGCGCGCGGATCTGGGGTCGTGACGGCAGCGCCTTCCCCGCCGGCGACCAGCGCGATCGCTGGACCGGCGCCGCGGTCGGCGGCCGCATCTGGGACTGGTCGCTGCGCGCGAGCGACCGCGCGGCACGCTGGCAGAATCCGCTGCCCACCGGCAGCGACATTCTCCGCCACACCTGGACCGACGGCGGCACCATCAGCTTCCTGCGCTATGCGCTGGAGCTGAGCGGCGATGGCGTCGGCAATGACAACGGTTTGTGCGAATCCGGCGAGACCTGCGTGTACACCCCCAATCTGGGAACCTACCAGGGGCATGGCAATCTGATCGCCACCGGCGGCTTCAGTGATGGCGCGGTGAAAAACGTAACCTTGTTGCGCTACGAGAGCAACGGTCGTTAGCCACTGATCGCGCCTTGGAGCTGCCGTGACCCGCCGCGTCTAGTCCGCGTACATTGGCACCTGAATATTCGTCCGGGTAAAGCTGTGCACAACGCTGGTGGGCGCAAATCCGTTGTTGAGATTGAACCTCAATTCCTTTTCGTAATTCAGAAACAATATATACGGCGGAGCAAGCGATGCACACGAATCCTCGATTGGCACGGCGCTCGTGTCCAGCACAAAGCTGTCCTGCCAGGGTTCAAATGTTATCGGACTTGGCAGCGCGAAGCATTCCGATCCCACACCCACGGTCATGGACTCGTCCGGGTAGGGGTTATGAACAACGATATTGAGTTCCTCCGACCGCAAGTGAACCGGCGTATCTTCGCGGGGCTCGGCGAAAGCCGGGGCCGCGGGAATAGCAATATTGGTGTCTATCCGTTCACCGGCACGGCGTGTATAGACCAACAGCAGCTGGGTCACGACAGTGGCGGGTTCAAGATCAATGATATAGCGATAGATGTAATGACAGTGAGAGGGAATAATGAAAATGTGCTTGGCGCAATAGGTCTCCGCGATATGATCCACCCTGATTTCCGCTCCGTCACGATACGCGACCAGGGAATCGCCGTCGCCGATCCGCAAACCGTGCTGGTTGTCGGCCCTGCTGATGTAGATTTCGACCTGCCCGTCGATGTTCCGGCTGTCATCGGCATACGTCAGGCCCGGAGTGTAAACCATCCGCACATCGATATCGAATTCCAAATTGCTTGTTTGAATATAAGGCCCGCGATCGCCGGTGGTAGACTCCTGATCGGCGGCCCCTATGGCACAGGCGCCCAGACAAAGATAACTCAAATACAAAATAGCTCGCATTGTTCAAGCTCAACGATAAATAACCTGTGCTGATTCTATGCCGGAAAAACTCGGCCGACACCGTGGCAAAATATGGAATGCAATCGACATTTTCTGCGCATCCGAGCCGCAGAAAGCACTAAAGAACCGTGACACCCATCCAAGAGCCACCCGCCACCACCCCTAGGAGAGCAAGGGCCGCCTAGCGACAGGTTTTCCACCGGCCTGGCGATCATCCGTCAATTCAACCCCGCAACCCATGCCGCCGTCACCTGCCGGGGTCGAACTACATGCCCATGCCGCCACCGCTACCACCGCCTCCCATGGCACCTCCGCCTCCCCCACCGGCAGCCCCACCGCCTCCGCTGGCCATCGGCGCGGGAGCGGGAGCGGGCGCGGGAGGCGGGGGACGTACAGGCACCGGGCCGGAACAATTCATGGCGATCACGGAACTGGGCTTGTCAATCAGCAAGCCGCAACTGAATACCGTATCCTGCCATTGCGCATAGATGCGATGGCACTGCGCGCAATATCCCGGAGGCACTTCTTCATGATCGACCAATTGGAAGAATGGCGCCCAGGGCGCCGGCGCCGGCGGATGGCAGCGTTCACAGGCATCACTGGTATTGGCATGAGTGACGGCTTTGCCACTGGCGATATGACCGTTGTGACACGCTATGCACCGCCCCTGGACAACATCGTGATCCACCCGCGCCGCCGTCAGTGGCGCCCAGTGACCTGGAAACCGGTCGTGACAGCGCTGGCATTGCTCGCCACTGCGGATATGATCCGACGGTTTACCGCTCGCCGTCTCGCCGTCATGGCAGGCGATACAATCGTCGTTGAACGCACCGTGATCGGGCGCGGTGTCGCGCCAGTCGTCGCTGCGATGGCAGGCAGCGCAATCCTGCGATGCTCCCAGGTGGCCGGCCGGGCGGCCGCTGGCGCGGCGCTCGTCGTGACAGATTTCACAGCCAGCGGCATCGACATGGGCGTGATCGAAATCGGCATCGCTGACCGGCAACCAGTGACTGAGACTGTAGTGACAAGCGGCGCAATACTCGCTGGTCGGCAGATGATCCGCTGGCTTACCGGCAGCCGTGCCACCCGTGCCATGACAGCGCGCACAGCGCTGCTCAGCCGTGGCGGGATGTTTCGCTGTGGCATCGCTCCGGCTGAGATCATCGCCGACGGCAGCCGCCGTGGCCAGCAGGGTGGAAATTAGAAACAGTTTCGTAAACAGCACGGACCACAAACCGTGGGACAACTCCGGGATCGAGGAAAACACCGCCCCGCGTCGTAGCACGGGGCGGTGGTAATTTTTTAGAACGGAATATCGTCGTCGAAATCGTCAATGCCCGCCGGTGCCGGCTGACCGCGACCGGACGGGGCGTTGCCTCCGCGGCCGGCGGCAGACGATGCGGGCGCGCCATCGGGCACGAAACTGCCGGCGCCGCCGCGACCGTCGAGCATTTGCATTTCACTGGCGATGATTTCGGTGGTGTAGCGGTCCTGCCCGTCCTTGTCCTGCCATTTGCGGGTCTGAATGCGGCCTTCGATGTACACCTTGGCGCCTTTCTTCAGGTACTCGCCGGCGATTTCGCCCAGGCGATTGTAGAGCACGACCTTGTGCCATTCGGTACGCTCCTGCTTTTCACCGGTGTTCTTGTCCTTCCAGGATTCGGACGTGGCCACGTTGATATTGGCCACCGCGCCACCGCTGGGCATGTAACGCACTTCCGGGTCGCCGCCCAGATTGCCGATGAGAATTACTTTGTTGACGCCTCTTGCCATGCTGATTCCTCCTCAATTTCAGTTAAATCCCCGACCCGCCCTGGGCTACGCGATATTGACCGCGAATTTGCCCAGCGCTTCCCTGTCCAGGGCATGCAGATCCACTTTTAAATAAGCCACTTCATCACCCGGCACCAGCACCGCTTCCGCCACGCCGGTCACCTGGGTCAGCTGCAGCACCAACTCCGGTACACGCGCCGGCTCCACTTCCCCTACCCGCACGGCAAACGTGCTGAGGTAACGGGGGTTTTGCATGGAAACCGCCAGCAGGAACCACAGGCCGGCGCTCGCCGCGCAGAAGGCAAACACGCCCTGGCTCCCGGCTACATGATACATCCATCCGCCGGTGGCGCCACCCAGGAAGGCGCCGAAAAATTGCGAGCTGGAATAGACCCCCATGGCTGTCCCCTTGCGGTCCGGTGGCGATTGTTTCGCCACCAGGGACGGCAGGGAGGCTTCGAGAATATTAAACGCGGTAAAAAACACCACCAATATCAGAAAGATGGACAAAGTCCAGTGAGAACCCCAAAGCAACGCCAGTTCGCTGGCGCCCACCATGAAGATGGCGCCGAGAAAAACCTGTTTCATTTTACGCTTGCTTTCCGCCAGGATGACGAAGGGCACCATGCCGACAATGGCCAGCAGCATCACCGGCAAATAAATTTCCCAATGCCGTGCCGCCGGCAGCAGCGCCTGGTCGCGCAAGGCCAGGGGCAACGCAATGAAGGTGGCGGTCAGCACCATATGCAGGCAGAGAATGCCGAAATCCAGGCGCAACAGCTGGCTGTCCCGGATCACGCTGAGGAATAACTGCGGCACCGGCGCGGCATCGCGGTGCATGCGGGCGCGCGGCGGCGCCGGCACCCAGGCCATAGTAAGGATAATACCGATAACCGCCAGGCCGGCGATGATCCAGAAGATTCCCGGCACACCCACCAGGGAATTGAACACCGGCCCCAGCACCATGGACACGGAAAAAGAAAGGCCAATGGTCATGCCGATGATGGCCATGGTTTTAAGACGGTGATCCTCGCGGGTCAGGTCGGCAGCGGTGGCCATCAGTACCGCCGCCACCGCGCCGCTGCCCTGCAGGGCGCGGCCGATGATGATGCCGATGATGCCGTGGGCCTCGGCGGCGACGGCGCTGCCAATGGCGAAGATAGCCATACCGATGATAATCATGGGCTTGCGCCCCACCCGATCCGAGAGCATGCCGAAGGGAATCTGCAACACCGCCTGGGTCAGGCCGTAAACACCGATGGCGATGCCAATCAACACCGGCGTGCTGTCCGGCAATTGCTGCGCATACAGGGTAAACACCGGCAATATCAAAAATAAACCCAACATGCGCAAGGCATAGATGGTAGCGAGGGAATAGGCCGCGCGTTTTTCGCGGGGACTCATTTGTTCCTGGGGATGTGGGGTCTTCCTGGCCACGACAGCTTACCTTTTGCGCCCGACGGTAAAAACACCGTATATTACACAGTTTGTCCAGCGGGCGGAATCGAGCATGGAAAAGATCGTCATTCGGGGGGCGCGCACCCACAATCTGCAGAACATCGACCTCGATCTGCCCCGCAACAAACTCATTGTTTTCACCGGCTTGTCCGGTTCGGGCAAGTCGTCGCTGGCGTTCNNTACGATTACCTGCGCCTGCTGTTCGCCCGCGCCGGACGGCCGCGCTGCCCACGCCACGATGTCACTCTGGACGCGCAAACCGTCAGCCAGATGGTGGACCAGGTGCTGAGCCAGCCGGCGGACCAGCGCCTGATGCTGCTGGCGCCGGTGATCCGCGGCAAGAAAGGCGAGCATATCAATATCCTCAACGGCCTCAAGGCCCAGGGTTATCTGCGGGCGCGCATCGACGGCAAGGTGGTGGAGCTGGAAGAAGCACCGGCGCTGGACATGTACAAGAAACACGACATCGACGTGGTGATAGACCGCTTCAAGGTACGGCCGGACATGGCGCAGCGGCTGGCGGAATCGTTCGAAACCGCCCTGGCCATGGCCGAGGGTCTGGCCATCGTCGCCAACATGGACGAGGACAACGGGCCAGAGCTGTTATTCTCCGCCAAGTTCGCCTGCCCGCACTGCGGTTACAGCATTCGCGATCTGGAGCCACGCCTGTTTTCCTTCAACAATCCGGCCGGCGCCTGCCCCGCCTGCGACGGCCTGGGGGTCAACCAGTTTTTCGATCCGCTGCGGGTGGTGCCCAATCCGCACCTCAGCCTGCCCGGCGGCGCGGTGCGCGGCTGGGATCGGCGCAATGCTTACTACTTCCAGATGCTGACCTCGCTGGCCAGCCACTATAAATTCGATCTGGAAATACCGTTCGAGGAATTGCCGGCGCAGCTGCAACAGGTGGTGCTGTATGGCAGCGGCGAGGAACACATCAAGTTCACCTACCTGGGCGACGGCAAGAAGAAAACCGTGCGCGAACACCCGTTCGAGGGCGTCATCCCCAATATGCAGCGCCGCTATCGCGAAACCGAATCCAATGTGGTGCGCGACGATCTGGCCCAGTACCTCAATACCCGTCCCTGCCCCGACTGTCAGGGCACGCGCCTCAACGAGGCGGCGCGTCATGTGTACGTGGATGACTACACCCTGCCGGCGCTCACCCGCCTGCCCATAGGCAACGCCCACCAGTTTTTCGGCCAGTTGCAGTTACCGGGCTGGCGCGGCGAAATCGCCGTTAAAATCGTCAAGGAGATACAGGAGCGTCTGAGTTTCCTCGTCAACGTCGGCCTGGAGTATCTTTCCCTGGACCGCCAGGCGGACACCCTCTCCGGCGGCGAAGCGCAGCGCATCAGCCTCGCCACCTGCCTGGGGACGTCGCTCGTGGGTTCGCTGTACGTGCTCGACGAGCCCAGCATCGGGCTGC
>DKAS01000138.1 GCA_002448875.1 Proteobacteria bacterium UBA6920 | reverse complement strand
ACCGCCTGGCGCTTGGCCGACTGCCCGACCAGAACCTCGCCGTCACCGGAAAAAGCGACGATGGACGGAGTCGTCCGATCGCCTTCACTGTTCTCGATCACCCGGGGTTTGCCGGCTTCCATCACCGCCACGCAGGAATTGGTGGTGCCCAGATCTATGCCAATGATTCTGCCCATAATCAATTTTCCTTCACGCTATTGTTCAGTTATTTCTCATGTAATAAAAAGGTTTTTCCACTACCGCTGAAAATGGGGGTCCTTCCGCAATTTTCAAGCGAAACCTGGCCGTTTCCCTTGCCAGCCAAGCCTTCGCCGCCCCAACTCAACCTTCTGCCGCCGGTGCCTTGGCAACGATAACGCGCGCCGGACGAATCAGGCGATCGTTCAACAGGTAGCCCTTTTGCAGTACCAGCAATACCGTATTGGGCGCCTGCTCGCTGGATTCCTGCATGGTCATGGCCTGGTGCTGCTCGGGATTGAAGGGCTGCCCCTTGGGATCGACTTCCTTGATATTGAATTTCTCCAGGGTGTTTTTCAGCAGCTTCAGGGTCAGTTCCTTGCCTTCCTTCAATTTTTCCACCGACGCCGATTCTTCCTGGGCGGCGGCCAGTCCCAGCTCCAGGCTGTCGACCACACCAAGCAGTTCCTGGGCGAAACCGTCGAGGGCGTATTTGTGGGCGCGTTCTACGTCCCGCTCCATGCGGCGACGCATGTTTTCCAGTTCGGCCCGGGCGCGCATTACCTGATCCCAGTAATCACTGACCTTGTCCTGGGCTTCCTTCAGCTTGGCCGTCAACTCCGTCACCTGCTGCTGCAGGCCTGCCTGGGGATCGCTGCTGGTGGCGGCTTCTTTCCCTGCATTCTCCGTGGCTTCATCCGCCGCGCTCTGGACCTCGGTGGACGCCGCTTCCACCCGGTTATTTTCATTATTTTCCATCAGCTTCTCCTGTACAAGAAAACAACATTCCAGCCCTGCCAGGCCACAGGACCACAAAATTTCTGCCTATATGGGGTGAATCACTCTTGCTTCAAGGCCGCACTTAATAATTTTGCCGTAATATCCACCACCGGAATCACGCGCCGGTAGTTCATGCGGGTCGGTCCTATGATACCTAAAACTCCCATCACTTTACCATTTATATAGTATGGGGAGGTCACGACGCTGCAGTTGCCCAGCGGCGCATAGCCGGATTCCTCGCCGATGAAGATCTGCACCCGCTCGGCCTGCAGGACGGAATCGAACAGGGTGAGGATATCGCGTTTTTCATTGAAAGCCTCGAACAGATCCCGCAGCTTGGCCACATCCGAAATGTCCTGGTAGGTCATCAACTGCACTTCGCCGGACAGGACATAATCACCGGGCGTATCGTCCCGGCCAAGGATCTGGCGCGCCATTTCCAGCGCCGTCACCATCAACTGATCCATCTGCCGCTTGGTCAGCTCCAGTTCCTGCACCAGCACCTGCTTGACATCGGCGACGCTGCGGCCGGCCAGTTTGTCGTTGAGATAGTTGGCGGCGCGTTGCAACTCGTCGCGCTGGTAATCTCTGTCGGTGGTAATCACCCGGTTCTGCACGTCGTCGGCGCCGATCACCAGGATGACCAGCACCCGCTTTTCCCCCAGCGGCATGAATTCAATATGCTTCACCCGGGTTTGATCCCGGCGCGGCAGGGTGACGATCCCCGCCATCTGGGTGATCCCGGCAATGATATGGGAGGCCGATTGCATCAGACTGCCGGAATCCCTCACCCGGTCCAGCCGGGATTTGAGCTGCCCCACCTGCAAATCATCCGGTGGCTGCAGCGTCAGCAGGCTGTCGACGAACACCCGGTAGCCCTGCACCGTGGGTACCCGTCCGGCAGACGTATGCGGGGAGGTGATCAGGCCCAGGTCCTCCAGATCCGCCAGCACATTGCGCACTGTCGCGGAACTCAGTTCCAGCCCCGACTCCTTGGCCAGAGTGCCCGACCCCACGGGAACGCCTTCGGCGATATACCGATCAATCAACGCCCGCAGTAAATACTGAGCGCGTTCGTTTAAGGAGATTTCAGCCATGGTCGAGATACGCCTGCCCGGGAGTGTCGTGCCGCATGCACTTGCGATCCCGTGCGTCACCTTAGCTAATCCCTCCGGCGGGATCAAGGCGCGAATCGCAAGCTCATGATTTTATTAAGTACGCAAGCCGGATTCAAGCCGAGCCCGGCGCCCGCCACCAGCGCGGCGGCGATGCCACCGGCGACATTCTCCGCAATCAAAAGCTTATTGGTTGGCGCGACCATTGCTACATGCTACCTTTGCGGCAAATAAGGAGAACTCGATGGCGCCTGTCTTTTCCACCGTGGGCATGATCGGACGTTACAACGACCCCACTATCCATACCACCTTGACCGAACTGGGCGCCTATCTGCACGACAAGAACGTTCGCGTCATCCTCGACGAGGGCACGGCGGAATATGTGCCTAAATGGCCGTACGAAACCGCCACCCGCCACATACTGGGAGACAGCTGCGATCTCATCATCATCGTCGGCGGCGACGGTACTCTGCTGAACACCGCGCGCTCCATGGCCGACTATGAGGTGCCCCTGCTGGGAATCAACCGCGGGCGCCTGGGCTTTCTCACCGACATCTCCTCATCGCACATCAACGAACCGCTCAACGATGTGCTGAACGGCCATTACACGATAGAAGATCGTTTTCTGCTGCACGTCTATATCGAACGCGAGGGCGAGGTGATCAGCAGCAGCGACGCGTTCAACGACGTGGTAATGCACAAATGGGACGTGGCGCGCCTGATCGAGATCAAGACTTACATCAACAACCAGTACGTCAATACCATACGCTCCGACGGCCTCATCGTTTCCACCCCCACCGGTTCCACCGCCTATGCCCTGTCCGGC
>DKAS01000230.1 GCA_002448875.1 Proteobacteria bacterium UBA6920 | reverse complement strand
TCGATGCGCGACAGATCGAGCAGCTCGTTGATTAGTTCCAGCAGGTGATCGCCGGCATGGTGAATTTCCTGCACATAATCCGCCAGTTCGACTTCGAGGGGTTCCGTTTCAAGCACCTGGGTGAAGCCAAGAATAGCGTTCAGCGGCGTGCGCAGCTCGTGCGACATGCGTGACAGAAACTCATTTTTCGCGCGGCTGGCCTGTTCGGCATCCTCCTTGGCGCGCAACAGCGCTGTTTCAGTCTCGTAGCGGGCCTGGGTGTCGGTAACGATGAGCAGCAGATGCGGGCGGCCGCTGAGGTGGAAACGAGCGAGGCAGTTTTCAAAGCGTACATCCGTTCCGAAACTGGTCGTGGCGTGAACTTCGCGGATCCGTTTGTTGCCGTCGGCAAGAACGGCGAGTGCGTCATCGATCAGGCCGGTGGCCCGCCAGGACTCGATGTTGAAAAAGTTCTGGTGCGTGAGTTGCTCGACCGATGCATGGGTTAGGGCGGCAATGGCATCGTTGGCGAAGATGCATTCACCGCTGTCCCGGTAGACCACGATGCCGACCGGCGATGCCGCGAGAATCTGCCGGTTGATTTCCATGGCATCGGCCAGCGCAACGGTGCGTTCCCTTACCCGCGCTTCCAGCGACTCGTTGAGTACCTTCAGTTGCTGTTCGTTGCGCCGCACTGTTTCCAGTGCCTCGATACGCTCGCTGATATCGGAAATCGAGCCGACCATGCGCAGCGGTTTGCCGTCGGCGGCACGGACCACCTCGCCGCGCGACAATATCCAGCGATATCCGCCGTCCTTGTGGCGCATGCGCACCTCGATGTGGAAGGGCTCGCCGTGGTCGAAATGGCGGTTTACTGCCTGCTGCACGCGCGCCCGGTCATCGGGGTGCAGCAGATCAAAAAATGACGAGTCTTTGTTCGCCAGCTCATCGTCGCGAAAACCGAAAATTTCCTTCCAACGCGGCGACAGGTAATCATCGTGGGTAAGCGGGTTCCAGTCCCAGATGCCGTCGTTGGTGGCCTGTACTACCAGGCGCAGGAATTCCTCGCTGCGGCGCAGGGCTTCCTCAGCCTGTTTGCGAGCGGTAATATCGCGCACGACACTGACCAGGCCCAGGATTTCGCCGCTATCGTTTCTCAGCTGGGAAACTGTATGTTCAGTCGGAAAGACCTCGCCGTTTTTCCGCTTTGCGACGTATTCGAATTCCGCCGACTCATTTCTGGAAAAGGCCTCGCGAATGCGATGGCCGAATTCCGCAAAGTGGTCACCGTCGACATGGAAGATTTCCGTCGATTGGCGCTTCGCCTCGGCGGCGCTGTAGCCGAACATTTTGACCGCGGCTGGATTGATGGAGAGCAGCGCGCGTTCGGGTGAAACCACCAGTATGGCTTCTTCCAGCGCGTTGAATACCCCCTGAAACCAGCGTTCAGAATTGCGTTTTTCTCGCTCCAGTCGCTTGCGCTCGCTGATATCGTGAATGAATACCAGGCTGACATGCTCTCCCTTCCAGGAAATGCGCGTGGGCGTGATTTCCACTGGCACTGCCCGACCGTCATGGCCGAGGAATACGGTTTCATAGACGGCCGGCGCCGGCTGACCGGATGCGCGGGCCTGAAAATACCTGCTGACCTTTTCCAGTTCCGCCGGGTGTACCTGCTGCCGCATGCCGAGGTTGACGAATTCATCAAACCGGTAGCCCAGCATGTTCAACAGATGAGGATTGGCATAGTACGCATGCTCCGGCGTGCCGACCAGAATGCCGATGCTGGCATTTTCCGTCAAAATGCGGTAGTTGGATTCGCTTTCGCGCAGCGCCGTTTCCCGCATGACGTTGTCGGTGATGTTCTGCAACGCGCCGATGCGGTGCGTTTTTTCCCCGTTCGCGCCGGACAGGGTTTCGCCTCGATTCAGCAGCCAGCGCAGGGACCCGTCGGGTAGAATGATGCGATGAGTGATATCGTGGGGCAGACCCTTTGCCACCGTAGTCTGGAAAGTGTGCTCCACCATGTCACGGTCATCGGGATGGACAATGTCGAGAAACTCCTGGTACGAGCTCGGACAGGATTGCGCATCAAGGCCGACGATATCGCAGGCGCTCTCGGAGAGCTTCAACTTACCGTCAGCGGGATCCAGCTCCCAGGCGCCGATATTGGCGATAGCCTGGGCCTGGCGCAGCCAGGCCTCGTTTTGCCGCACGCTGTCTTCGGCGCGTTGGCGTTCGGTGATGTCCTGGAACGAGGCGAGCAGATGCAGGGGCTTACCGGTGGCGTCACGCACCTGCACCGCCATCACTTCAACGATAAAACGCTCGCTGCCAAGACGCCGGCCCGCGAGGGTACCGTGCCACTGGCCGTCCCGATGCAATACGGCGAGAGCGTCGGCGGTTTGCTGCGGCGATTCCAGCAATTCCTGCGCCTGCCGTCCCACGACCTCCTCGCTGCTGTTGTAGCCCCACAGCTTGAGAAAGGCGGGGTTGGTGTAGGTGATGCGCCCGTCGGGTTCGGCCACCGCCATGCCGTTCAAAGCGTGTTCGATGGCGGAATCTTTGAGCAGCAGCAGCTGCTCCATGGTTTCGTGGGCGGTGATATCGGTGCCGGTACAAACCCGGTAATCCGGCATGCCGGCGCCGGCCGGCAGTGTCGTCATCGTCCAATTGATCAGCAGGTTTTCGCCGGTTTTGCTGCGCCATCGGCCGGCCCAGGCGGTGGAATCCTCGATGCCGGCGCTGGGTTTGGTGCCGAACTTCCTTCGCCACCGGTCGCTTTCCTCACCGGCGGGAACAAGAATTTCCCAGGGAAATTTGCCGGTTACGTCTGCGCTACGGAAACCGCTCAGGAGTTCGCAGGCACGGTTGAAGCGCTGGATGCAACCGGCAGCGTCGACCACCATGACCAGTGTGCCGGCATGGTCGAGCAGGGTACGGAAATAATTCAGCTCGCGACTACGTACAGGCATTTTCCAAACCTGTGTCGCAACAGATGGCGCGGTAGCGGCTTCCACAGCCCTGGCACCGCGCAATGTTCTGGTCTCTTCGCCGAGGCTGGTTGCAGGGGAAAAAATGCGGCATTTGCCGGTCTTTTTATATATTTCACTTCGGCATAGTAACTCACGGCGTGGGGTTTGTACTACAGCTTATTCACCGGGCGAATCACTTATAGCACAATTCGACAGGGGAAATTACGTCCCCGCGTTCAGTAAACGGTAAACGGGGTCGGACCACGGCAACGAACTGTATCTATTAGAAATAGATACCCGACGGGTGGAAAAATCAGCCTTAGAAGCCCCTTTTCCTAGGCCAAATCGAATTCATAGGACTCGGGTGCTTCCCCCAGACTGCAACACGTGCCATGGTCAACAATCTTGCGGTTTCGATTCCTGGCATCAGTCGCCTGTTGAAACGCCTCGACAAAGGTTGGGCTTCCCACGGCGAGACTTTGTGTCCAGTGCGGTTCCCGTCGCAGGTTACCTGCTTGCAGTGCATCTGCTACCCATTGCGCGCGCGCGGCTTGTAACTGCGTTAGATCCGTAAAATCCAGCAGATCCATCAGTGCGCTTGTGTTTATCGCGGTAAACCGTCGCGGGGGATCCATGAGCTCAGAGTAACCGGACAAGGGCCACTGGGCCGGGTGGCTAATCGCTCCCGTGCGCACCATGTTCATATCGATATAGGTGAGGCAGCGAGCTAAATGGATCGCTCGTTCGACAGCCGTCGCATGATAACGATCCTCCCAGAAGGCGCCCTGACGGATTTTTCGCCGGTTGTACTCCTGACCGACCCTGCCCGCGATCAATTGCATGCTGTTGGCGATCTCCTCCCGCCCCTGGTCGAGCACAAGCAGGTGGATATGATTGCAGGTGACAATGTAGTTGAGCACGCACAGGCCGAAACGTTTTCTGGCCTCGAACAGCCATTGACGCCAGCGTTTTCGGTCGCGTGCGAATTTAAGTAAAAACTCTTTCTTGTGACAACGATGGGTCAGATGCCAGATGTGACCGGACACGAAGTGACGATTAGCTCGCGGCATATTGCTTCCTCCTTGAAGCGTGTATTTCATCCTTGAAATACGGCGTCTAAACTGAAAAACAGGGCATATTTTACACCGTAATGTTTGTTAATCAATAGGTTGGCGTGGTCCGACCCCGTTTGCAGCCAGCAGGCGGCGGGCGGCGTCGGTGACGTAGTCCAGCGACACTTCCGCGACGTCGCCCTCGCGCATGAAATACAGCACGGTGTCCACCAGCTGGCGCAGTTTGGGCTCGGCATCGTCCGGCGCCGCCACGAACAACTGCAGGCCGATGGATTTGAGATATTCGGCCGCCTGCACGGTATTGATCTGGTCCATTTTCTCGAACGCTTCGTCCGCCAGGTACAAGGACAAGCCGCCGTCCAGGCTGCCGTCGCCGCGGCGCTCGATGCGGAAGGCGCTGGCCAGGGACGCGCCCATGGCGACATAAAAAGGCGTCTTGTGTTCACCGCCGGAGGCGGCGCCCATGCGCCGCGACAGCAGCTCGGTGATGCCCGCGTCCGGGTCCTTGATGGCGATGTCGAAGCGGAAATAATTGCGGTAGTCCGCCAGGCGGTCGCCGTCGTTGTCGTTGAGCATGGCCTCGATGTACTGGTTCATGTGCGCGTGCTCGTCGAACAGGCCGCCGGCATCGGTAACGCGCACCGTGATCGCATGCGTCCCGAAATTCGCCGTGGTGGGCGTGAGAGTGACCTCACCGAGCGCGGAAATCGCTGCCCATGATGGCACCGTCCCCGCGAGGCTGAAATTGAGGCTGTCGTCCGGCAGGTCCGCATCGGTCGCTGTCGCGAGGAAACTGTAGGTCTGCGCCAGCGTGATCAGATCCGGGATGACATCCAGCACCGGCGCATCGTTCGCCGCGCC
>DKAS01000234.1 GCA_002448875.1 Proteobacteria bacterium UBA6920 | reverse complement strand
CACCCTGATGTTCTTCTACGGCGTCGTCCTGTGCGTGGGCGCCCTGGGCTTTCTTGGCTACCTGGCGCTGAGCTCGCATCTCCTCTATGTGGACATGGGCCCGACCTTCGCCAATATCATGGTGGGCGTGTTGTCGGCCATCATCGACAATATACCCATCATGTTCGCTGTGCTGAACATGNNGCTGGTCACCCTGACCGCCGGCGTTGGCGGCAGCATGCTGTCCATAGGCTCGGCCGCCGGCGTGGCGCTCATGGGGCAGGCCAAAGGCCAGTACACCTTTTTCACCCATCTGAAATGGACGCCGGCCATCATTCTTGGTTATCTGTTGAGTATTGCCAGCCATCTCTGGCTCAACAGCGCTCATTTTTGAATTAGTCGCCACCAGCCAATTTCGCAACAACCCACCGGAAGTTATTAATAATCAAGCAGATAGCCATTAACACCTCGATACGTGGCGTCTTTGGCCCATTAAAGAAAAACCGCCCAGCGCCGTAAATTAAAAGTGGTATCGCGAACCGGCCACACCAACACTTCGGGGAGTCACCACACATGATCGCACAGCGGCGTTTTCTGCTTTTTGTGCCATTGGGATTGCTGTTATTGCTGCCAGCGCTGGGCTGGGCAGATCCCGAGATCAAAAGTCCGGAAGCCATTCCCGGCACCACCAAGGTGGACGCCGAAGGGGTAATCGATCTGGTCAACCGCATCAACAATCTTAAAATCGTCGATGCGCGCATCAGCGCGGATCGCAAGCAGGGATACATAGAGGGATCGGTCAGCCTGCCCGATATCGAAACCGACTGCACCAGCCTGGGCAAGATCATCACCGATAAGAACATCCCGCTGCTGTTCTACTGTAACGGCGTTAAGTGCGGGCGCAGCGTCAAATCGGTGCACGTAGCATTGCAATGCGGCTATACCAACGTCTACTGGTTCCGCGGCGGATTCGAGGAATGGAAGAACAAGGGGTATCCGTTCGTCAAGGATTGAGATCGCGCCGGTGCCCGGTTATGCATGCCCATGGAAGCCTACTCCATAAGAACCTATACGGTATTCGCGCTGCTCGCGGTGGGCGTGATCATGGCGCTGGCTTCGCTGGCGGCCGGCTTTACCTATCATGAGCTGTCGCTGACCCTGCGCCAGTCGGCCAGCACCGAAACCATAGAACTGCAAAGCAACAATCTGCTGCGCCGTCTCGAAGAACAAACCCGTGACCTGGCGCTCAGCATCCAGCGCAGCAGTGAATTCCGCGACGCGCTTACCCGGCGCGACACCGCGCAGCTGGAGAAATATCTCAACATTCAGTTTCATCAATACTTCGTCACCGCCGACGTCATCCGCCTGCAGAAAATCTATCTCTACGACGAATATCTGAGCTTCATCGTCCAGTCCCCCGAGGGACTGCAAGTGCCGGCGGGAGAGGAAATCTGCCCTGGTCTCATTACCCGCGCTAAACGCCGCCATGGTCCGCGGCGCCTGCAACCGATCGCCGAAGTCTGCGTCTACCATGAGCACCCGTTCCACGGCATCGTCGTGCCGATAGGTGGTCTGAAGGTAAGCGGCTATATCGCCATCATTTCCGATCCGGCGTGGATACTGCGCCAGATCGCTAATGACCTGGGATTACCGCTGCATATCTCCCTGCCCAACGGTGAAAATATTTATCGTTCGGACAACTGGCCCAGCGCCACCGAGGAGGACGCCACGCAGCTGGCGCAGTACACCCTGCACAGCAGCATTTTCGAGCCGGCCCTGAACCTGACTGTCGCGCACGCCCTGCGTCCCCAGGATGATGAACTGGCTACCGCGCATCTGCACGTTTTCGCCATCAGCGCGGGAGCATTGCTGCTGGCATTGCTGTTCAGTCTGGTGCTGCTGCAAAGCCGCGTTTTCCTGCCGTTGCGGCGCCTGCATCACCAGGTGACGCAGGGTTCCCCGGACCGGTCGACGCCGCTGGAGCTGCCGGACACCACCGGCTGCGGAGAAATCGACGACCTGGTGCAGGCCTACAGTCGCCTGGATGGGGAATTGCGCGACGCGCGGCAGGTGCTGCAGAGTCTGCATTTCATCGACGACCTGACTGAACTGCCCAACCGTTCTCTGTTTCACGACCGTCTGCAGCAAATCACTTTCCTCAGCGAACGCAACAACGGCAGCTTCGCCCTGCTGATGATGGATCTGGACAGATTTCGCGAAATCAACGAGACCTTTGGCGCCGATTGCGGCGATTTTCTCCTGCAACAGGTTGCCCGCCGCCTGAGCCAGGAACTGCGCAAATCCGACACGGTGGCCCGCCTGACGGACCACGACGCCACCCGCTTCGGCAGTGACGAATTCGCCATCATCCTGCCCGCCATCGACAACGCGCAAAACGCGGTAATCGTCGCCCAGAAAATTCAGCGGCTGATGGAGCATCCCTACAGCTATGCGGATCAGGCGATCAGTTTGAGCATGAGCATAGGCATAGTGATCTATCCCGAACACGGCACGGAACCGCAAACCCTGCTGCAGCGCGCCGACATCGCCATGTACCAGGCCAAGCACCAGCGCCAGGGATTCGCGCTGTACGATACCGCCAGCGAGAACCACAGCCTGTCCCAGCTCACCATGATCAGCGACCTGCGCCGCGCCATCGAGCACAGCGAATTGCACCTGGTTTTCCAGCCCAAGATCCAGCTGAAAACATTGCAACTGGCGGGAGTGGAAGCCCTGGTACGCTGGGATCACGCGCAGCGCGGCGCCATCCCCCTGCACAGTTTCATTCCCCTGGCCGAACACACCGGTCTGATCAAGCCACTGGCGAAATGGGTACTGGCGCAGGCGGCGCAAGCCTGCGTGCAATTGCACCAGGCGGGCTGCCAGATCCACACCGCGGTCAACATCTCGGTACGCAACCTGTTCGACAGCGCGCTGCCGGAAGTCATCAGCGCCATCCTCGACGAATTCTCTCTGGACAGCCGCTGGCTGCACCTGGAGCTGACGGAAAGCGCGATCATGTCCGATTCCAGCAATGCGCTGCGCACCCTCGATGCCCTGCGCCAAGCCGGAATTCGCCTGGTGATCGACGATTTCGGCACCGGCCAATCGTCCCTGGCCACTCTGAAAAAACTGCCGGTGGACGAAATCAAGATCGATCGCTCCTTCATCCTGGAAATGAAGCAGGACAACAACGACACCGCTATCGTGCGCTCCACCATTGATCTGGCGCACAACATGAATCTGCTGGTGACCGCCGAGGGCGTAGACAGCGCGGAAATATGGCGCCTGCTGGCGGCCATGGGCTGCGACATGGCGCAGGGGCATTATATCGCCCAGGCCATGCCGCTGCCCGAACTGCTGGCGTGGATCGCCAACTGGCGCTGGGGTTGTGTTGCCGGCCGCGACGGCCAGGCGCTGCAGGATTAGGCGTCGCTCGTCAGCCGGCGCCAGAGACAGGCGCCGCCGCTGTTTTTATCGATGAGATCGAGTATGCGCTGGTGCTCCGCCAGCTCGTCGGCGCTGGCACTGATGATCTTCAAGGGCTTGCGCTCCGTCACTTTGACGCTGCTGATTTCCTCGACTGGCGCCGCCGGTTTTTCCGCGGCCTGTTCCGCAAACAAGCTGCCCTGCCCGCCGGTCATTACCAGATAAAGGTCAGCAAGTATCTCCGCGTCCAGCAAGGCGCCATGCAGCTCGCGATGCGAGTTATCTATGCTGTAGCGCTTGCACAAGGCGTCGAGATTGTTTTTCTGACCGGGGTGCAGGCGCCGCGCCATGGCCAGGGTATCGGTGATGGTGCAGATATCCTCCAGCCGGTGCAGCGCGCCCGACAGCAGGTTTAGTTCATGGTTGAGGAAACCGACATCGAACGGCGCGTTGTGGATGATGAGTTCGGCGCCGCTGATAAACCCGAGAAAATCCCCGACCACATCGCCGAAACGCGGCATGTCCTTGAGAAAATCGTTGCTGATGCCATGCACCTCGAACGCGCCGTCTTCCACATTGCGATCCGGCTGCAGGTACTGGTGGTAGTGGTTGCCGGTCAGACGCCGGTTGATCAGTTCCACGCAGCCGATTTCGATTACCCGGTGCCCCTGTGAAGGTTCCAGGCCGGTGGTTTCGGTATCGAGTACGATCTGGCGCATAGGGCGGTCCTCGGGCTTGCCAGTGGTCAGCGGTCCGCCGCCGAATAATGTTCGCGGATGGCACGATTGGCCAGTTCGTCGGCCAGTTCGTTACCGGGATGTCCGGTATGGCCGCGCACCCAGTGCCAGGTAACCTGATGGCGCTCGGTCTGCGCCTCCAGCTGGCGCCACAAATCGACGTTCTTCACCGGTTTATTGTCCGCGGTTTTCCAGTTCTTGCGCTTCCAATTGGCCAGCCAGCTGGTGATGCCGTTGCGCACATACTGGGAGTCGGTGGTGATTTCCACCACGCAGCGTTCCTTCAACGCCTCCAGGGCCATGATCGCGGCCGTCAGTTCCATGCGGTTGTTGGTGGTCTCCGCCGCGAAACCGTACAGATGCTTTTCATTGCCGTTGTAGCGCAGGACGACGCCCCAGCCACCCGGTCCGGGATTGCCCTTGCAGGCGCCATCGGCGAAGATCACGACGTTTTTCACAATGGATCCCTGTTCTGGGTTTCGACCACGCCGGCGGGAATGAAACTGCGCCGCGGCCGCCAGCGCGGGCGTATCGGGGTCAATGTCGTTACCCGCTTTTGCGCCAGCACCAGGTAGATGCCGCCGAGAAACGGCCACAAGCGCCTGCCCAGACGCTCCACAATGGACAGACGGTCGAGTACGCCCATGTGCTGCAGCGGCGGTCGATAGAAGAAATAGCGGGTATGCGCCACTTCAAACCCCAACAAGCCCAGCCAGTCCTTGATCCTGGCCAGGCTGAACAGCCGCCCGCACCAGGGCGGCTGCTGACGCCAGCCGAACAGAACACGCGCCAGCAGCCAGAAACTGAAGGGATTGTACCCCAGTATCAGCACGTGTCCCTCGGCGATGAGAATACGATCCACTTCGCGCAACACCTGGTGCGGATCGCGGGTGAATTCCAGCACATGGGGCAGCACTACCACGTCTACGGCGTCGGCGGCGATGGGCAGGGCCTCGGGCAGACCGGCGACCTTGGTAACGTTTTCCGTCGTCCCCGTCGCCTGCCCGCCGTCGGGGTCTATCACCAGGCAATGCGGGATGCGCGTGCTGCCGAAGGTATTGCCCCAGCCGGAACATCCCACCTGCACCAGATGGTAACCAAACAGATTGCACAGGGCTTTGTCCACCTGGTGCAGCTCTTCCTCGGCGAGAAAATTCCCCAGCGCGGTAGCGTGCCAGCGGTGCAGACGCTGACGCGCCAGCAGCAGACTGCCGCAGGGATGATTGCGCTTACTTCTTCGCCAGTTCATGCCGCTTAATAATTGTTACTCCGCCCGTTGGTGTACCATGCTGTCGACAGACAGCGTCCGGAGGTGAAAGATGGTGAACATAACCGCGATTCCGGCATTCGCCGACAACTATATCTGGATGATACAGGATTCCGGCAGCCGGGAGGTCGTTTTAGTTGATCCCGGTGAAGCCGAACCGGTGCTGGCCTTGCTTGCCGAACAGGATCTGTCCCTGGCCGCCATCCTTATCACCCACCACCACGGTGACCATACGGGTGGCATCCGCGACATCATCGCCCGGCATCCGGCGCCGGTTTACGGTCCCGCGCTCGAAGCCATCAAACAGGTCAGCCATCCGCTGCGGGAACCGGCGGAAATCGATCTGGCGGGCGGCCGTCTGCATTTCCGTGTGCTGGATGTTCCCGGGCATACCCGGGGCCATATCGCCTACCTGGGGCACGGCGGCCTGTTCTGCGGCGACACCCTGTTTACCAACGGCTGCGGCCGTCTGTTCGAGGGAACGCCGGAGCAGATGTACACCTCCCTGGAAAAGATTCGCGCTCTGGATCCGGCGACCCTGGTTTATTGTGCCCATGAATACACTATGGATAACATCCGCTTCGCCAAGGTGGTGGAGCCACACAATCCATTTCTTATTGAGAGGGATTTGGACTGCCGGGAGAAACGGCGCCAGAACGTGCCCACGGTGCCCGCGCTCCTGGCCCTGGAAATGCAGACGAATCCCTTTTTACGCTGCCAGGAGCCGGTCGTTGTCCAGGCGGCGGAAGGCTTTGCCGGTCGTCGTCTGGCATCCGGAGCGCAGGTGTTTGGTGTGGTCCGCCACTGGAAGGATACCCTGGACTGAAAAAAGTGATAGACCGCACCATATTCAAAATTCATTGATTTGCGAACGAGGGAGTGTGAATTCCGTCTTTTACAGCCCTTTATTAAACATGGTAAGATTTTGATCAATAATAAATTACTTGAGAAGTCCGTTAAGAAAGCCACCTGTCGCCTGGGCGTACCCGCCCCTGGCAGGAGGCGGGACGGGTGGGGATGGTCATAGCAGCGTTATTACCGATTGTGTCCTGGACCAAGCTTCATCGGTTTTGGCCAGGGTGTAATCGGTAATACTAAAGAATCAGGGACGCTGACCGTAAAAAAAGCTTAGAATTTTCTTAACAATTTTCTCTCGCTTGTTAAATTGAGTGTGCAGGTGGTAGGACAATGCCCAGGAATAACTTTTTTCTTATTTTAATCGTCGCTTTTGTGGTGAGCGGTTGCGCTTCCCAAAAAGTAGAAACCGCGCCGATTTACAGCCCGCTGGATAAGGCCGCCAAACAAACCGGCGCCCCGGGCAGCGCCGACGTCGCCGCCGCCGATGGTGCGGCCAGCGAAGGCAGCGAGGGCCAGCGCAGTCATTTCACCCCGACGGACAATCCCAAGGCCCTTGCCGATATCAGCCAGGCGCTGGAACAGGAAGGGACCGCCCCGGGCAGCGATGACGGTCAGACCGTGGTGCTGGACGACATCAACGAAGACAGCGCCGCGCAACCTTACGATGATTTGTGGGACAGAATCCGTGAGGGGTTTTCCCTGCCCTACGACGAAAAACAAATCGCCGGTGACCTCAACTGGTTCGCCAACAACCAGGCTTACCTCGAGCGGGTCGTCGAACGTGCGCGGCCTTACCTGCATTTCGTGGTCAGCGAAGTCGAGAAACGCAATATGCCGCTGGAATTCGCCTTGCTGCCGGTGGTGGAAAGCGCGTTTCAGCCCTTTGCCTACTCCCACGGCCGCGCCGCCGGCATCTGGCAATTCATTCCTTCCACCGGCCGCCTCTATGGTCTGCGACAAAACTGGTGGTATGACGGTCGTCGCGATATTTACGCATCCACCAACGCGGCGCTCAACTATTTGAAAAACCTCTACGGCGAATTCAACGATTGGGAGCTGGTGCTGGCCTCCTATAATTCCGGCGCCGGCACGGTCAAGCGCGCCATGCTGAAGAACCAGCGCCGTGGCAAACCCACCGACTACTGGTCACTGCGCCTGCCGCCGGAAACCGAAGGCTACGTGCCCAAGCTGCTGGCCATTGCCGCCATCGTCGCCGACCCGGAAAAATATGGCATCAATCTGCAGAGCATACCCAACTCGCCCTACCTGGCCCGCGTCGATCTGGATAACCAGCTGGACCTGGCCCTGGCCGCCGACCTGGCCGGCCTGAGCGTGGATGAGCTGTACACCCTGAATCCGGGATTCAACCGCTGGGCCACCGAACCCAATGCCAAGGGCTACCTGATGCTGCCGTTGGAAAAGGAAAAGCAGTTTCGTGAACAGCTGGCGGTCATTCCCCCGGAAGAACACATACGCTGGGAAGAACATAAGGTGAAAAAAGGCGAAACCATCGCTTCGATCGCTCGCACGTACAACACTACTTCGCAGGTGCTGGTGCAGGTGAACAAACTGCGCGGTAATCGCCTGAATCCCGGCCGCACCCTGATGATCCCGGTGGCGCTGAAGGACACCACGGTCTACACCCACACCGAAGACAAGCGCCGCAGCGAAATCCAGAATACGCCGCGCGCCGGCCGCGCCAAGGAGGTTTACGCCGTGAAAGCCGGTGACACCTTCTGGAGCATCTCCCGGTCTTTCGATGTCAATGTCATGCAGCTGGCGAAATGGAACGGCATGAGTCCCCGCGACCCGCTGGCCATCGGCCAGAAGCTGGTGGTCTGGGTAAAACAGGCGGAACCGGAAGAACCGGCGGAAGAAGTCACCGCGGCCGCCGCTGAGGACAACGCCGCCGAGGACAACAGTGAGGACGACGCCAAGCGTGAATCCGCCGTCGACCTGACCCGGCTGGCCTCACCGCCGGAGTCCGTCACCATGCGCTGGATCAACTATGTCGTGCGCCGCGGCGATTCCCTGGCGCGCATTGCCGCGCGCTTTCGCGTTACCGTCGCTCAGGTGAAAAGCTGGAATTCGTTCCTGGCCAAGCGCAAGCGCCTGCGCCCCGGTCAACGGATCAAGCTGTACGTAGACGTTACCAGCCAGTCCACTTGATCAATTCGCAGCGACGTCGGCCGGATCAGGCCACGTCGCTGTCCTTGGTTTGCGAGTGCATGGATACCAGCAGCTTGGTGATATTGCGTGACAGGCTGACATAGGTGCTGCGGAATATCTGCTCGGCTTCCGCCGCCTGGCCGGCGTCGGCCTTGCGGATGATATCGGCGGCGCAGCGGTGAAAATCCGCATGCACGGTGCGCAACTGCTCGTAGGCGCCCATATCCTGATAATTCTGGCCCTCACTGTAGATCCACTTGCCGAGGCTGCACTGGTTATCCAGGCAAACCACGTCAGGATCCAGGTTTTCCTGGCTGCTGCCATCCAGATAGTTGCGCAAGCGTATCTTCCATACTGTGTGGGCTTCCAGGGCTTTGAAGAAAACATTGTCCGCCATCGATCGCATACTCCGCTGTGGTTAAACCGTCTGCAATACCACAATCACCTTGATGCTTATTATATCTATGGTATTCACTGGGTATTTAGCGTTCTCGGCGATCAAATCTTTAACGCACTCCTTTTTGTGCGTTTATTAATCGAAACCTGCAGCCCCCGCCCTTCTCAATAAAGAAAGCAGCGCACTTTCTGCTTGTCCGACAACTGTACAAATTCCGGATAAGTCGCACGGCAACGTTCATGGACTTGATGACAACGGGGATTGAAATGACAACCGGCAGGTGGGTTCGCCGGCGAAGGCAGCTCACCCTGTAAATAGATCACTTCGCGGCCGGATTGCTGGTGCACGCTGGGCACCGCCGACAACAGGGCGCGGGTATAGGGATGCCTGGGATCGTTCAATACCTGCTGTACGGCGCCCTGTTCGACGATGCGCCCCAGATACATGACCGC